>CAIXPZ010000099.1 GCA_903921455.1 uncultured Verrucomicrobia subdivision 3 bacterium | reverse complement strand
TCGAAGCTCCCCCTCCTGCTGCTTCTACCTCGAAGCGGAATCAACAGCTTGACGGAGACCTGAAAATCCAGTTCCCTTTGCTCGGAAGGTGAGGCACTTTTCGAGCGCCACCCGCCGCACTTTTCAACCGCCGTTTACAGTGGGCAAAACCGCCAAAAAAACTACGGTCAAAAAACACAAAATAAGACTATTAGGTTATAAAAGCATAATATGCACGCACTTGGGAATGTCTTGCCCTTAGGTGTAGTCTCATCCTCTTTGAACCATTCTCATCCTCTTTGGAAAACTCCACTACCAGCGACTGGCGCGAGTGACCCAATTATTTGAACCAGCGTGTGACCGAACTTCTTAGATTTTTTGGATAAAGTGACCAAACTAATCAGGATTTTTGAAAAAGTGACCAAAGTATTTGTTCATTCACAACACCGGTCGGACGGTGAATCAGCATGACGCAGGTGGAAACCTTGTTCACATTCTGACCACCATGGCCGCCGGAGCGGACGAAGCTCTCCTCAATATCCGCCTCGCGCACGCCGAGCGCAGCCATGCGCTGCGCGAGCTGGCTGGCTTTTTCAAGGCTGACGGGAAATGCGCCCATGGCTCACTGTAATGGCAGTCAGTGGCAGCCGCCAAACTTTTACTGCGCCCGCGTTTGAACTAAAACACGAAAAGCGCGGCCGAGATGTTCGGGATGCGTAAGCGCTTGGAACTGGCGCGCGCGGCTGGCACTCCAGGCGGTAAAGGAGGTTTCGGCCACGGCTTTTTGCAGAATGCGGGCGAGCAACTGCGGCTGGGTGCAAAAGTTTTCCGTTTTCATGCCCGCTTCCTCGCCCGCTTTCTGGATGGCAGAAAAGTTAACGTGGGCGGTCAAATCCTGTTCGCCGGGATTCGCCAGCAAATCATCGGAGATACGATGACGATGGTAAGCACGCAGCGTCCCCTGCAATCGCGCTGGGGAAAATTGCTCCCTGACGGTAAAACCATAATCGATCGCCAGCAATTTCCCGCGGGACAAAATGCCGGCGGCGGCACGCCACCAGTTTTCGGCTGCGGTAGAAAGTTCAAGGGTGTAGCCATCGGGCAACACTTTCAAAAACGAGTCTGGAAGCTGGCTGATGGAAGATGGCAGGCCAGAGGTCGGATTGAAAATTTTCACCCACCCCATTTTTCCTGTGTTAAAATTGACGCCCCACTCGAACCACACTTTTTTTGCTGCGTCCCAGCCGAGCCGGCGGACGGGAAAGGCGTCAAGCAGTTCGTTGCTGAAAAGGACGCCGTCAAATCGTTGAATTGTTGGATCGTTGAATCCAGAAAACCAGCGAACGTTCGGATACGCCTTCAAGGTTTTCCGCTGCCAATCCTGCCGCCGCGCGGAAGGCTCAAGAATGCCGTATTCCATTTCAGAAAAAATTTTGGGACGATGGTTTTGCAACCAGCCTAAAATGTCCGCCGCCAATTTGCCATCATGCGCTCCCGCTTCGAGCAAATGCAATTTGCAATTCGTAATCCGCAATTCTTCAAGCCATTCGGCGAACTCGAACGCCAACATTTCGCCAAACAAACTCCCCACACTGACGCTGGTGATGAAGTCGCCTGCACGACCCACATTGTCTTTTTGTGTCTCATAATAACCCGTTTCTGGACAATAAAGCGCCAGTTCCATGAAGCGCACAAAGGGAATAACCCCGCTTTGACGAATTTCTTCGCGGATTACGTCAGTCGGCATTTTCATTGCTTGCAGAGGGACATGGCATTGGCTAGTGTCGTTTCAACAGTGAGGACTTATGGCTAAAATTGACGCATTTTTCAATCTGATGTTTGAGCAGAAGGCTTCCGACCTTCACATGGCCTCCGGCAACCCGCCCATGTTACGCATCCACGGCGAACTCCAGCGCGTGGATTATCCCCCACTGGAAAACGATACGCTCAAGGCGATGCTCTACGAAATCGCCCCGGATTACAAAATCAAACAGTTTGAAGAAACGGGCGACGTAGACTTCGGCTATGAAATCCCGAACATCTCCCGCTTCCGCGTGAATTTCTTCAACCAGAAAAACGGCGTGAGCGCGGTGTTCCGGCAGATTCCCAGCCGCGTCTTGTCATTTGAGGATTTTGAAAAACTCGAAGCGCCGCTGCCGCCGGTCTTCAAGAAGTTTGCGATGCTCAACCGCGGACTGGTCGTCGTGACCGGCCCGACCGGCTCCGGCAAGTCCACCACCCTCGCGGCCATCGTGGATTATTGTAACCGGAACCGCAAAGACCACATCATCACGATCGAAGATCCGATTGAGTTCGTCCACGAAAGCAAAAACTGCCTCGTGAACCATCGCGAAGTCGGCGTTCATACCAAATCCTTCTCCTCAGCCTTGCGCGGGGCGCTGCGCGAAGACCCGGACATCATCCTCGTCGGCGAAATGCGCGACTTGGAAACGATTGAACTCGCCATCACCGCCGCCGCGACGGGCCACTTGGTTTTCGGCACGCTACACACGCAGAGCGCGGCCAAGACGGTGGACCGTATTATTGACGTTTTCCCCGCCGACCAGCAGAACAAGATTCGCCAGACGCTGTCCGAGGCTTTGAAAGGCGTCGTGGCGCAAACGTTGTTCAAGCGTTGCGACAAGAAGGGCCGCGTGGCGGCCTTTGAAGTTCTCGTATTCAATACCGCCGTGGCCAACCTCGTGCGCGAAGGCAAGACACACCAGATCCAAGGCATGATCCAGGTCGGCAAGAAATTCGGCAACCAGCAGCTCGATGACCACATCATGGAACATGTCCGCATGAAGCGCGTCACGCCGGAAGACGCCTACGACAAGTCGCTCGACAAGAAAAAATTCCGTCCGTTGCTCGCGCATCCGCCGGAGGACGACGACGTAAGCTGATTAAATTGATTTTATGCGCCGCCCGGAGCTTGACCAGATTTTGACGACCATGCTGGCTTCCCAACCGGAGGTTTCTGATCTGCTCTTCACAGCTGACAGGCCCCCGCAGGTGGAAGCTTACGGCGAGCTCAAACCCGTCGCGCTCGAAACGCCCATTGACAAGCTCACACCGTTCCAGATCGAGACCATCGCCCTGAACATGATCGGCGACAACCTCTGGCACATCGAGGATTTGCTACGCCACGGTTCGTGTGATTCCTCGTATTCCCTGTCCGACCAGGCGCGTTTCCGCGTGAATATTTTTTCCCAGCGCGGCAATTTTTCCATCGTCTGCCGCCAATTGAACGCCGCCGTGCCGACGCTGGAGCAATTAAAGTTCCCGCAGGTTTTCAAGGACATTCCCACGGAAAAGACCGGCCTCATTCTCGTGACCGGCGCCACGGGTTCGGGCAAATCCACCACGCTGGCCGCCATCCTGGACGAAATCAACCGCACCAAGCCGGTGCACATCGTCACCCTCGAAGATCCGGTGGAATATCTGCACAAGCATCAGAAGGCCACCTTCAACCAGCGCGAGCTGGGCATTGATTTCGACAATTACTCCAGCGGCTTGCGCGCCGCCTTGCGTCAGGCGCCGAAGGTGATCCTCGTCGGCGAAATGCGCGACCGCGACACGGTGAAGATTGCCTTGAGCGCGGCAGAAACCGGCCACCTTGTTTTAAGCACGCTTCACACCATCAACGCCGGCGAAACCATCAACCGCATCCTCGGCATGTTTGAGCCGGAAGAGCAGGAACAGGTGCGCACGCGGCTTTCCGATTCGCTCCGCTGGGTTGCCAGCCAGCGGCTGGTGCCCCGCATCAGCGGCGGACGTTTCGCCTTGATCGAACTGATGGGCTCCAATCTCCGCACGCAAGAAGCCATCCGGCTCGGCGAAAGCGAAGGCAAGACCTTCTACGAGATCATCGAGGCCAGCTATCCATTCGGCTGGCGCACGTTCGACAACGCCTGTCTGGACGCCTACGAAAACGGCCTCATCACCGAAGAAACCGCCCTGCTCTACTGCTCCAAGCGCAGCGTCGTTTCCCGCGGCATTGACAACATCAAGAAGCAGCGCGGTGAGATGAGCAACACCGCCAACACGCTGCGCATGAAGAATCTCAAAGCCGGCCAGGCGGACGGTTCGTCCACGGCCCCACCCATTTTGAAATTGAAATGAACAGCAACTTCGATTTTGTCGTCAGTGGCGACAAGCCGGCGCTGATTGCCTTCTCCACGCCGGACTGGCTGGAGACCTGCAAGCGCGCGCTCGAAGAACTCGGCTACAAGGTGCACACCGCCGCCACCCACAGCGATTTTCTCATGCGGTTCAGCCAGGTGCGCTATCAGGTAGTCATCGTCGAGGAATTGTTCGGCGCCAACACCCCGGATGAGAACGTCACCCTCAAGGCGCTCCAGAACATGCCCATGATCCAGCGCCGCCACGCCACCGTCCTGCTGGTCGGCAATGGCTTCCAGACCTTCACCCCCATGGAAGCCTTCCGCAACAGCGTCCACGCCGTCATCAACAGCTCCGAAATGTTCCTGATGAAGCAGCTCGTCGAAAAAGCCGTCGCCGACAACGACTCGTTCCTGCACAGCTTCCGCGAAACTCAAAACCGCGTCTTCGCCAGCGGCACCAGATTCTAGCCGTGATCCGTCTGGATCAAGCCCTCGTCGAGCGCGCCCTCTGCGACAGCCGCGAAAAAGCCAAGCGCCTCATCCTCGCCGGCGCCGTGCGCGTCAACGGCCATCCCGCCCGGAAAGCCAGCGACAGCATCAAGCCCGCCGACGCCCTCACCGTGGACGCGCCAGAGAAATTCGTCAGCCGCGGCGGTCACAAGCTCGAACACGCCCTTGCCCATTTTCAACTCCCCGTCGCCGGCCTCACCGCCATTGACATCGGCGCGTCCACCGGCGGGTTCACCGATTGCCTGCTCCAGCGGGGCGCGGAAAAAGTCTTCGCCGTGGATGTCGGCCAGGGGCAACTTGCTTGGAAACTGCGCAGCGACCCGCGCGTCGTCGTCATGGAGAAAACCAATGCGCGCTTCCTCAAACCGGAAAACTTCCCCGCGCCGGCCGATTTGATTGTTGCCGATTGCTCGTTCATTTCGCTGACCAAGATTCTTCCGCCCGCCGTGCCGTTGCTCCAGCCGGAGGGGAAAATCGTTGCGCTTATCAAGCCGCAGTTCGAGGCGGGCAAGGCCGAGGTGGACAAGGGCCGCGGCGTCATCACCGATGCCGCCATCCACGAGCGCGTGCTAGCCGAACTGAGAGAATTTGTCGCCGCCCAGGCTGGCCTTTGCTGGCGCGGTGTGGTTGAATCTCCCCTGCTCGGCCCCGCCGGCAACAAAGAGTTTTTGGCACTGATTGAAAAAGTCCGCTGAACATTTCCAACGCATCGGCCTCGTCGGCAACGCGGAGAAACCCGCCGCCGCCGCCAGCGTTCGCGCCGCCGCCCAACTCCTCCGCCGCTCCGGCCGCGAAGTCTTCTGCGACGCCGTCACCGCCAAGTTCGCCGGAATCAAGGGACACGTTCTCCCCGACACTGCCGCATTGGCTGGCGCGGTGGATCTGCTCATCATCTTCGGCGGCGACGGCACGATGCTCCACACCGCGCGGCAGATCGCCGGTTCCAAAACGCCCATGCTCGGCGTCAACCTCGGCGGCCTCGGCTTTCTCACCGCCGTGCCTTCCGACGCACTCGCTGCGGCGTTGAAACTGTTATGGCAGGGAAAATATCACTTTGAAGCCCGTGCACTCATCGAGGCCACGGGCAAGGCGCATGGCCAAACCATCAAAGCCACGTCGCTCAACGACATCGTCATCAGCCGCGGCGCGGCCTCGCGGCTCATCTCGCTGGACGTGAGCGTCAACGGCGAACTCGTCACGCGCTACCGCTGCGACGGCTTGATCGTCAGTTCGCCCACCGGTTCCACCGCGTATTCGCTCGCGGCGGGCGGCGCGATTGTGCTGCCCACGGCGGAGGTGTTCGTCCTCACGCCCATCTGTCCGCATGCGCTTTCGAACCGCTCCATCATTTTGCCGCTCTCCGCGACGATCCGCGTGAAGGCCATCAAGACGGAGCCGGCAACCTTTCTCAATGCCGACGGCCAAATCGTCGGCGAACTCGCCAACGGCGACGAAATCACCATCCGCCGCAGCCGCAGCACCGTGCGCCTCGTGCACCTCGCGGACGGCTCCTTTCTCGAAGCCTTGCGCTGCAAACTCCACTGGCGCGGAACGTATCTCTAAAACAAAGGAAGAAGTCAGAATGAAGAATGTAGAAAAAAAACCGAGCAACGCCGTTTGCTTCCCTTCTGCCTGCTGCCTTCCTTCTTCTGCCTTCTAATTATTATGGTCCGATTAAAAGACATTGCCCAAATCGTCGGCGTCTCCGTGATGACCGTCTCCAAAGCCTTGCGCGACGAGCCTGACGTCTCCGCCGACACCAAGGCCAAGATCAAAAAAATCGCGACGGACATGGGCTATGTGCCCGACTCCAGCGCCCAGGGCCTCCGCACCAAGACCACCAAGCTCATGGGGCTCGTCATCCCGTCCACGACGAATCCCATCTACGCGCGCATCGTCTTCGCCATCGAGGAGCGCGCCCACGACCTCGGCTACGACCTGCTCCTTTGCCACACCTACAATAAGCCCGAACGCGAGGACGCCTGCCTGCGCCGCCTGCTCTCGCGCCGCGTGGACGGTTTGTTCATCGTCCCGGTGTATCGCTTCGAGGCCGAGGCGCGGATTTACCAGGAGATCATCGCTCGCCACATCCCCACCGTCCTGCTCGGCGCGCCCGCCCCGTTCTGCAAAACCTTTCCCGCCATCGAACTGGAGGAACTCGTCGCCAGCTACAATGCGACGAAACATCTCCTCGCCCTCGGCCACAAAAAAATCGCCTATCTCACCGGGCCGCCCGCCGCGCCGTGGGCGCATGAGCGGTTCGAAGGCTTCCGCCGCGCCCTGCGCGAGGTAAATCTGGAAGTGGACGACAAACTCGTTTTTCAGTCGGGCAACACCATTGAAGACGGCACCAAGGCTGCGTTGCAGATGCTCAATGAAGGCATCCAGCCCACCGCCATCATGGCCGTGAGCGACCTGGTAGCCATCGGCTGCGCGGACACTTTGATTCAACAGGGCATCAAGATTCCCGAAGACATCTCCATCGTCGGGTTTGGTAACATTCTCACGGCGGAACATTACCGCGTGCCGCTCACCACCGTCAGCCAGCCGAAATACCGGCTCGGCGTCACGGCAATGGAAACGATGATGAAGATGATCCGCGGCGAACCCATCCAATTGAAACGCCTCGCCGCCGAATTTGTGGAACGCAAGAGCACCGCGCCGCCGAAGAAGTAGTCACAAACTCTCGCAGGTGAAACATCAGATTGGCGGGGCAAGACTACCGGCGAGCTGAATTCATTAACCGAGAACCAATTAGCATCTCAGTTTCATCTGTGAAAATCTGTGGCTAGGATTTTTTTCCGCCGCCGAAGAGCAACCGCAGGCTGTTCATCACTACGATGACCGTGCTGCCTTCATGCCCAACCACGCCGAGCGTCAGCGGGATTTTGCCGAACAATGCGAACGTCACCAGAACCACCACCGTCCCGAGTGAGATGAAAAGATTTTGCCGGATGATGGTCCGCGCGCGATGGCTCAGGCGGAAGGCGGCGAGGAAGTTTTCCAGCTTGTCGTTCATCAGCACCACGTCCGCCTGCTCCAGGGCGGCGTCCGCCCCGCGCGCGCCCATCGCCACGCCGATGTGCGCCACGGCCAGGCTCGGCGCGTCGTTCACGCCGTCGCCCACCATCGCCACCTTCTTGCCGGCGGCGGTGAATTCCTGGATGGCCGCGACCTTCTGCTCCGGCTTGAGTTCGGCGCGGACGTCGTCGAGCTTCAATTCCGAGCGGAGATAATCGGCAGCGGCTTTGCGGTCGCCGGTCAGCACCACGGTGTGCAGGCCTTCCTGCTTCAGTTCCGCCATGACGTGAGCCGATTGCGGGCGGATGTCATCGCGCAGTACCACGCGGCCGATCAAATCGCCCCGCGTGATCCAGACCTCCGAGAAACCGGCTTCGGTGGCGGGCACCTGGGAAATGAAGTGGGCCAGCTCGCCCGTCGCCAGCCATTCGCGGCGGCCCAGACGACATTCCACGCCGTTCTGCAGCGCTTTCAAGCCCATGCCGGTGACAGATTCAAACTTTGAAAACTCCAGTGTGTCCAGCGCCTGCTGCTTACCGTGCCGCGTGATGGCGCGGGCGAGCGGATGCGTGGACAGTTTTTCCAGCGAATAGGCCAGTTGCGCGATCGGCTTTTCCTCGCCGGCCGGGAAGCTTTCCACTTTTTCCACGCGCAGTTCGCCGGTGGTGAGTGTGCCGGTCTTGTCCAGCGCGACAACGTTGATCTCGGCCAGCTTTTCCACCGCCGCGCCGCCGCGGAACAGGATGCCGTGCCGCGCCGCCCAGGCAATCGCCGCCAGCACCGCCGACGGAATGGACAGCACCAGTGCGCAGGGCGACGACACGACCAGCAGCGTCATCGTGCGGTAAAACGCGCTGTGGGAATCGATGGTGGACGCGAACGGCGCGAGCCGGAAGCCGAGCCACCACACGAAAAACATCGCGAGCGACAGGCCGAGCACGCCGTAGGTGTAATAGGTGCTGAACTTGTCCGCGAACACCTGCGCGGGCGCCTTCTGATGCTGCGCCTCCTTGATGAGCGTGATGATTTTCTGCAGCGAGCTTTCCGCCGCCGGCCGCGTGACGATCACTTCGACCACGCCCCAGAGGTTGATGGTGCCGGCGAGCGCGGTGTCGCCGATGGCTTTTTCTACGGGTGCGGCCTCGCCGGTGAGGTTGGATTCGTCCGCAGCAGTGGTGCCTTTGACGATTTCCGCGTCCACGGGGAATTGCGAGCCGGGCTTGATGAGCAGGCGCGCGCCCTTGAGGATTTTCTCGACGGGCACTTCGGTTTCATTGCCCTGCGCATCAATCGCGGTGGCCGTCTTGGGCGCATCGCGGAAGAGCGAGCGGATTTCCTTCTGCGTGCGGCCAAAGGCGTAATGCTCCAGCGCGCCGGAGAAAGAGAAGAGAAAAAGCAGCGTCGCCCCTTCCGCCCACGCGCCGATGCTGGCCGCGCCAAACGCGACGGCGAGCATGAGAAAATGAACGTCCAGCACCCGCTTGTGCAGGCGTTCCAAAACTTCTTCGGCGGCAAAAAATGCGCCCGCCAGAAACGCGGCGGCATAGACGAACACCTGGAACGGCGCCGGCACGACAAACGCCGCGAGCAATCCCAGTACCCCGCACGCGATGGCGAGGACGAGCTGGCCCTTCCACTCGTTGATGTGGTGGTCGTCGTCGTGGATCTCCATTTCGCGCGGGGCAATCTTGGGAAAGGGAATATCCCGCCAGCGCCAGAATTTCGGCGCGGTCGGACAGGTGACGCGCGCGATGGTGGTGGCGGTGGCGTCGCGGCGGATGGTGATTTTTTTTAGCTCGGTTTCCGAAAGCGGCTGGGGACAGGTGGCGCAATCGGTCTGGCCCGTGAGCAACGAGCAGTTTTCATTGGCGGTGGAATGCTGCGCGGTCTGGATCTTGGCGGAGATTTTTTGCGTGAGCATTTCCACGTCGGCGCGGCCCAGGGTGGCGACGGAGATTTTCTGCTGCGCGGCATCAATCGTCACCGCCTCCAGCGTGGGCTCCTCGGAAAGGGTGTCGGCGACACAGCGCGCCAGACAGGCGGCCGTCGGTTCCGCGTGCGGATGTTTGTGGCCTGAACTCATCGGCTGACTATTAGCACAAGGATGTTTCGGGCGCGAAGCAATTATTGTTGTTTACTGATAATTTTGGCCCGGAGCCCGCCGGTAAAATTGTTGAAATTTAGACAAATTCTGCAAAGCTGCCGGTGTGACACCCAATTATGATTAGCGGCATACGGATTCCATAAACTAATTAACAACCAACATGAGCAAAAGCACTTCATTAGGACACTGCAACACCACCAATCCGGCGGTCATCCGCTGGGTCGAGGAACAAGCCAAAATTTGTCAGCCCCAAACAATTTTTTGGTGTGACGGATCCGAGGCCGAAGACAAGTTGATGCGCGAGCGCATCGTGCAATCCGGCGCGGGCCTGTGGCTCAACGAAAAGTTGCGGCCGAATTCCCTGCTCGTCCGCAGCGACCCGCGTGACGTGGCGCGCGTCGAGCAGCGCACGTTCATCTGCTCCAAGTCGCCCAAAGACGCCGGCCCGACGAATAACTGGGAGGCGCCCGTGGCAATGAAAGCCAAACTCAACGGCCTGTTCACGGGCTGCATGCAGGGTCGCACCCTTTACGTCATCCCTTTCAGCATGGGGCCGATCGGTTCGCCCATCGCGCAATACGGCATCGAGATTTCCGACAGTCCGTATGTCGTCGCCAACATGCGCATCATGACGCGCATGGGCGCGGGCGTGTATGAGCAGATTGAAAAGACCGGCGCCTTTGTAAAATGTCTCCACTCGGTCGGCAGTCCGCTTGCGGCCGGCGCGAAAGACGTGCCGTGGCCGTGCAATCCCGAACACACTTACATCGCCCATTTCCCCGAAGACCGGCTCATCATGAGCTTCGGCTCCGGTTACGGCGGCAACGCGCTGCTCGGCAAAAAGTGTTTTGCGCTCCGCATCGCCTCTGCGATGGCGCGCGACGAGGGCTGGATGGCGGAACACATGCTGATCCTCGGCGTGAAAGAGCCGTCCGGCAAAAAGACCTACGTTTCCGCCGCATTCCCCAGCGCGTGCGGCAAGACGAATTTCGCGATGATCATCCCGCCGAAACATCTCAAGGATGAAGGCTGGGAAGTCACCTGCATCGGCGACGACATCGCGTGGATCAAACCCGGCCCCGACGGCCACCTGCACGCGATCAATCCAGAAGCCGGCTTCTTCGGCGTCGCGCCCGGCACATCTTACAACAGCAACCCGATGGCGATGGACTCCATCAAGCGTGACACGATTTTCACCAACGTCGCGTTCACCGACGAGGGCGATGTGTGGTGGGAAGGCATGACCAAGACGCCGCCGGCCCACTTGATTGACTGGAAAGGCCACGACTGGACGCCCGATTCCAAAGATGCCGACGGCAAACACCACGTGACCAGCCATCCGAACAGCCGCTTCACGGCACCGGCCAAGAATTGCCCGATCATCGACCCCGACTGGGAAAACCCCGCCGGCGTCAAGATCAGCGCGATTGTTTTCGGCGGACGCCGCGCCACGACGATGCCCCTGATCTTCCAGGCGTTCAACTGGGTTCACGGCGTTTATCTCGGCGCCACGGTCGGCTCGGAAATGACCGCCGCCGCCGCCGGCACGCTCGGCCAGGTGCGCCGCGACCCGATGGCGATGCTGCCGTTCTGCGGCTACAACATGGGCGATTATTTCGCGCACTGGCTCGAAATGCGGCGGAACGTCAAACATCTTCCGCGCGTATTCCACGTGAACTGGTTCCGCAAGGACAGCCTGGGCAAGTTCCTCTGGCCCGGCTTCGGCGATAACATGCGCGTGTTGAAATGGATCGTGCAACGCTGCCAGCTCGGCGCGCACGCCATCGAAACCTCCATCGGCTGGGTGCCGGAATATCAGGACCTCGACATGCGCGGCCTGGAAAAAGAAATGACCGCCGAAAAATTCGCCATCGCGCAGAAGATAGACACGTCCGAGTGGCATCATGAACTCGTGATGCAGGACGAGCTGTTCATCAAGCTCTACAGCCAGCTGCCGAAGGAACTCGTGTTCCAGCGCGAACTGCTGATCGCCCGGCTGTAAGACCGCGGCATTCATTGCGCCGCCACGGACAGGTGCTAACCTGAACCCGTGGCGGCGAACTTATTTAATACGGAGTGGCTTTGCGGGGGTGAAAAGTTTTTCCCCGCCATGCTCGCCGCCATCACGCAGGCGCAGCAGACCGTTGAACTCGAAATCTACATCTACGCCGGCGACGAGGTTGGCCGACGGTTCCTCGAGGCTCTCACTCAATCCGCCAAACGGGGCGTGTAAGTCCGGGTGCTGGCCGACGCGTATGGCTCGTTCCTGTTGTCCAACAACTTCTTTGCCCCGCTGATCCAGGCCGGCGGCGAAGTCCGCTTCTTCAATCCGCTACGTTTTTCCCGCTTCGGCGTGCGCGACCACCGCAAGCTGCTGCTCTGCGACCGCCAGACCGCCTTCGTCGGCGGGGCGAACATCTGCGATTGCCACAGCGGCGACGGCATTACCCAAGGCTGGTTTGACCTGATGGCGAAAATGGAAGATCCCGAACTGGCCGCCCGGCTCGCCGCTGAATTTGAACAGATCTTTGCCAATGCCAGCCTGGCGCACAGCCGCTTCCGCCGCCTGCGCGTATTCCGGCGTTTTCGCCGCCGCACGGACGACACGCAAGTCCTGGCCGTCCGCCCCGGCCGCGGCGCCAGCAGCTTTCAACGCGCTCTGCACCAGGAGCTGGCCCGCGCCCATTCGGCGGATTTCATCGTCCCGTATTTCTTGCCGAGCCGACGGCTGCGCAAACTGCTGCGGCAAATCGTCCAGCGCGGCGGCCGGGTGCGCTTGATCCTGCCCGCGCGCTGCGACGTGCCGCTGGCCCGTGCGGCCGGGCTGATTTATTATGCGCGCCTGTTGCGCGGCGGCGTGGAGATTTACGAATATCAGCCGCAAATTCTCCATGCGAAGCTGTGCATCTTGGACAAAATGGTTTTTGCCGGCTCCTCCAATCTCGACGTGCGCAGCTTCAACATGAACTACGAACTCATGCTGCGGTTCACCGAACCGGCAAGCGTGGCGGAGGCGAAGACAATCTTTGCGGAAGCCCTTAACTATTCCCGGCTCATCGAGCTGAAAGCCTTCCGCCAGTCGCAACCTTTCTGGCAGCGATGGAAAAACTACTGGGCGCACTTCCTCGTCGCGCGGATCGACCCGCTGGTGGGCTTGCGACAATTCCACGCGCTCAAGCGGCCAACCGACTAATCTTCGGTGTCGTCCGAGAAATTGTCGCTGTTACGCTCGATGTAGCGCGGGTCGTTCTCCAGGTTCTGCGAGAGATAGACGTGCCGGATCTCCTGGCCGAAACCGTTGCGCCGGAAGAACGCCAGCGCGCTGTGATTCTTCGCCGCCGTGTCCACGAGCATGATCCGCGCATCGCGTTCGATGAACAAGCCGGTCAACTGCCGCACCAGCCGGGTGGCGATGCCGCTGCGCTTGAACCGTCGGTCCACGCCCAGCCACATCAGCAAACCGTAGCGCCACGCGCTGCGCGGCTTTTCCGTGACGCGACCCAGCGCGAAGCCGACGATTTCCCCGCCCGCCTCGGCGACGAGACAGGTTTCGGAGTCGGCGCTGAACAGCAGCGCAAGTTCATGATCGTCCCACGAGCGGTAGAGCGTCGGCCATTCCTCGGCGGTGAAGAGTTTCTGCCCCAGTTCAAACACCACCGGCACATCGCGCAATTCCATCTCGCGGATTTCCACGGACGGCAAGGGCTTTGTCCGCTTGCGCCCGCTTTTTGTCAAAACTTCCATACAGCAATAAAATAAAATTCTGCCCGCCGGTGGCGGCGGACCGTTCAGTGATGCCGGAGATATTCACTCAAGCCGTTCAGGAACATCTGGACCGAAAGCATCACCAGCATCATGCCCATCAATCGCTCGACCGCACGCGACCCGCGCTGCTTGAGCACACGCATGATGAAGGGTGCCGAGACCAGGGTGAAGAGGGTGATCCCCCACGCGACCAGCACCGCACAGAATCCCGTCAGCGTGCCGCCCGGCTTGCTGGTGATGAGGATGATTGTGGCCAGCGTGGCCGGCCCCGCCACCAGCGGCGTCGCCAGCGGCACCACGAACGGCTCCGTGTCCGGCTCCTCTGAAGCCGAACCGCGCCGGCCCTTGCCGGGCATGATCATCTCCAGCGCCACCAGGAACAGCACCAGCCCGCCGGCGATGGATATCGCCTCCTGCTGGATGCCCAGCCCGCCCGTCAAGCAGCGTCCCGCAAAAACAAAGACCAGCATGATGCCCAGCGCAAAAAGCAATTCCCGGATGATGACCGCCTTGCGCCGGTTTTCCGCCACCGGCTGAAGCACAGAGATAAACGTGGGCACATTCCCCAACGGATCGGTGGTGAGCAGAAGCAATCCGATGGCGGTGATCAATTCCATGGCAAATCCCGGGATGAATTAGAGCAGGCTCTTCGCCTTCGCCAGCGCCTCGTCCAGCTTCGCCGCGTCTTTGCCGCCGCCGCGCGCGTTGTCCGGCTTGCCGCCGCCCTTGCCGCCGACGATGGGCGCGATGGTCTGGATGATTTTGCCCGCTTGAAGTTTGGCCGTGTAATCGGAGGAAACCGCCGCCACCAGGGCGACGGAGCCGTTCGCCGCGCCGCCCAGGACGATGACGCCTTGGAAACGGCCTTTCAGCGAATCCGCGATGGCTTGCAGAAAATCTCCGTCCACGCCGCCGACATTGTGGATGATGGCGGGCGTACCGTTCACGGTCTGAACGCGTTCGAGCAATTCGCTGGCGGCGTTCGAGGCTTCGCGTTGCTGCGCGGACTTGAGCGCCTTTTCCAATTCCTTCTGCTGCGCGAGCATCGCTTCGATCTTCTTCTCCAACTCGCCGACGGGCGAATTGATTTTGCCGGCGATGGTGCGGATGAGTTGCAACTGCTCGTTCGCCAGACCGTAGGCGGTCAAACCGGCCACGGCTTCGATGCGCCGAACCCCGGCGGCCACGGCGGCTTCGCTGACGATGCGGAACAGACCGATCTCGCCGGTGGCGCGCGTGTGCGTGCCGCCGCAGAGTTCCATGGAGTAACCATCCAGGTGCTGCGCACGGCCACCAATCTGCACCACGCGCACCGTGTCGCCATACTTGTCGCCGAAGAATTGCATCACGTCCTTGCGATGCTTCACGTCGGCGTGCGGCACTTCCGTCCACGAGACGCCGGCATTTTCGAGGATGCGCTCGTTGACGAGCTTCTCGATGTCGGCGACCTGCGCGGGTGTGAGCGGCGCGCTGTTGAAATCGAAGGTCAACTTGTCCGGCCCGACGAAGGAACCTTTCTGCGAAGCCTCGCGGCTGGCCACCTCGTGCAAGGCCCAGTGGAGCAAATGCGTGACGGTGTGATGCCGCTGAATGGAATCGCGGCGGGACTTCTCGACGGCGAGCGTTACGCCGGCGCCGATGGCCGGAGCATCGCCGCCCTCGACGAAGTGCAGGAAGGTGTTGCCGGATTTCTGGGTGTTGACGACGCGCCAGAGCTGGCCGCTGCCGGTCAATTCGCCGGTGTCGCCGACCTGGCCGCCCATCTCGGCGTAGCAGGCGCTGGTGTCGAGGATGACGGCGGTCTTGTCCTTCAGCGAAACGACTTCGAGCACCTTGGCCTGGACCGCCAGATTCTCATAGCCGACGAACTGGGTGGGCGTGGTGGTCTCGATTTGCGAGAGGGAAATGACTTCCTTCTTCTGCGCGGCGCGGGCGCGGGCGCGCTGATGCTCCATTAAAACATTGAACTCAGCTACATCAACGGTATAGCCACGTTCGCGAGCCATGAGCTCTGTTAAATCAAGTGGAAAGCCGTATGTGTCATAAAGAGTAAACGCAAACTCACCTGGAAACTTCACTGGACTAGGCGATGGGCTTGGTATGCCATTAACCAAAACAGGACCGGTGCGCTTGATCGCTTCAACCATTCCATCAAAACGCTCGATGCCGTTGTCCAACGTCTTGTTAAACGCCTCTTCCTCGCGCTGGATGTTTTCTTGCACGACTTTCTTCCGGGAGCGAATCTCCGGGAAAACGTCGCCCATGGTGTCGGCGAGGACGTCCACGAGTTTGTAGAAAAAGGGTTCCTTGAAGCCAAGCGTGCGGCCGTAGCGGACGGCGCGGCGCAGGATGCGGCGCAGGACGTAGTTGCGGTCGTTGTTCCCGGGCTGAATGCCGTCGGCGATGGCAAAACTGAGCGTCCGGATATGGTCGGCGATGACCCGGAAGGCGATATCCTGCGCTATTTGGGCGTTTTTCGACGTTTTAGCGGTGTTTCCCAGTGATTGGGGGACGTCCCCCGATCTTCCGCCGTCGCCAGCCAATGACTCGCCGTCGCCGCCCGGCGTTCCGGGGACGCCATTTGGGAGGGTGCTTCCGTAGCGTTTGCCGCTCATTTCCTCCAGTTTGTCGAAAATGGGGCGGAAAATGTCGGTCTCGTAGTTGGAAATCTTGGCGTGGGCAAAGTCGGTCAGGTTTTTGGTGCCTTGGATGATGCTGGTGACGCGCTCGAAACCCATGCCGGTATCCACCGCCACGGCGGGCAGCGGCGAGAAGGTGCCGTCGGGGTTGGCGTTGAACTGCATGAAAACGAGATTCCAAATCTCGATGCAGCGGGCGTCGCCCTTGTTGACGAGGGAACCCTTGGTGTCGCCGGCGGGCGTCAGGTCCACGTGCAGTTCGGAGCACGGGCCGCAGGGGCCGGTCTCGCCCATCATCCAGAAGTTGTCTTTCTTGTTGCCGTTGACGATGTGAACGGCGGGGTCGAGGCCCACGGAGCGGAATTTCTCGGCCCAGAAGTTCCACGCTTCCTGATCGAATTCGCTGGGGTCGTTCTTGGACTTGTCGGGATTGTAAACGGTCGCGTAGAGCCGCTGCGGCGGGAACTTCCAGATCGTCACAACCAGCTCCCACGCCCATTCGATGGCTTCCTGCTTGAAGTAATCGCCGAAGGACCAGTTGCCGAGCATCTCGAAAAACGTATGGTGATAGGTGTCGAGGCCGACGTCGTCGAGGTCGTTGTGCTTGCCGCCGGCGCGGATGCACTTCTGGGTGTCCGCGGCGCGGCCGGGCGTGTAGGGGCATTTGGTCTGGCCGAGGAAGATAGGCACGAACTGGTTCATCCCGGCGTTCGTGAACAGGAGGTTCGGGCTGTCCGGCATCAGGCTGGACGAGGGGACGATGGTGTGCTGCTTCGACTTGAAGAAGTCGAGGAAGGACTGGCGGATCTGGTTGCTGGTCATCATGGCAAAATCGAGCGTTGAGCGTAGCGGAACGGGGGCGGGCAAGCGAGTGGAAGTTTTGCGTGGTGCCGGTTGCCAAACGGGGGAAGATTAAACATACTAGGACGGTCATTTCATTCCCATGAGCGAGAAATCCAGCGCGGTAGCGTTCCGGGCGAGCGTGTTATACGGACTCGTGGCGGGGCTGTGGATATTATTCTCCGACCGGCTGCTGGGCGAACTCGTCCCGGACAAAAATCGGTTGATGGAGTTGGAAACTTACAAGGGTTGGGCGTTTGTGGGGTTCACCGGCATAATGCTGTATCTGATCATGCGGCAACTCGTGCAGCGGGAAGCCCACAAGATTGACGAGCTGAAAAAGGCCGAAGCGCTCACGCGGCTGCAAAATGAGACCTTGCAGCGGATCGCCAACGGCAAGCCGCTCCACGATACGCTCGAAGTGCTGCTGCACGGTATCGAGGCGCATTCACCGGAGATGCTGGTCTCCATCCTGTTGCTGGACGGGGTGCATCTGCGGCATGTCGCGGCGCCCTCCCTGCCGGAAGAATACATCAAGGCGATTGACGGTGCGGTCATCGGGCCGAAAGCGGGCAGTTGCGGGACGGCAGCGTTTCGCGGATCACCGGTGTTCGTCAGCGACATCGCCCATGACCCGTTGTGGGCGGATTACAAACATCTGGCCCTGCAACACCAACTGCGTTCCTGCTGGTCCACGCCGATTCTGGATGAGCAAAAAAAAGTGCTCGGCACGTTCGCGATTTACCATCGCACGACCGGCTTGCCCCACGAGGACGACGTGCGGGTGATCGAGCTGGTGACGAACACCATCGCCACCGCCATCGTGAAGGATCGGGTCGAACACACCCTGCGCATGAGCGAGGAGCGTTTTCGGATTTTGGTGGAGCAGGCGTCGGACGCCATTTTTGTCCATGACCTCGAAGGCCGGCTGCTGGATGTGAACCGGAGCGCCAGTGAAAGTTTGGGCTACACGCGCAAAGAATTGCTGCGGATGTCAGTGGCCGAAATCGAGCAGGACATGAACCTGACGGAGGTCACAAAAGTCTGGCGGAAATTAAAGTCCGGCCAGTCACAGATTGTGCGCGGGCGGCACCGCCGGAAGGATGGGACGATTTTTCCGGTCGAAATCAATTTAACCTGCTGCGAAATCCAAGGCCAACTGGTGTTCGCCGCGCTGTCCCGCAACCTCAGCGAACGCAAGGAATACGAGAATCAACTGGCACAATCTGTCTCGCTGCTGCGTGCCACCATTGAGTCCAGCGCCAGCGGCACATTGGTGGTGGACACCGAAGGCCACATCACGACCTACAACAACCGGTTTCTGGAAATGTGGCGCATTCCCGCCGAACTGATGGCGCAGGCGGACGACCAGGTCATTCTGAAGGTGGTGATGGACCAGCTTCAGGAACCGGAGAAATTTTCACAACGCGTGCGGGAACTGTATCACCGGCCGGAGGAAGAATCCTACGACACGCTGCATTTCAAGGACGGCCGGGTTTATGACCGGGTGGCCCGCCCGCAACGCCTCGGCGACAAGATCATCGGCCGGGTGTGGAGTTTTCGGGATGTGACGGAGCACCAGCACGCCCAGGATTCCATGCGACATGAACGGCAATTGCTGCGCACGCTCATTGATCTGGCCCCGGATTTTATTTTTGTCAAGGACACGGAAAGCCGTTACCTCGTGGTCAACGAATCGCTCGCCAAATGCTACCGGCAGCAGCCGGCGGAGATGCTAAACCACACGGATGCAGATTTCCTACCGTCGGAAATGGCGGCCCATTTTCGCGCCAGTGAACAAAAGGTGCTGGCGGCGGAGACGTTCTGCACCTTTGAAGACTCCATCGCCTTCCCTGACGGCCAACCGCGCACGGTGGTAACCAACATGGTGGCTTTTCGCAATCCCCAGGGGAAAATTGCGGGGCTGGTGGGCATCGGTCGCGACATCACCCGGCAGCAACTCGCGGAAAAATCCATGCGCCTGCAAAGCTTCGCGCTGGAGACCGCCGCCAATGCGATCGTCATCACCGACCCCAAAGGCAATATCGAGTGGGCCAACCCGGCGTTCAGCCGGAGTTCCGGCTACACCCTCACCGAGAGCCTGGGGAGGAATCCACGCGAATTAGTGCGGTCCGGCAGGCACGGCAAGGAATTTTACCAGGCAATGTGGGAAACCATCTGCGCCGGCAATGTCTGGCACGGGGAATTGACCAACCGGCGCAAGGACGGCAGCCTATACTTGGAGGAGATGACCATCACGCCGTTGCATGACGGGAAAAACCAGATCACCCATTTTGTCGCCATCAAGCAGGACATCACACAACGCCGGCGGATGGAGGAGGAATTGCGGCAATCCGCCGAGCGCACGCAGTTCTACATGCACCGGATGCCGCTGGCCTTCATCGCGTTTGACTCAGATTTCCTCGTCGCGGAATGGAATCATGCGGCCGAGGAGATTTTCGGCTGGAGCGCCGCCGAAGCCATGGGCCAGCATGCCTACAAACTGATTGTGCCGCCGGAAGTTCAACCGCATGTGGACTACGTCTGGAAGGAGATCATTGAAAGCGGCAATATGGCCAGTCATTCCATCAATGAAAACATCACCAAGCCCGGCAACCGCATCACTTGCGAATGGCGAAACACACCGTGGCGCGATGCCAAAGGGGAGATATGCGGCAGCCTCTCCATCGTGACCGACATCACCGAGAAGCTACGCGCCGAAAAAGAGCGGCAAAATCTGGAAACCCAGCTCCGCCAATCCCAGAAAATGGAAGCGGTGGGCCAGTTGTCCGGCGGCATCGCGCATGATTTTAACAACATCCTCACGGTGATTCAGGGCAACGCCGCCTTGCTGCAAGGTCTCGATCTGCAACCGTCAGAAATTCGCGACTGCTCGAATCAAATCGCCCGCGCCGGCGAACGGGCCGCCAGCCTCACCCGCCAGTTGCTTATGTTTGCCCGCAAGCAACAGATGCAACCGGTGAATCTGGATCTCAATGAAACCGTGGTGCAAATGACTAAGATGCTCCAGCGCATCCTCGGCGAAGATATTTCGTTGCGCTCTGAATATTCTCCGGCCCTGCCGCAGATTAATGCCGATGTGGGCATGATGGAACAAATCATCCTCAATCTGGCGGTGAACGCCCGCGACGCCATGCCCGGCGGGGGCCAGTTGTCCATCGGCACCAAGGTCGAGAAAAAATCCATTGTCGCCAGTCCGAACACGGCGGGAACCGAATCAGTCGTTTGCCTTTCGGTGAGCGATACCGGCTGCGGCATCGCCCCGGAAATTCTGCCGCGCATCTTTGAACCTTTTTTCACGACGAAGGAAGTGGGCAAAGGCACCGGCCTCGGCCTCGCAACCGTTTATGGCATCGTGCAGCAACATCATGGAAAAATCACGGTGTCGAGCGAGCTCGGTAAAGGCACCACCTTCAATGTTTATTTCCCCATCGTCACCACCGTAGATGCGACGAAAACCGAAGCCCCGACGCGGCCGGCCTTGCCGTGGGGAGATGAAACCATCCTGCTGGTGGAGGACGAATTTCCGCTGCGCACCTTTGTCAGCGACCTGCTGCAGCGGTGTGGCTACACCGTGCTGGAAGCTGAGTCCGGCCCCACCGCCTTAAAAATCTGGAAGGAACATCAGGACCGGATCCAACTCCTGCTCACCGACATCATCATGCCGGAAAATTTAAACGGCATTGAACTGGGCCACCGGCTGCTGGCAGAAAAACCCGCCCTTAAAGTGATTTATACCAGCGGCTACACCGGCAATCTCGAAGGCCGCCACACCAAGCTGATCGAAGGCGTCAACTTCATCCGCAAACCTTTCAAGCCCGAAGCCATCGCCACCATCATCCGGAAAAATCTGGATGGGAAAACTGCGGAAAAATAAACCGGTTGAATTTCAGGAAGAAATTTAATTAAACGCCTCGGTCCCGGGAAACGCAAGCGTTGGTTGCGGAAACCCTGAAAATATATTTCATTATTTCACTTGAGAAATATGACCGATGGGACGATTTTCTAATCAGTTCAGATTGCTCTTTGTTAAAACAATTTCCCTGCCCTGTTCGTGATTGGTAACAGGCCTTGAACCGTAATTAAAAACGATCACGGAATGAGTTTTGGCAGCGGCCGACACGCCTTCACTGGAAGTCGAAAGCTGCCAAGCAAGTTCCACATGTAGCGATACATGTTCAAAGGATCAAGTTCCACACGGCAAGGGCGGGGGTTCTTTCAAGATTACCGGGTTGCTTCGGCAACCCGGCAATCGAAGCCCGCCACCCGTTGCGGGCTTTTTTGTTTTGGCAGCCTGCCGGCGGCTGTTAGATTCAACCCATGGCGCGCGATGAATTATTTTCCAACCCGGCTGAAAAACTGCCGGAGGAAAAAACTGCGCCCGCAAATGATTCGCTTCGGAACCGGCCTCTGGCCGCGCGCATGCGCCCGCGCAACCTCGCCGAATACGCCGGGCAGTCCCACATCCTCGGCCCCGGCCAGCTGCTCCGCCGCGCCATCGAGGCCGACCGCATCCAGTCGCTGATTTTTTACGGCCCGCCCGGCACTGGCAAAACGTCGCTCGCCCAGATCATCGCCCGCCAGACCAAATCCAAATTCGAGCGCTTGAGCGGCGTGGAATCCAACGTCGCCGACATGCGCCGCGTGCTCTCGGCGGCGGCCAACCGCCTGGAAAACACCGGCGCATCCACGATTCTGTTCATCGACGAAATCCACCGCTTCAATAAGGCGCAGCAGGACGTTTTGCTGCCGGACGTGGAGAGCGGCGTCATCAAGCTCATCGGGGCGACCACGCACAACCCGTTCTTCTTCGTCAATTCGCCGCTCGTCTCGCGCTCCCAGATCTTTGAACTGCGCCCGCTGACCGAGGACGATTTGTTTTCGCTGCTGCAACGCGCCCTCGCCGAGGCCGAACGCGGGCTCGGCTACCTGAAGATTTCCGCCGAGGAAAACGCGCTGCGGCATCTTGCCAGGATCGCCGATGGCGATGCGCGCAAGGCCTTGAATTCGCTGGAAATCGCCGCGCTCACCACCGCGCCGGACCCGGATGGCGTGATCCGTATCACGCTCGCAGTCGCCGAGCAGAGCATCCAGAAAAAGGCCGTGGTGTATGACGGCGACGGCGACGCGCATTACGACACGATTTCCGCGTTCATCAAATCCATGCGCGGTAGCGATCCGGATGCGGCGCTTTACTGGCTCGCCAAGATGATTCACGCCGGTGAAGACCCGCGCTTCATCGCGCGACGCATTGTGATTTGCGCGGCGGAAGATGTCGGCCTGGCCGATCCGATGGCTTTGGTGCTGGCCAATGCGTGCCTCGCCGCTTCGGAATTTGTCGGCTGGCCGGAGGCACGCATTCCGCTGGCTGAGGCGACGATTTACATCGCCACCGCAAACAAGAGCAACTCCGCCTACAAGGCAATCGATGCGGCATTGGAAGATGTCCGGTCCGGCCGCACGCTTCCCGTGCCGGAACATCTGCGCGACAAGCATTACAAAGGCGCGGAGCGCCTCGGCCACGGCAAGGGCTATGCCTACGCCCACGACGGCAAGGATCATTTCGTGGCGCAGGATTATCTGGGGGTGGGTAAAAACTATTACGAACCAACGGAACAGGGCGTGGAAAAGAAAATCAAGGAGCGCGTCGAAAAATGGCGGGCCGAGTTTTCAAAACTGCGCGGGAAAGAAGCGAAATGACCATTCTAGAGTTGAAAATCGAACTGCGTTCCCAGCTCCGCCAGCGGCTGGAAAAAATTTCTCCGGCAGTGCGGGCGGTGGAATCCATTGACCTGTGCGAGCGGCTGAAGGCGCAGATGCCGAGCGCCCGCACGATTTTATTTTTTGCGCCGCTGCCGGATGAATTGGATGTCTGGCCGGTGCTGGAGCTGTCCCTGGCGCTGGGCGTGAATTGTGCCCTGCCCTTTTTTGACGCGGAGAAAAAATCCTACGGCGCTCGCCGACTCACCAATCCGACGACGGAAATCAGCGCGGGCAAATTCGGCGTGCGGGAGCCGGCGGCCGGTTGCGCGGAGATTCCCCTGGATCAATTCGATCTGGTGCTCGTGCCCGGAATGGCGTTTGACTTGAGCGGAAACCGTCTGGGGCGGGGGCGGGGATTTTACGACCGTTTACTGGAAAAAGTCAGCGGGATCAAATGCGGCGTTGGCTACGACTTTCAACTGCTGGAAAAGCTGCCGGTGGAGCCGCATGATACCGCCGTGGATTTTGTCCTGACCCCGTCGCGCTGTGTGCGCCGGAAGAAAAACTAACGGTGCTGCGTGTCCATGCCGCCGAGGCCGTTTTCCCAGCCCGCCGGGGTATTCCACGGGCGCACGGAGGCGTTGTCGGGATCTTCGGTGGCGCAACTGGAAACCATCAAGGCAACGGTCGCCAAGAGCAGGAGCAGAAGCCAGTTGGCGGCGCGAAACTTCATCTTCAAGTAGCCGGATGCGCGGGACAAACTTCGTCGCCTTCGGTCATCTCGCCGATTTTCCAGCCGGGAACGAGGTTGGCAATGCTGCGGTCTTTTTGGACGCTGCGCACGATCACTTTGGCCACCAGCTTGCCCTGACGGCTGACGAGCAGCTCGCCTTGGGGAATCACACCCTGGTCTTCGCCAACATTGAGCACCACAAAGTCCCATTTCGGATCGACCACCAGGATTTTGCCGCGCAAGTCGGCGCGCAATTTGACGAATTGTTCCGGCCCGATGTATTTGGCCAGCTCATTGGTCAGCCGACCAATGGTTTTTAGCAGCACAACCTTCTCGCCATTCACCACGTCGATTTCCGCGCGGGCGTCCTTGAGGTTTTTGCTCAGCTTGAAGACTTGGTCCGGCGTCAAATCCGTCGCCTTGTAGGCCGCGAGGGAGTTTTGCGCTTCGTCGCGTTCGCGCGTGACTTTGCCCAGTTTGTCGGTCAGTTCGTCCGCCCGTTTGGTCTGCGTTTCGGCGCGGGCAACGGCTTTGTCGCGGTCGGATTTGGTTTCCGCCAGCTCCTGCTGGGTTTGCGACAGCTCGTTCTTGGTCTTGGAGAGTTCCGTCTTGGTTTTGGAGAGATCGGTCAAGGCGGCCACCTTGGCATCGTGCTCCTTGTTACGTTGATCGGTAAGCGATGGAATTTGAGTGGTCGCCTCATAATACCCAAGGCCACCGGCGGCTAGCCCGGCAATAATAGCCACAATTAAACTGATGCGAAGCAACATGATTTTGACGTTTTCCGAAGACTAAACCGAGCAGCCATGGGTGTCAACGCCGTTTGCACCTTGCAAAAACAACGTTTCCGCGCATCTTCAACGCATGGATGCTCAACGGCTCGCTCAATTGCAAATCGAACCCGCCGCCAAACGCCGCCCGAAAGGGATGCTCGCGGCTATTTTTATTGTCATCGCCCTGCTGACGATCGTCACCATCGTGCTGGCCTGGCCGCGCGCCAGCGACCAGAACCGCAAACTTCCCGGCAACCGCTCCGCCAGCCTGGCCGCCAACGACGCGCCGGAAACTAATTCCGCACCCGCCGCCAAATCCGACGACCGCGTCGCCCTCACCGTCAGCGGCTACATCATCAACCGCGAGCGCATTGAGATTAGCCCGCGGTTTCTCGGCGTGGTGAAATGGATCGGCGTCAAAAAAGGCGACGCCGTGACCAACGGCCAGATCATTGTCCAGCTCGACGACGCCGAATACGTCGCTCGCGTCCATCAGGCCGAAGGCGCGCTAGCCGTCACCCGGGCCGCCATCAGCAAATCCGAGCTTCAGTATCACCGTGTCCAGGAGCTGGCCGAGAAATCCATCGAGTCCAGGCAGAATTTGGACGAAGCCCGCCTGCAGCTCGAAGGCAACCGCGCCGCCGCCACCCAGACGGCGGGCGAACTCGAACTCGCCCGCACTTATCTTGACTGGTGCACCATCCGCTCGCCGATCGACGGCGTGATCCTGGAAAAGCTCGTCCAGCCGAACGAGCTCGTCATGCCGCAGAGCTTCGGCGGAGCGCGCGGCCCCAGCACCGCGCTCGTGGCCCTGGCCGACCCGAAGGATTTGCAGGTGGAGATTGACGTGAGCGAGGCCGACCTCTCCAAGATTGCCATGAACCAGAAATGCCGCGTCAGCCCCGAGGCCTATCCGGATAAAAGCTATGCCGGCCACGTCGCCGAAATCGCGCCCGAGGCCGACCGCTCCAAGGGCACGCTCCAGATCAAGGTGCAGATTGAGAATCCCGACCAGTTCCTCACGCCGGAACTTTCCGCCAAGGTGGACTTCCTGAAAAATTGACGGCGCGCCATGAAACTGAACCACGGCCTCCACCTCGCCTACTGCACGAACATTCACCGGGGCGAGACGTGGATGGAAACCTTCCGTTCGCTTCAGAACTACGCGCTCGCTGTCCGCGACAAAGTCTGTCCCCACCCCCAGCCCTTCGCCATCGGCCTGCGCCTGAGCGAACACGCCGCCGTCGCCCTGAGCGACCGCGCCGAGATGCTGCAATTCCAGCGCTGGCTCGCCGCCAACGCCTGCTACGTTTTCACCATCAACGGCTTTCCCTACGGCCAGTTCCACGGCGCCCGCGTCAAGGAACAGGTCTATCGCCCCGACTGGACCTCGCCCGAACGCGTGGCCTACACCAACCTCCTCTTTGACCTCCTCGCGCAACTCGTCCCGCCCGGCATCGATGGCAGCGTCAGCACCCTGCCCGGCACCTTCAAGACCTTTCACCCGAACGCCGAGGCCCTGAAAGCCATCCGCCAAAACATCTGGCGCACCGTCGAGCACATCGCCCACGTCAGCCGGCAGACCGGGCGCAAACTCCATCTCGGCCTCGAACCCGAGCCCCTCTGCCTGCTCGAAAGCAGCGCCGAGACCCTCCACTTCTTCGAACACCTCCGCGCCGAGCATCCGCACGACCCGCGCCTCGCCGAACATCTGGGCGTGAATTACGACACCTGCCATTTCGCCGTGGAATTCGAGGAACCGCACCACGCCCTGCCCTGCCTCGTCCAGCACGGCATCAAGATCAGCAAAATCCATCTCAGCTCCGCCCTCAAAGTCACCCCCACGCCCGCCGCCTGCGCGGAATTAAAAACCTTTGCCGACGACGTTTACCTCCATCAAGTCGTCGCCCGCGACGATGCCGGCCGGCGCACCATCTACCACGACCTGCCCGACGCGCTGGAAAGTTTTCAGACTTCAGCTTCAAGTGTTCAGCCTCCCGGACTGGCTGCATCTGCCATCTCCCATCTGCCATCTCCCAACTCCGAGTGGCGAATCCATTTCCACGTGCCGCTCCATGCGCCCGCCGGGCCGCCGTTTGCCAACACCAACGACCATCTGCTCGGCGTACTGGACCTGCTCCAAGCCGACCCGCAACTCTGCTCCCACCTCGAAATGGAGACCTACACCTGGGAAGTCCTGCCGCCGGCCCTGAAAACCCACAGCGTCGTGGACCAGCTCGCGGAAGAATACGCCTGGACCCTCGCGGAATTGAAAGCACGCGGCCTCGCCCCCGCCTGAACCCCGATCCTTGCGAACGGCCACTTTTTACAGAAGGTAACCATGGCGGTCGACGGAAACGGACCACCTTGTTGCGTCAACTGGAGACGTCAATACCCGAACCATTGGCATTGATGGCTCAGCTAACACATGTTCCACCTCAGGCAACACATGTTATACCTTAACCAACACATGTGATGGCTGTATAAAAATAGCCAATTATGGCGGCAAAATGGTGTTTTTGTCCAAAATACGGGCGAAAATGGGGTTCAGAGACGTTGCGGGGTGATGGGTGGGAGAATTGACAGCGAAACATCGGTTCTGGAGGAACCGCTGAGAATAGCCCAACATTTCAATGCCGGGGTGCGGACCCACAACCAGCCAGTCCCGACGGGACGGCTGAGGTTTTCAATCGTCCCGCTGGGACGAGGCATTTCAGGACGGCACACCCGGCGTTAAAACGCCGGGCTATTGTCGGGTGCTCCCTTTGGGATGAACCAAGACGATGGCTTGAGTGCGGGCCAGCCCGTGGCAGATTTGCTGCCGCCCCAATTACGCCCGACACGGCGGACGCGACGGGTTTGCTAAAGATATTTGCCTGGCCAGGAACAAACCCACTTAAGGCTGGACATCATTTTTCGGCACGCCTAGTGTCGCTTCATGAAAAGGGATAGGCGACAGAGGGCGGCTTCCATTTTCTATTAGGCCACTCGTTGCATGGATACCTTTCTCCAGTCATTGCCTTTTGTAGCCGCCATCGGACTTCTAGTTAGTGGTGTGGTGAGGTTGCGGAGGTTTTTGTTCGTTGCCTCGTTTCCAGTGCTGCTTGGGGCGTGCATCTTTGCTCTCGCTGCCGATGGAACATCTGGAGCATTCAATTTCATGGGCGGTTTCCTTCTTCTATTCGGATTGGCTTGCTTGGTGTTGAGTCGCCGCTTGCAGCCGGGGACTTTTATTTCACGCGACGGACTCGGAGCGATTGGTACGCTATATTCTTTCTCGGTTTATTTGGTTTGATGATTCTTTGAATATGACGAAGCTGTGGCCTAACTGAGGCTAGGCTACGCGCCTTAGGAGTTTCCCGGTGCTGGGCGCAAACGTGCTTTTCAGATTCGCCGGTTTCTGCTTCCCTTCGCGCGATGCATCCAGCCCCGTTTCCGCCTTTCCGCACGCTGCTCGTCCTCGGGCGCGTGTCGAATCTGCCCACGGTCTGGTCCAACTGCCTCGCGGGCTGGTGGCTCGGCGGCGGCGGCAATTATTGGAAGCTGCCCTTCCTCTTCCTTGGCGTCAGTGCGCTCTACACCGGCGGCATGTTCCTGAACGACGCCTTTGACGCGGATTTCGACCGCCAGCGCCGCCCGGAGCGCCCGATTCCGTCGGGGAAAATCGCCCGGCTGCTGGTCTGGCGCCTCGGTTTCGGCCAGTTGGTCGCGGGGATTTTCCTGCTGCTGTTTTGCAGCCAGCTGGCGGCGGGCGCGGCCATCGTGCTGGCGCTGTTCATCCTGCTCTACAATTTCGCCCACAAGTTTTTCACCGCCGCGCCGTGGCTCATGGGCGCGTGCCGGTTCTGGGTGTATGTCATCGCCGGGGCGGCGGGCGCGTGGGGTTTGAACGGCTGGCCGATCCTGTGCGGCGGGGCGCTGGCCCTCTACGTGGTGGGCCTGAGCTGCGTGGCGCGCCGGGAAGGCGGGCGCGGGCCGATCCCCGGCTGGCCGCTGCTGCTGCTGGCCGCGCCAGTGCTGCTGGCGCTGGCGATGAATTCGGGCAGTTACCGCTGGCGCGCCCTGGCCGTGGCGGTGGTGCTGGTGTCGTGGGCGGGCCGGAGCGGCTGGCTCATCCTGCGCGGCGGCTCGGGCAATGTGGGCCTGATCGTCGGGAACCTGCTCGCGGGCATCGTCCTGGTGGACTGGCTGGCGGTGGCGCCGCAATTGCCCTTCGGGTGGGGCGCGGCGCTGTTCCTGGGGCTGTTCGGCCTGACCAAGTGGCTGCAGAAGTTCGTGCCGGCAACGTGAGGCGGCGGCGCCACGGCCGGCGCGCGGCCACAACCGGAAAGCGCACTTGAACAGTAGCTCCCGCCAAGCTATCCTTGCTGTTCGCTTATGAGCGCTGAAGCACCTGTCAAATTGACGCACAACGAGGAGATCAAGGCCGCCATCCCGACCTTGGCCGGCACCATTGCCGCGACCATCGCCGACCCGACGACGGACCATTTCTCCGAGGACGACAACCAGTTCCTGAAATTTCACGGCTCCTACCAGCAGGACGACCGCGACCTGCGCAAGACGGGCAAGAAATACATCATGATGATCCGCGGCCGCATCCCCGGCGGCGTCATGACCGCGAAGCAATACGGCGTGTTTGACGCGCTCGCGACGCAATACGGCAACGACACGCTGCGCATCACCACGCGCCAGAGCATCCAGTTCCACGGCATCGTGAAGGACCATTTCCGCCCGGTGGTCAAGGCCATCAACGAGTGCCTGCTCTCCACGCTCGCCGCCTGCGGCGACGTGAACCGCAACGTGCTCGCCCCGCCCACGCCCGCCTACACGAAGGCGCGCGAGCAGGTTTACGCCGACGCGCACAAGGTCGCGCTGGCGCTCGCGCCGCAGACGCCCGCGTATCACGCCATCTGGATCGACGGCGTGCAGCTCGACAACGAGGCGCCGGCGAACAAGAACTTCGTGGACCCGCTTTACGGCAAGACCTATCTGCCGCGCAAGTTCAAGATCGCCTTTGTCATTCCGCCGGTGAACGACTTGGACGTTTACACGAACTGCCTCGGCCTGATCGCCATCGTGGAGAACGACCAATTGATCGGTTACAACCTCGCGGTCGGCGGCGGCATGGGCCGCAGCCACGGCAACGAGGCGACTTATCCGCGCCTGGCGGACGTCATCGGCTTCTTCACGCCGGACAAGATCGTGGACGTGGCGAAGGCCGTGCTGACCATCCATCGCGATTTCGGTGACCGCACCGACCGCAAGCACGCGCGCCTGAAATACGTCGTGGCGGAACGCGGCGTGAAGTTCATGCAGGACGAGGTGAACCAGCGCGCCGGCATCACGCTCGCGCCGGCGAGGCCTTATCACTTCACCACCACGAGCGATTTGCTCGACTGGCGCAAGGCAGTGGACGGAAGCAATTTTCTCGGCGTGTTCGTCGAATCCGGCCGCGTGAAAGGCGTGCAGAAAAAAGCGCTGCGCGAAGTCGCGGACAAGTTTCCCAAGATCGAATTCCGGCTGACGGCGAATCAAAACGTGATCCTCGCCAACGTCAGCGACGCCGACAAGGCGGGCATCAATGCCGTGCTCGCCGCGCACGGGTTGAAGACGGAAAACCAGGCCACCGTGTTGCACGCGGCCGCGATGGCCTGCCCGTCGCTGCCCACCTGCGGCCTCGGCCTTGCGGAGTCCGAGCGGATGCTGCCGGGTTTCCTGGACCGCATCGAAAAACTGCTGACCGAAGTCGGTCTGGCCGGCGAGGAAATCATCATCCGCTCGACCGGCTGCCCGAACGGCTGCGCGCGGCCCTACATGGCGGAGATCGCCTTCGTCGGCAAAGCGCCGGGACGCTATCAAGTCTGGCTCGGCGGCGACGTGGCGGGCACGCGGCTCAACCGTATCTGGAAGGACGTCCTCAAGGAAGCGGACCTGGAAACGGAGTTCCGCCCGGTGTTCACGCGCTTTGCGAAGGAACGCCATGCCGGCGAACGCTTCGGCGACTGGTGTTCGCGCGTGTTTCTGAAGGAGCAGCCCGCCGCCAATTAAGATTCCGCCGCCATGACTCCTGAACACATTTCGCAGGCGAACGCCGAGCTGCGTTCCAAATCGCCGCTGGAAATCATCCGCTGGGCCATCGCCCAAGCGCATGGCCGCGCCATCGTCTCGACCAATTACCGCCCCTACGAGGCGGTCATCCTCCATCTCGTCACACAGGTGCAGCCGGACATTCCGGTGCTCTGGGTGGATCACGGCTACAACCGCCCGGCAACGTATGTCCACGCCGAGCAGGTGAAGAAATTGCTCAAGTTGAACATCAAGGCTTACCTGCCCAAGCTGACCGCCGCGCATTACGACGCCGAGTTCGGCGGGATGCCCGAGCCGATCCCGGAAAATGAGGAGCGCATCAAGGCCTTCAGCACGACCATGAAACTGGAGCCGTTCCAGCGCGGCATGAAGGAACTCGCGCCGACCGTCTGGCTCACCGCCTTGCGCAAGGTGCAGAACCCGAACCGCGCCGGCCTCGACATCGTGAGCGAGGATAAAAATTTCAATTCCCTCAAGGTCAGTCCGCTGTTTTACTGGAGCGACGCCGACATGGAAACCTATCTCGCCGAGCACCAGCTGCCGAATGAGTGGGATTATTTTGATCCCGCCAAGGCCGACGAGAAGCGCGAATGCGGCCTGCACGCGAGCTGGGGCGGCAAGGCGGTTGAAGGCGGCGCGGGAATCTGATTTTTCAAAATGAGCAGCTATCACTTGGATCATTTGCAGTATCTGGAAACGGAAGCGATTCACATCATGCGTGAGGTCGCCGCCGAGTTTGAACGCCCCGCCCTGCTGTTTTCCGGCGGCAAGGATTCCATCTGCCTGCTGCGCCTCGCCGAAAAGGCGTTCCGGCCGTCGGACCTCCCGATGCCGTTTCTGAACGTCGAGACCGGCCATGAATTTCCCGAACTCATCGAGTTCCGCGACCGCCGGGCGAAGGAGCTCGGCGCGAAACTCATCGTCCGCACCGTGGATGAAGCGATTGCCAAAGGCAACGCGCATTCCGCGCCCGGCGAAATCAGCCGCAACAAGCTCCAGATTCCCGTGCTGCTCGGGGCGATCGAGGAATTTCAATTCGACTGCGCCATCGGCGGCGCGCGGCGCGACGAGGAAAAGGCGCGCGCGAAAGAGCGGTTCTTCAGCTTCCGCGATTCCTTCGGCCAGTGGGATCCGAAGAACCAGCGCCCGGAAATCTGGAATCTTTACAACGCCAAGCTGAATCCCGGCGAGAACATGCGCGTGTTCCCGCTCTCCAACTGGACGGAGATGGACGTTTGGGAATACATCAAGAAAGAAAAGCTCGAAGTGCCGAGCATCTATTTCAGCCACGAGCGCGAGTGTTTTCGGCGCGGTGGCCAGTGGCTGCCGGTGCCGCCACCGCACACGGATGCGACCAAGCCAGACCCTTTTCAGGGCGGACGCCCGAAACCGAACGAGCCGATCAAGAAAATGATCGTCCGCGTCCGCACCATTGCGGACATGATCAGCACCGGCATGATTGAATCGAAAACCGAAACGATTGACGACATCATCGCCGAAGTCAGCGCCGCGCGCGTGACCGAACGCGGCACCCGCGCCGACGACAAAGCCAGTGAAGCTGCCATGGAAGACCGGAAAAAAGCCGGATACTTTTAAGCAGATAGGAGATGGCAGATGGCAGATAGGATTGAAAATTTTGAGCAGCTTGAAGCTTGGCGAACGGCAAGGGAACTTGTCCGAGCGGTTTATTCATTCTTTCGCCGCGAACCAGCCAGCCACGATTTTGGCCTGAAGGATCAGGTTCAACGCGCGGCGGTTTCCGCCATGACGAACGTCGCCGAAGGTTTTGAGCGTGTTCACTCCGCGGAGAAGCTGCAATTTTACAATGTAGCACGCTCTTCCTGCGGGGAGGTCCGTTCGCTATCCTACGTCATGCTGGATGCCGTTTACATTTCAGACAACGAACATAAGACCTTGCTTGAACTCGTCGCCCAAACCGGACGATTGGTCTCCGGCCTGATACGGTCTACCCGCGCCCGAACCACGAATCCCTAACTGCCATCTGCCAACTTCCATCTCCTTTTCCATGCCCCACTCGCATCCCATCGAACTATTGCGCTTCAACACTTGCGGCAGTGTTGACGACGGCAAGTCCACGCTCATCGGCCGGCTGCTTTACGATTCCAAGTCGTTGATGGAGGACCAGGTCGAGGCGCTGGAAAAATCCGCCGACATCACCGG
>CAIXPZ010000098.1 GCA_903921455.1 uncultured Verrucomicrobia subdivision 3 bacterium | reverse complement strand
TTGGAAAACACTGGCGCAAACAAATTTAGTATGTTTTTTCGATTCGATTCACCTCGCACAAAGGGCGGAATTCGCCCCTGAAAATCCGGCTCGCTCGTGATGTTTATGCAGCAAAAGTGAAGCCTGCGAAACGATGCGAAAAAAAACTCACGAGGGAGCGCCGATGGGCAGCAGAATCTTCCCCGTTTCAAGGCGGAGTCCGGCAAGGGGGAATTGATGCGGGGAAGTTTCTTCGAAGGGGGAAATTGCCAGAACTACATGGCGATGGGTTGTTGAAATTTCAGGGCTGCTCGCACGAGTTGCCTCATCTGGCCGCGATAGTATTGTAGCTCGTTATCGTGCTTGCGGTCGGACAGGTGAAATTGTTTCATGCGGGCAAGTTCGATTTGAAGCTGTTCGACCTGTTTGAGAGTGAGAGGGGAGAATCGGGTTTGCGGTTTGCAGCCGAGCACCTTGCGGACGAAGATCGGGAAAGTGCGGCGGTGAGGAAACATGGTCTTGTGCATGACCTCAACTTGCAATCGATGGCCAAGAATACCGCCCGTGATTAAACCATCCCGATGGTGGCAGGCACGGTAGCGCCACTTGAGGAATGCCTGGTATTGTGCTGGCGTGGGGCAATGACAACCAACGTCGCCGTTGGTGGACACGTCAACGATTTCAGGGTCGGGTGGCGGGCGCTTGACCCGGCCATGTTCGTAACAGCCGCAGAAGACGTATGCTTGGAGTTTCATGTGTGTAGTTTATCCGTTCAGAAATCTGGTGAACAGTCCCGAACCCGTTGGAGGTGGGACAGCGAATGTCCATGCGAGTGTGGCAGACTCACGTTTGTGAACAACTCGGAATGGACGGCGGCGGGCGATGCGGTAGCGTGTCTGCTGCCTGTGCGTCCAACTTTTAAAAAATCATGGTTTTTTATTGGATTCTTAGTCAGCTGATCAACGTGAAACAATTGGATGGTGAACCGTGGTAGCTTGCGACATTGCGGGTTGGCTGCTATAGCTTTGGTTGTGTGCTGAATCTCTGGTCATTTCTTAATCGTTGCGTGGCGCTGGCCCTGCTGATTTTTGCGCTTGGCACGCCAGCGCTCCGGGCGGCGGCGACGGAGGATTTTTTGGTGCAGGTATGGGACGTGGATTCGGGTTTGCCGCACAGCACGGTGTCGAGCATCGCGCAGACGCCGGATGGTTATTTGTGGGTGGGCACGTTGTTTGGCGGGTTGGCGCGGTTTGATGGGGTTCGGTTTGTGAACTTTAATCCAGGCAATACGCCGGAACTGCGTTCCATTGAAATCCAAAAGCTGTTAGTAGATTCGCAGGGGACGTTGTGGGTGGGCACGGTGAATGGCGCGCTGACTTCCTATCGCGACGGGCGGTTTCGCTTCGAGCGGCAGAACTTTGAAATGCCGCAGGCTTGGTTGGGCGGAGTGGTTTCATCCGAAACCAATTCCGTGGTGCTTTCCTCCTTTGCCGGCTGGCTGCTTCGCGGGTTGCACACCGGTGGAACAAATCGCTGGACGACGCTTCAACTGCCCGACGCCGGCTTTAAATCTTCCGCGTGTGCCGATCCGCAAGGCGTGATTTGGTATCGAACTGAAGACAACCATCTCGGCCAGGTTCGCAGCAACCAGTGTGTGCGCGTGCCGAATCCACCGGGGTTGCGCGGCCGGCAAATCAACGCGCTCATCACTGACGCAGCCGGACGACTCTGGGTCGGCACGGACAAAGAACTTGCCCGGTGGGATGGCACCAGATTCGTGGACATGACGCCGACGAATGGCGAGCCAGATTTGACCGTAAACCAAATATGCGCGTGTCCAGACGGGACGCTGTGGGTGTGGAGCAATCTCGGATTCCGAAAATACCAGGATCAACAATGGGTGGCGCGGGTGGAATCTTGGGACGGTGAAGGACCACGATTATCCTCTTTCCCCATGAGTCCGTTGGGTATGACGTGGAGCCTTTTTGGTGATTCCCGTGGCGGATTGTGGGTGTTGCATTACGGGGATGGGTTATGGCATGCCGACGCGAACGGCCAGGTTTCGCGGGTGCGGGAGTCGCAGGGTTTGCCCAACGCGCTGGTGGAATGCTGGCTCGAGGATCATGAAGGCAACGTGTGGCTTGGTCTTGACGGCGGCGGCCTTGCGTGCGTGCGGGTGAGGACGTTTCATACGGTTTGGCCTACAGGAGGAAAGACGCACCTAGTGGATCTTTCCATTTGCGAAGACCCGATGGGCGCGATGTGGTTCGGCACTTCCGGGAACACCCTGCTGCGCTGGCGCGACGGGGAGTTCACCAACTTCATCCCGCTGACTGAAAATACGGTGGGGCGCGAAATCACGGTTTGTCCCGATGATGCGGGCCGATTGTGGGTGGGCAGCGTGCAAAACGGCGTGGTGACGCTGGAAAATGAAAAGTTCAGCCGGCCGTTTCCGGCGGACGACATCGGCACGGTGGCGCGGGTCATTTACAAGGATCGGGCGGGTCGCATCTGGATCGGGAGCGAGTTCGGCTTATTCTGCTGGGAACAGGAAAAGTTGAAACGCTTCATGGTGGCGGATGGTTTTCCGCCGGCGTTTGTGACGGCGATCACGGAGGACAAGTCGGGCAATCTTTGGATCGGGACGGCGCTTGGCGAATTGCGCCGCTACCAGAACGGAAAATTTATCTCCTACTGGCCGAAGGACAGCCCCACGGACCCGCAGACGGTGGCGGTGGCGGCGAGGTCGGAGGAAGGTGTGAAACCGTTTTTGAACCAAAATCTCGGCGCGCAGATCGGGGGCGAACGTTTTTCGGCGTTGTATGCGGATGACGAGGGCGTGATTTGGATTGGTTCGCTGGGCGGTGGGTTGTTGCGTTTTCAAGCCGGCCAGTTTACCCGCTTCAACCTGCGTGAAGGTTTGCCCAACGAATACGTCAGCCAGATTTTGGAGGATGGTCGCGGGCAGTTGTGGCTGGGCACGCGCAGCGGCATCACGCGGGTGAGCAAGGCGGCGTTGAACCAGTTTGCCCGCCGTGAGACGAATTTTGTGCAGTTTACCACTTACGGGAAGATTGACGGTCTGCCGACGGTGGAATGTTCGGCTGGCAGCCAGCCGGCGTGCTGGCGCAGTCGGGACGGGCATCTGTGGTTTGCCACGGTCAAGGGAGCGATATGGACGGATCCCGAAAAACTGTCGTTCAACACGCTGCCACCGCCGGTGGTGATTGAGGAAATCTCCGTGGATGATCAACGTCTGGCTAGAGACGGGCAACCGACAGAGAGTCATGCCGTCCGTCTGCCGGTGCGGCTGAAGATTCCACCGGGCCGGCATTATCTCGACTTCAAATTCACGGCGTTGAGCTTCACGTCGCCGGACAAGGTGCGGTTCAAGTGGCGACTCGCCGGGCTGGAGAAGGATTGGGTATCCGAAAGCAGTCGTCGCTCCGTCAGCTACAGCTTCGTGCTGCCGGGAGATTATGAGTTCCAAGTGCAGGCCTGCAACAATGACGGCGTGTGGAACGAAACCGGCGCGGCCATCAAACTTACGGTGTTGCCGTATTTCTGGCAGACGTGGTGGTTCAAGGTGGCGGCGGGCGCGACGGGGCTGGCAGGCATTCTCGGCGCGGTGCTGACCGTCCAGCGCCGCCGCTACCGCGCCCGAATGCAGGTGCTGGAGCGGCAGAACGCCTTGGAACTGGAACGCACGCGCATCGCCCGCGACATCCACGATCTGGTCGGTGCCAACCTCACCAAGATCGGAATGCAGACTGATTTGCTGGGACGTGAACCCGGCATGACGGCGTCGGCCCAACCGCTCATCCAAGGAGTTGCCGATACCACGCGGGAAATGTTGCAGTCCATGGATGAAATTGTCTGGGCCATCAACCCGCGCAATGACACGCTGAAGAGAGCCATCAGTTACCTCATCCATTACACCCGCGATTTCCTGCGTCCAGCGGGAATTTCATACCATTTGGATATGCCGGTGGACCTGCAGGCTTTGCCCATCTCCACCGAAATCCGCCATAATTTATTTATGGCTTTCAAGGAGGCTTTGAATAATGCCGTCAAGCATGGTCATCCCCGCTGCATCCGGCTGGTTCTGGTTTTGCAGCCTCACCAACTGAAGTTGGTGGTGGAGGACGACGGTTGCGGCTTTACGCCAGCAACGAGCCAGACCGGGGCCGACGGCTTGGACAACATGCGGCAACGGCTGAAGTCCGTGGGCGGCCACTGCCAGGTGGAGAGCGCGCCAAGTCAGGGAACCAAGGTGACATTTCAGTTGCCCCTGCAATTTCCGATCGGTCCGGATACACCTATTCGGGTATATTGATTTATCCACCATGAAGCCGCAAACTAAACGCGTGAACACGAATTTAGAAACGCCCATACCGGCGGTCAGGTCGGCAAGAAAAACCGATACGCAATCCCTGATTCGAGTGGCGATTGTCGAGGACGACAACTGGTTGCGAACCCGCCTCGCGCGGGAGATTGGAGAGGCCCCGGGATTTTTGTGCTTGAGTTCTTTCCATTCGGCGGAAGCCGCCTTGCAGGACATTCCCACGCTCCTGCCGGACGTGGTGCTGATGGACATCAATCTGCCGGACATGGACGGAGTCCAATGCGTCCGGCGACTCAAGAAACTCTGCCCAGAGGTGCAATTTCTGATGCTCACGGTGTATGAGGAAACCGAACAAATCTTCAATTCATTACTGGCCGGAGCGCGCGGTTACCTGCTCAAGCGCACCACGACGAAAGAATTGATCGAGGCCATCCGGCAAGTGCAGGAGGGCGGCACCCCGCTGACTGACCACATTGCCCGCGAGATGGTGGAATATTTCAACCAGAAGGGCGACGAACGAGCCTCTACCCTTGACATGCTTACACCCCGCGAAAAACAGGTGCTGGAATGGCTGGCTCAGGGAGCGAGCTACAAGGAAGTCGCCGACCACCTCTCCTTGAGCATTGACACCGTCAAGATGAATACGCGACACATCTACCGAAAATTGCATGTCCATTCCCGGAGCGAAGCAATGGCCAAATATCTGGCCTGATTGTGGCCGCTTTTTGACACGGGCTTTTTCATTGGCTCGCTGTCGATAAATTCCGCCTCCTCAAAATACACCCCTTTAGGCGTATAGGCGGACTCATCAAACCATGCTAATTTGTTCCATCTTGAACCCAATAAATCCAAACCGGACAAATTCTAGGTTGTCATTTTTGACTGCAAAAATTAACAAAACGAACGATATGCGGATTGAAATGGTTAAAGTTAAGACACGCCCGACTAGATTGGTTGGCTTTACTCTGATTGAACTGCTGGTGGTCATCGCGATTATCGCCATTTTGGCAGCCATGCTGCTGCCGGCCTTGAGCGCTGCCAAAAATCGCGCCAAAGCCATTCTCTGTAAAAGCAACCTCAAACAGATTGGCCTGGCCGGGATCATGTATGCGGACGATCAGGGCGACCACTTGCCTTTTGCTTGGTGGAACGACCCCAACCCGAATACAAATAATTTTTATGTCCTGATCACGCCCTACATCAAGAACGCCAGTTTTAGTGCCGGTGTGGCGACAACAAACAGTAATTTTGCACAAGGTGTTTTTGCCTGCCCTACCCGCCTGTTGGAACCGCTCAACAATCCATCAATTCCGCCCCCGGGGCCTTGGCCGGCAAACCCATGGCCCATCAGTTATGCCATGAATCAATACACCGTTGCAGACCCTAATCTCGCGTCCCCCCAAACCGAGAAGTTAAGCTGCGTGATCAGGGCGACGGACACTTTCTTTGTAGGTGATGAATCCTATGACCAGAATGTTCCGCAAATCTCCACCATGAACTATTTGTAAACGGCGGTTGAAAAGTGCGGCGGGTGGCGCTCGAAAAGTGCCTCACCTTCCGAGCAAAGGGAACTGGATTTTCAGGTCTCCGTCAAGCTGTTGATTCCGCTTCGAGGTAGAAGCAGCAGGAGGGGGAGCTTCGA
>CAIXPZ010000097.1 GCA_903921455.1 uncultured Verrucomicrobia subdivision 3 bacterium | reverse complement strand
CAAATCAGCGCTCGACTTGCATGTCTTATCCACGCCGCCAGCGTTCGTTCTGAGCCAGAATCAAACTCTCCGTATAAAAATACGTTAGATGATTCCTGCCTGATCGTAAAATCAGGCAGCTTTTTACTAATTTTTGGTTAAAACCCTTAATACCAGCGATCTAACTCGCTGATAATAAAGGGGCTCTTTACTAATCGCACAATTTAATTTTCAAAGAGCAGTCGGCGTTTTACCGCCTAAAATCTGCTTTACTCAACACATGTCCACCACTTTAGGGGACAAAAATTCTGACTGCCGAATTTACTTAAATCTCAACTCGGCCTGTCAGTATCGAGCTAGGGTCGTTTATCTTAACGAACTGCGACCCATTGTCAACCGGTTTTTCAACCGGCCTTCGTATCGGTTACTACCGCGAAGGGACAGAAAGATTATCAGACATTTGTTATGGTGCAAGAGTTTTTTTATTTTTTTTTTGCAACGGTTCAACAATGGAAATCCCCTTTATTTACGGGCTAATCAAGGCCACGCGCCGTCAAATCCTGCTCGTCCAAACCAAAAAAATGTCCCAGCTCGTGCAAAAAAGTCGTGCGCACCTCCTGGCAAAAAGCTTTTTCGTCGCCGGCCACTAAATCCCAGAGGTTTTCGAGGAATAAAATAATCTGCGGCGGCAATACCGAAGCCCCTTCGTCAGCAAATTCAGAGCCAGTGAACAGGCCAAGCGTATCCGGCTCAATGCCATCTGCTTGCAATCCAGAATTTGGCACACGCGCCAAAATCACTGGTAGTTGTTCCGCCTGCTGACGCAACGGTTCTGGCAATGACGCCATGGTCGCTTCGATTTCGACCACCGCCAGATCATGCACATACTTCCACTCTTTGTTCATGGGTGATTTTTATCCGATCATGGAGGGCAATTTTCCTAGGTAATAGCGCGCGATTAAAATTCTACAGGCAGAGATTCCGGAATCAAATAATTATCAACGCCAGACCAATTAGAGCGGCGCTGTCAATTACATGAATCGGCATCATTGGACTTGGTGCCCAAGCCTTTTAGTAAGCGTTACGAGCAAAGATCACCTTTCCGGGGTGATGATTTCGCGGGCAAACGCGACGATCACGCGCAGATCCGAACTTTTCGCCACCGCCGTCACCACCGCAACCAATTTTACTCCATCCAGCACTATCGCCAACACCGATATGATGATTCTTTCCACGACAGCAAGTGAGCTCGTTTGCCAACGCAGCACGCCGCCGGCTAAGCCGATTTTACTTTCTGTTTCCCGCCAGCAAATTGCCGCGAGCATCTCCCCCGCCTGACACACCGGGGAAGGCGCCCGGTAAATTCCCGCGCATTAATTTCGGGGCGAAACCGATGCGACCGCGAGGCACATTGGATTCAATACCATTGTATTCAATGCCACACGCAGCGAGTTATGCGCCATGGCTCGCCAAGCGGCGCGCGCTCATGATCGCAGCAATCAACTCCATCGCACGGACGTCGCTGCAGCGCATAACAGCCACCCGGCTGGCACCTAACTGGACGGCCCTAGCGAAGGAACGGTTTACATGCGGGATGGTTTGTCACGGGAAATGTCAGCGGTCAGCAGGGTGACGGGATTCTGGCGGGTCTAATAACCCGGTTGCCAATTTTCTCGCCACGACGGCGGGCAAGTCCGCGTTTCAGTAAACATGGTGCGTCTGGCGCGAATCGAACGCGCGACAACCTGCTTAGAAGGCAGGTGCTCTATCCAACTGAGCTACAGACGCAAATAGCTTGTTTAAGCGTATTAAAAATTATTCGGGCCCCTAAAAATCGGCCAGATACCCCGCCGCTGCATCCCGCATGAAGGACGTCATGAAAACGCCCCTGACACCCAGGCCCGCCGAAACGCAGCCTACCGCCATTTCTCCGGATGGAAAATGGCAGATATTCTTCAACCACGCCAACCGACTCCGATACATTCGCACCGAAATGTATTATGCAAGAGTCAAAGGGGGCGGCAAGCTTGTTCGCGGCAAGCTCCAGACCGACGCCTTTTCAAGCCGTCCGGCGCTTCAAACATTTTATAAAGCGCAGCGCGCAAGGATGCCCGCATGGTTGCACAAGGCAGCGGGCTGGTCGGGGAAATTTTTTGGAGGAGCAACGATTTAGCCCCCGGTTCATCTTGCTTCTCAGCCGGGCTGACAAGTAGTAGAATTCGCGGCCTGTGGCCGCAACCCTTTATGATCTGATTCCGCGGGTTGAGAAAGCCAGCAACGACCGGTTGCTGGAAAAATTTCTCGACTACGTGGCTGACCGCCAGCTTCAGCTTTATCCGGCGCAGGAAAACGCCATTCTGGAAATATTTGACGAAAAGAACGTCATTCTCAACACACCCACGGGTTCCGGCAAATCACTGGTGGCGGCGGCGCTGCATTTTCAGGCGATCGCCAAGGGCAAACGCTCGATTTATACCTGCCCGATCAAGGCGCTGGTGAACGAGAAGTTCATGGCGCTGTGCCGCGAGTTCGGCCCGGACAACGTGGGGCTCAGCACCGGGGACGCCTCAGTGAACCGCGAGGCGCCCATCCTCTGTTGCACGGCGGAAATCCTGGCGAACATCGCGCTGCGCGAAGGCACGGCGGCCAGCGTGCAAGACGTGGTCATGGACGAGTTTCATTACTACGCCGACCGCGAGCGCGGCGGGGCGTGGCAGGTGCCGCTGCTGACACTGCCGCAGACGCGTTTTCTGCTCATGTCCGCCACGCTGGGCGACACGGCGTTTTTTGAGACAGAGCTGACGCGGCTCACAGGGCGGCCCACCGTGACGGTTTCCGCCACCGACCGGCCCGTGCCGTTGGCGCATGAATATTCGGAACTGCCGCTGGCCAAAACCCTGGAAAGCCTCGTCGCCAGCGGGCGCGCGCCGGTGTATGTCGTGCATTTCACGCAATTGGACGCGGCGGAAAGCGCGCAGGATTTCACCAGCATCAACGTCTGCACGCGCGAGGAGAAAGCGGCCATCGCGAGCACGCTGGAACATTTCAAATTCACCAGCCCCTATGGTCCGGAGATCAAGAAGTGGCTGCGGCACGGCATCGGACTGCATCACGCGGGGCTGCTGCCGAAATATCGCGGGCTGGTGGAGCAGCTCGCGCAGAAAGGGCTGCTCAAGGTCATCTGCGGCACGGACACGCTGGGCGTGGGCATCAATGTGCCGATCCGCACGGTCCTCTTCACGCGGCTGTGCAAGTTCGACGGCCAGAAGACGGGCATTTTGAGCGCGCGGGATTTCCACCAGATCGGCGGACGCGCCGGGCGCAAGGGTTTTGATGATAAAGGCTGGGTTGTCGCCCAGGCCCCGGAGCACGTCATCGAAAACCTCAAACTCGCGGAAAAGACGGCGCGCGACGGCAAGAAAACGGTGAAACGCCAGCCGCCCGAAAAAAATTTCGTCAATTGGGACAAGAACACCTACCTCCGCCTCATCGCCGCTCAGCCGGAGAAGCTGACCTCCCGCTTCCAGGTCACGCACGCGATGCTGTTGAATGTGCTCAGCCGCCACGGCGACGGCTGCGCCGCGATGCAACAGTTGATCCGCGATTGTCACGAAACACCGAAACAAAAGAAAGCGCACACGCAACGCGCGTGGCAGTTGTTCCGCTCGCTGGTAGAGCGGAAGATCGTGGAGTTCATCCCCAAGACCGACGACGGCGCGTCGCTGCGCGTCAACATCGAGCTGCAGGATGATTTCTCGATGGACCAGGTGCTCTCGCTGTATCTGCTGGAGACGATTCCATTGCTTGATCCGCAGGCGCCGGATTACGCCCTCGTGCTGCTGACGCTCGTCGAATCCATCCTGGAGGACCCGGCCGCCATCCTGCGCAAGCAGCTTGACAAGGTGAAGGATCAGAAGATGGCCGAGATGAAGTTTGAAGGCATCGAATACGACCAGCGGATGGAGGAACTCGAGAAGTGCGAATACCCGAAGCCGAACCGCGAGTTCGTCTATGCCACCTTCAATGCGTTTGCCGACCGGCATCCGTGGGTGGGCCAGGAAAATATCCGGCCCAAATCCATCGTGCGGGAGATGTTCGAGGAATTCCGATCCTTCGCGGATTACATCAAACTCTATGAACTGCAGCGCGCCGAAGGCCTGCTGCTGCGGCATGTCAACAGGGTTTTCAAGGTGCTCACGCAGACCGTGCCCGACACCGCCAAGAACGATCCGGTGCGGGAAATGGAACTCTACCTGGGCACCATGATCCGGCAGGTGGACTCCAGCCTGCTCGACGAATGGGAGAAGATGCGCAATCCGAATTACCAGCGCGCCGAGGCCCAGGAAGTGCGCCCGGCCGGCGCCGGGGAAGCCGCCGCGGACATCACGCGCGACACCAAAGCGTTCACCGCGAGCATCCGCAACCGGATTTTTATTTTCCTGCGCGGACTGGTGGTCGCCGATTATGAAACGGCCATTACGAATCTGGTTTCATCGCTAGATGCCGACGGGGTGGCGTGGACGCCCGACCGGCTGGATAAAATCATGGAAGCTTACGAGGCTGACCACGAACGACTCTGCCTCGACCCGAACGCCCGCAATGCGCGCCACACCTACGCCACGCCGTCCGAGGATAAAAAGTCCTGGCGCGTGCAACAAATGCTCGTGGATCCGAAGGGAGACAACGATTGGGTAGCGGAGTTCGAAGTGGACCTGGGTGAATCGCGGAAACAGGGCGAACCGCAATTGCGCCTGCAGCGGATGGGGAGCCTCACCTGACCGGCGGTTTGCCGGAATATCGGGCATCCGCTAAAAAGAAAAGAGGCCGGACACTACTCCGGCCTCGATCAACAACACTTGTTTTTCGGTTGGGTCACTACTCCCAACGCCTTTAGATTAACAGATCCATGAATTTCGTCTTGTCACCAGTGTTGGGGACAAGGGCGGCATATGAAAAATGCGGCTAGACCGCATATTCCATCAGGAAGTGGGCGAGGCCCGCTTCGGTAAACGGGTTGCCGGATTGGTGAAAACCATTGCGCTCATAAAACGGCACGGCGCGCAGTTGCGCATGCAGATAAATCATCTCCCCCGCCGCCGAAACATCCGACAACACTTCCTGAAGCAGAAAGGCGCCGATCCCGCGGTTGCGGCAGGGTGACAACACGGCGAAACGCTCCAGTTTAATGCCCGGTCCCGTCTTCCGCCAACGGGCGGTGGCAACCGGCTGATGATCGTGCAACAGCAAGTAATGATGCGCGGCTTCTTCCTGGTCATATTCCAAGGCGGCGGCAATCCCCTGCTCGCGGACAAACACCGCGTGCCGGATGGCAAACGCCTGCGCCTTCAGCGCCGCATCCTGAAAGGTAAAGCGTTTCACCACGAACATACGAATCCCGCTTAAAATTGGACCAGCAGCATAGGCGAATTTAATCGGCCCGGGGGGGAAAGTTATAGGGAATCCATTCGGGATATTTTTTAAGGTCGTGCTTCAATCCGTCAGACAGCGGAATGCCCCACAGGGAAAAGTAAGGAGCGAAGTTGCGCCCAGCCGCCTCCGAGAAGTAACGGACAAAGCGATCGCGTTTTTCGTCGTCGCCCCTGGGCCGCTGATCGTCGGGCAGCTCCTGATAACGGCGGAAGGCGCGCTTGAACAATTCCCAGCCGAAATCGTTTTGAATCAGCCGGAACGTGGTGAGGGCCAAAAAAGGATCGGCCTGCCACTTTTTGAAATCGGCCGGCCGGCTGAAATAGCTGCGGAGCATTTTCTGGGTGCCCTTATTGGAAACGCCAGCGTGCGCATTGTCGCGGCCGCCGGCGATTTTATCGAATGAATACAGCGAAAACAGATTCACACTGACCTCGGTCGTGCCGTCAAAGACCCAGTCCTGGTTCTGCATGTTATGGCCGATCTCATGGAAGAAACCCCAGTTGGGGCCGCCATTGGCGGGCTGGGCAAACTGCGCGGGATCGGAGATGAAATCCTCCGTGCTCATATTTTTCTCCGGACAATGATGCACCATGATGGGATAGCCGCTGTGCATGAAGCCGCCGCCGATATGCACGTCGGTGACCAGCCGTTGCGCCCGGTAAAAAGGCGTGGGAAGTTGCGCCAGGTCCATTTCGGCGCCAATGACGTTGTCCCAAAGCTGCATGCGCGCCGTCGGGTCGGAGATTTTTTTCAGCACATGGGTGGGGAGCATGATGATGAGGTTGCTGGTGCAGAGTTCGCCCCAAGGCGCACCGGAAGATTCAACCATGGTTTTCCACCCGGCATCGGTGGTCTGGCCCAGAATAAACTCCGGCGCCATGACGGCGTTGGAAATGGTGATATCCGCCGACCACGCGGCATTGGTGGGCGGACAGGTGATGTAAATCAGGCCGCCAAAGGGATTGGAGGCGAGCGTGTGCGTGGATTTCAGGAGCGTATGATTCACCAGCAGCGGCATCCGGCGCCACGGCTCGCCGGCGGCCACCCATTCATTCAGGTTGTCGGAGTGGCAGCCGATCTGCACCTGCAGTTTTCCCACCAGCGCCTCGGGGATTTCCACCGACACGACTTCCCCCGGCGCGGCATACAGGGCGGTGGAATACAGGTTGGGCGAAAATGGATCGGAATAGTCCAGCGGCGTGATGAGCCGCAGCATCGCGGCATCCGGCGGCACATGCTGGAGCTTGACGGTGCGCGCAATACGCACGGTGCCGGGCGCCACCGGCCCGGGGAACACTGCGGCCGAAGGCTGGGCGCCGAACTGGCCAGCCGGCGCAGCCAGCATTTCCTGACAACGAGCAAACACGGTCTGGCGCAATTTCTTTTCGGCCACGGCCAGGGGCTGGGCGGGGCTGATCACCAAGGTGTCGGCAGGATTGGCCAGATCGCTGTGGGTCTGGGCGGGAAGACACCAACCGCTGGACAGGAAACATAGTGCGATGATGGGGAATTTAGTTTTCATTTTGCTGGTATTCAAAGGCAACTCCACGTCACTCGGCAGCGGCATGCGGCCGCCAACTTACAGGGTTGGAGCCACGCCCTCGGAGGCCGAGTGAAGCCCGAGAATAATGTTGCCGCATGTCGCCCACAGACTGGCAGAGGCTCGGCCGGTTGTAACTCCCACCTTCGGGGGAGACAAGAATTGCGGGCTTGTATACTTAACAAACGCACAAAGTCTGGGAGACTTGGCGATAGGTTAATCGTTTGCCTTCGATCTGGCTGGCAAATGTCTCCATGCGTTTGCCGTCGGGGTCATGCCGCGTGTTCCAGCGAAATGCGAAT
>CAIXPZ010000096.1 GCA_903921455.1 uncultured Verrucomicrobia subdivision 3 bacterium | reverse complement strand
GCACTCGCTCAACTCCCGCCCAATTCCCCATCACACGATGCCGATAATCATCAATGTTTACTGGGTTTTTAAGCGGGACAGGTGTGATCTTGGGTTATAAAATTTTCGTGACCGTTTTGAATAAATCAGCAGTTCTATTGGCCTGTATTCCGGCCGGTCCCGCGAGTGGCGGCGCCAAAGCCGGGCCGTTCCGGATCCCCCGGGTAAGCACATAAGCCACCACCGCCGAGCGCTTGTGGATTCCCAGTTTTTTATAGATGCTTTTAACGTAAGTGGACGCCGTATAAAACTTCACCCCGAGATTATCCGCAATCTGACGGTTACTAAATCCCCTGACCAGGAGATCAAGCGCCTGCGCTTCCCGATTCGTCAGGTTGCCGCCAGCCCGCTTCGTCGAACCGAGGGCGGCTTGGTCATTGATGGTTATCATTTTCAAACTTGAGCCGGGTATAAAATCAGTTTAACCACGTTCGCCATGGCATCACACATCCATTAGGCAATGGCCGGGAAGCCCGCGCTTCCCGGCCGGATTGCCAAGCTTTACGGCGCGGTGATGAGGTAGAATTGGCGCGGATGATTCGTCACCGTAAAATCCGCAAAGGTCACCGGGCTGCCAGTAAATGTGCCGTTGGTCAGCACCGTCCAGTTCACGCGCGGCGTGACAATGTTCGTGGTGGAGAGCACCTTGAATGTCTCACCCGCCGGCCCGTTGAAGGTCAATTGGAAAGCCCCGCCGACCATGCTGCGACCGGTCACCGAGGGCGGCACCAAGGCGTTCACCGTCAGGCTGCCGAAGGCGGTGGTGCCGCCGATTCCATTGGTGACGGCCACGGTGTAATTGCCGGACTGGATCACCGCGAGGTTGGTCAGCGTCAGGCTGGCGTTGGTGGCGCCGGTGATGGCGTTGGTCAGGTTGTCATACCACTGATAGGTGAACGGGGCCGTGCCACCCGTGACGTTGGCGGTGAAAGTGACCGGGCTCAAGGCAAAGACGTTGGTGCTGGCCGGAGAGACGGTGACGGTTGGCGGGGCGCCCAACGCCGTGACCGCCAGTTGCACGGCGGAACCGGTGTCGATCAAGTTCGCCGTCACGCCCGAAGGCAGCGTGCCGAGCTTGAAACCGGCGAAACCATTACCGCCAATCGTGCCGCTATAAGTAATCAGGGTGTTGGTGCCAAGCACGAGGCTGGGGTCAAGGATATCCACCAGGTTTGTGCCGGCCACATTAAGCGTCGTTGCAGCCACCGTGCCGCCCGCCGCAACCGTGAACCGGCTATGGGTCGTGCTGATGCTGTTGGTGCCCAGGTTCAGCGTGGCTATGGTCAGGGTGTTGGAGCCAGTGACACCGCCGCCTTGAACGCTACCGCCGGGCAGCACCGTCGCCACATTGCCGACGGTGCCGGCGCCGCCCAAAACTGCATTCGCCGCCACCGTAACTATGCCCGACGGAATGGACCCGTTAACGAACACAGCACCGGCGTTGATCGCGGTGTCGGCCGAATAGGTGTTGGCGCCGCCGAGCACCAAGGTGCCGTTGCCGGTCTTGGTCAGCGTGGGGGTGCTGCCATCCAAAACCGCGTTGACGGTCGCGGTCCTGCCGGCACCGACTCCGAATACCGGCGAACCGCCGTTCAACGTGAGGTTCAGCCCGCCGGCAATGGTGAGATCCGTGCTCGCGTCGTAGTTGGTGATGACACCATCGTTCCAATTGAACGCGCGGGTGGCCGTGGCGGTGCCGGCTTGAATGGTTTTGGCCTGAACGATGCCGCTATTCAGATTGAAGACCGAGGTGAGCGCGCCTTGGCTGGCGGTGGCGTTACCCATGGTCAATGACCCGACTTTCACCGTTCCGCCGCCGAGGGTGAAGGTTGAGTTCAGCGCGCCGTTATTCCCGTTATTGTTAGCCATCGTGCCGAGGTTGATGTTGGTGGCATCCAGCGTGCCGTTGCCCATCAGGAAGCTGGCGTTCTCAGTCTGGCCGCTGCCGCGCGAGTAGTTGCCCACGGACAAGGTGCCAACCAAGGCGTCGAGCGTGGAGTTGCCGCTGACATTGGAGGTCAAATCCAGAGCCGCAACCGAGGTTGTCCCATTGACAGTCGTGTGCGCGCCCATGGTAATGGTAGCACGACCAATGCCGTCCGCCGCGCGGATTGTCAACGTGGGATTATTTATCGAAGCGGCATACTGAAAATAGCCAGCATCGCGCCCACCGGTGCCAATCAGGATGCTGTTGAGATTGAGCGTGGTATTCAAACCAAGGTTGAGTGTGCCGGTGTTGATTTGCAAATTTGCCGCCCCATTGCCAGACGTGGAAGTCTGGAGATTAAGGTTGTTCGCCGTCAATGTACTGTTGGTGGCCAAGTTCAGCGTGCCAGCGGAACTGTCGGCGGCGCTGTTCAGTTGACCACCAATAACCAGATTGTTGGTCGGGCCATTGAACGTGAAAACTGCCAACCCGGAGAGGTCGAGCGCCGAAGTGCCGCCCACCGCCAGGTTACCAACCACCAAGTTCTGTCCGCCGGATAGGTTCAGCGTCCCGCTGCCATTCACCATACCGGTGATGCTGTCGGCGACCGTGACATTGGTCAGCGCCTGGCTGATGCCATTCACGCTGAGCGTGCCCGCGCTGGTGAAAACCAGCGGCGTGCCGACCGGTAGCGGGTTATTATTTACGGCCAAGCTCAGGGTGCCGCCGCTGATGGTCGTGGCGCCGGCGTAGGTATTCAAACCGGAGAGCGTCAGCGTGTCCGGTCCGGATTTAGCAAGCCCCAAAGTTCCGGTCGTGTTTTTAATCACCCCGGAGAAGATCGCGGGGGCCGTCACGTAGAGGCTGACCACCGGGCTGCCCGCAGAGGCGACATCATCCACCGTGCCGGAGCCGGACAGATTATTGAGCGTGGGACTGAAACCCGCCACGTCCAAGGTGCCATTGACAATGACATTCCCATTGCCCGCGCCGCCGGGAATCGCCACGGCATTGCTCAAAATCAACTTGCCAGCACTGATGACGGTGTTGCCGGTGTAGGTATTGGCGGTGCCCAGGGTCAGTGCCGCACTGCCAGCCTTGGTCAGGCCGGCGCCGCCGGCAATGGCTTTCGTGCCCGTCACGGTATAGGCCGTGGTGTTGTTGCTGAACAGGATTCCGCCGGGGAGCACATTATTATTGGAGATGCCCACCGTGAAGGTGGCGGCGGCATCATTGAACGTGACGTAGTCGCCGGGCAGATACAAATCCGGGCTGCCGCCGTTGAGCCAGTTGGTGACGGTTGAGTTCCACGGCGCGCCATTGGCACCCGACCAAACGAGTTGAGCCGGCGTGATGGAGGTGACCACCAGATACAGCGTGTTGCCCACGATGGAGAGGTGGCAAGTTTCACGTGCCGACAGGGTCAAAGCCATGCCGTTGGTGGAGGTCGGGCCGGTTCCGGTCCAAGTCATCAACGGGTAACCGTTGCCCGTGGAGAGGGGAATCAGCAGGCCGCCGCTGATGCTTACTCCGGGGGTGGCGGCGGTGAAATCAACATCGCCATTGACCTGCAACGGGGCCACGGTGGAGCTGGGCGTCATGGAGACGAAATTAAAGTCCAGCTTGCTGCTACTGCTGCCACAGATGATGCCGGAGCAGCTCCAATTGAGCGTGTTGTCTGGGACGGCAACCCCGAGCACGCCGGTGTTTGCCAGCGCCATGGTGCTGGGGAATGATCCGCCGGTGACTCCCAGCAGTTCGCCCTGGTTGATGGTGGTGGTGCCGGAACAGGTGTTGACCGCGGACAGGATGACCGTGCCATTGCCAGTCTTGGTCAGGGTGGTGCTGCTCCCGTTCAAGACCGCGCCTACGGTGGCGAGCCGACCGGCCCCGATTCCAATCGTGGGTGTTCCGCCGCCGTTGAGGGTCAGTGTCAGATTGGTGCCAATGGCCAGATCAGTGCTGGCATCGTAGTTGGTGATGACACCATCGTTCCAATTGATCGTCCGGCTGGCGGTGCCAGCCCCGGCCTGAACTGACCCGGCCATCAGGGTGCCGCTGTTCAAGTTGAACGTGCCGGTAATACTCGGACCGTTGTTGCCGAGTTGGTCACCGATGAGCATGGTGTTCACTTTCACCGTGCCGCCATTCACGGAAAACGTGCCGCTGGCGCTGCTGGTGGTTTTGCCACCACTATAGGTCTTTTGGCCAAGCACCAAACTGGTGGCGTCTAAAGTGCCATTCCCCATGGTGAAAACACCCGTAGCCGAACGGCTGAAGTTGACGTTGCTGACATTATGCTGGCCGATAATCAGGCTGCCCACCAATGCATCCAGAGTGCTGGCACCAGTCACCCCCGTAACCAGGTCAACCGTGCCATTACCGGCTGAGTAGTCTGAAGCCGCCGCATAGCCAATTGTCACGTTCGCTCGACCGGTGCCGCCGGCGTTGCGAATAATGAGTGACGGATTCGACACCCCCGACTCGTAGTCCAAAGTCCCAGTTGCCGCAAAGCCACCATTGGCACTATTGCCATAACCAACCACCACGTTGTTTGCATTGATCGTATTGTTCACGCCAAGCTTGACGGTTCCGGCGCTGGTGAAACCGGGATAAGCGCCGTTGTCGGCGACGCCGAATTGTTTGGCGGTGATGGTGTTGGTCACGGCTAGATTCACCGCACCGGAGGAACTCGCCGCCGCGGACTGGCCCCCGACACTGAATGTGTTGGTGGGCTGGTTATAGCCGAAAGCATTCACGCCAGACAGGTTCAGCGTGGGCGTGGTGTTGCCCGTGCTACCCAAACGCAGATCGGCGGAGCCAACCACGTTGAGCACATTCGTGCCAATGATCGTGCCCGTAATCGAATTATTGATGGTGATGCCGTAAACCGTCTGGGCATTGGCCTGCAGGTTGAGGGTGGCATTGCCGGTAAAGCTTAACGTCGTGCCGGGGGAAAGCGTGTTGTTGCCGCCCGCCAGCAGCAGCGTGCCTGACTGGAGCACGGTGGCTCCAGTATAAGTCTGCTGGTTGGTCATCGTGATGATGTTGGGCCCGGCCTGCTTGAGCCCGCCGGTGCCGACCATCGCCTGGTTGAAGATCAGGTCGGTCGCCCGGCTATAGGCCAGCATACCGTTATTCGTAACCACCAGCACGGACGCCGGCAACACGCCATTGTCGTCATTGTTACCCAATTGAACCGTCGCACCCTCGATGTCCAGACCGCCGAGCCAGGTGTTGGTCGGCGAGTCGAATATCAGGCTGGAAGTGCCGCTTACCGTCAGCAAACCGGCGCCGCTCACCACATTGGTCAGCGTCAGCGGGCAACTGACAGAAATCGTGCTGTTGGTGGTGAGGGTGACGGGGCTGTATAACGTCGCGGTGGTGCCGCCGGCATCGGCCAGAATCGTGCCGCCATTAAGTGTGACGGGCTGGAAAATCGCCAGGGGCGTGCCCCAGTCACTTACCCCCAGGGTACCTCCTGAATTCACGGCGATCTGGCCAAGCCCGGCGGGGAAACTGGCTCCCACTTGGAATCCCAATTCGCCTTGATTGATCACAATGCTGCCATCCGCCACGGTGGATTGCACCACAGTCACTTGATTGCTTCCCGTCTTGGTCAGCGTCAGACCATTGAGGTTCAGCACAGAGCCGGCTCCGCGCACATCCCAGCGACTGCTGCCGCCCACGGTCGCATTGGCGTTCAAGGTCAGGGATTGCAAGGCGGACGTCTGGGCGGCGCCGGAGTTTACCACCGCGCCATTATTACCCACGCCCTGACCGGAAATGGACACCGCCTCCGCCCCAAGATTTTTACCGTTCACGTCCAGCGTGCCGCTGCTCACCACCGTTCCGGCAGCGGTGCTGCCCAGCGCCGTGGTACTGCCCGCCAGCAGCGTGCCGCCGCTGATCGTGGTCAAGCCGTCATAAGTGTTATTGCCGCCAACCGTCAGCGCTCCCGCCGCTTGCTTGGTCACGGTGCCCGGACCACTCAGCACGCCCGCATAGGTCTGGCTGGACGGATTGGCGAAGACCAGCGCCGCGTTGTTGGAAATACTGCTGGTCACGCTGCCGTTGCTGGTCGTGCCATCACCCAATTTCAGGGTGCCGCTGTTGACCACGGTCTGGGCGGTATAGTCGTTGGTTGTGGTGAGGGTCAGGGTGCCGGCGCCATCTTTGGTCAATCCGGTGCCGCCGGTGATTTTGCCGCTGCCACCGATGATATAATTATTGGCGTCATTCGTGACGACAATCCCGCCCGGCGCCACCGGGGCCGCCGCATTCACCACAAAGTTGGAAGCCGTGTCGTCCAGCACCACGCGCTTGGTGTCGGAATAACTGGCCGGCAGCCCGCTGCTGCCAAACCGCCACACATTTCCGCCCGACAAATCCCAGTTGTTCGTGGGCGAACCGACCCAGCGCAGATAATCGGTGCCGGTGACGACTAATTGAATGGCGGAGGCGCCGACGTTATTGGTGACATAGCCAATCGCCCCGGAAGTCAGGGAGCCGACCACGAACGTCCCGGAGCCGGTTACGGTGCCCGAATAGGTGAGCAGGTTGTAAGTGCCGGTTGTGGCAGGCAAGGCCCCGGCGACATTGATGGTTACACTTCCATTGTTGGTGAGGCTGTTGCTGCCGATCACTGCCACATAGCCCGCCACGGTAGTGCCATCACCCTGCAAGGTCAGCGTGAGCGCGTCGGTTGGAGCGGCGCCGAAGGTCAGGGCATTCAGGGTCAAAGGCGCATTGCCGCCCGGACTAACCGTGCCACCGGCATTGACGGTGGTTGATCCAAGGAGCGTGCCCGTGCCGCCGAGTGTAGCATTGGTAATGACAATCACATTGGCGCTGGCAAGAGAGCCGCTGACCTGTAAGGTGCCGTTGCTAATCGTGGTATTACCCGCATAGGAGTTCGCCGCCGAGAGCGTCAACTTGGCAGCGCCAGTTTTGGTCAATGACAAAGTGTTGCCAGTTGTATTCGTAAGCACAGCCGCGCAGGTCCCGTCGGTCGTCTGGTTCACCGTCAGCGCGGAGGAAGCTCCGGTGCCTTGAATCGCGCCGGCGAGGGCAACCAGATTTCCGATCGAGGAATTGGCGTTTCCGACATTGACCGTGCCATTGGTCAGGGTCAGTGCAGCGGAAGAATTGACCCACGGTTGCGTCAGCGTGAGGACTGAGGCAGCGCTGACCAAGGTGATCGCGTTGGCGTTGTTCAGACCGCCCGCGATGTTGTTGTTGAGAATCCAGCCGTTACGAATTTCGTAGGAAGACGCTCCCAGCGCGGTGGTGAGAACGAATGATGAAGAAGCGGCCGCCGTATTCAGCACCACGGTTCCCGTGTAGCTGTTGCTCGTGCTGCCGGAAATAGTATAATTCCGCGCCGTGGCCGCGCCGCTCGTATTGAAGGTCAACGTGCCGCTGCCGGTGATCTGTTTGGTGAAGGCCACCGTGTGACCACTGAAGCTACTGGCAGCATGGGTGAAGGTGTTGTTTCCAGAGAAATTCAAGGCGCCGTTGAAATTTTGGGTCGTATTATTGGACTGCGAGAAGGCAATCGTGCTGCTGGTGACGTTGATTGTCCCAGTCAGGTTGGCAAAATTGTAGTTTTGCGTAACCGTGCCACTGGAGGTTCCAGGTAGAGACAGGATGCCTCCGTTGATCGTGAGCGCGTTGCCAGAGTATGCGTAGTTTTGGCTGTTTACCAAAGTTCCAAACTGCAAGGTTCCCGCGCTTACGGAAACTGCACCGGAGAAAGTATTGGCTATGTTCGCCAAGTTCAGTGTGCCCGTGCCGCTGTCCTTGGTGATGCCAAACGCGGTTCCGGAAATGATGCCCGATATGGTCAATGACTTTGCCGCATTAATGTTCCACGTCTGGCTCGCGCTCAAAGCGATGGGATTGGCGAAGGTAACATTGACCGTCGAGGTGGACGCGCTGATGCCGCCGGCGTTGGTGAGAACGCCCGCACCCGTGATGGATATGTCCGTGAGCGCAGCGGTCACGCTAATGCCGCCCCAAGAGACGGATGACGCCAAAGTCAGGCCTGCGCCCAAAGACCCGCTGGGCCAGGTTGCGGTGTCGGCAGACGTGGGTGATCCGTTTGCGCCCGAGCCGCCGGTCCATACTCCGGCGGTGGCACCGGTCAGGTCCGTGCCGGTTGCGGCCTTGGTGGCAGTGGCCGCTTGGGCTGTCAGGCTCAGCGTCAGCGCGCTGGCCAATGCGACGGCGGTTTTGAAGACTGCAAGGATTTTTGTTTTCATATTCGTATGATTCTGGGTTTGGGTCATCAATTGGGGTTCTGGCGGCGGCCTTGTTTTTGGCCGGGGAAAATATCCATGCCACAAAAAGCACTAAAGCACATGGGTCTTATCCCTAGCATCTGGATACTATAACTTTTCCGTGGCGGGTTTCACAATATGACAAATGTCACATGCCCGATTTGGCCCGCCCGCGCAGCATCCCCTTGTTCGTCCGCAGGAAACGGTCTATGGTAAACGCCACATGAGTATGCTCGGCCATAGGTCTCGCGCCGCCACCCGCTTGATTGCTTTCGGCTGGAACCATCGGCTAGACAGCCGGATTTTGCGGGTGCTCGTTTGTGTGCTGGGTTTTAGCCTAATGGGTGGCAATGTTGCAAAGACCGATGCCGCGGCCGTGGCCAACGTTGAAACGGGCGAACCCAACTTCACCGTCCGCACCTGGACTACAAAGCAGGGCTTGCCGGAAAACAAGGTGACGGCCTTGTTGCAATCACAGGACGGTTATCTGTGGGTGGGAACCCCGGATGGGCTGGCTTGCTTTGATGGCGTGCGCTTCCGTCGCTATGGGGTGGCGGATGGTCTCCCGCACGCCGGTATCACTGTCCTGCAGGAAGATCGGCGAGGTGTTTTGTGGGTGGGAACCGAACGCGGCCTGGCGCGGTGCGAGACCGGCCAACATGCGTCTCCGAGTTTCAAGCGAACCCTGGCCGGGGTTTTTGTCACCGGCCTGGCCGAGGATGCCGAGGGCCGGCTCTGGGTTGGGACGGACAAGGGGCTTTACCAATGGACGGAGGGACAAATGACTCGCGCGGGTGAAAACATCGGTCTGCCGCCGCAAGCGATCCAAAAACTTTACGCAGATCGCTCAGGCGTCATCTGGGTTTGGGGAAGCGCCGCAAAATTATTTCAGATAATAACCAGCGGGAAGGCAGTGGAAGTGCCGGTGAATTTTCCACTTCCGGGCGCCAAAACGATTCATTCCTTGCTGGAAGACCGGGCCGGCCGGCTCTGGATCAGCACTGGGAATGGCTATATGCTGTGCCGGGAGCAGGGCCGCTGGAAAAAGTTCAACCAGTATCAGGGCGTGCCTTTTTTCTTTGTGTCCAGCCTCGCTGAAACCCGGGATGGCACATTGTGGGCGGGATCTTATGGTAAAGGTTTGGTTTATTTGAATGACGACCGGTTTCTGCCGGCAATCAAAGAACAGGCGCCGGCCGATGAAAACATCCTGTCGCTCTGCTCGGACAGCGAAGGCGGCCTCTGGGTTGGCACTGCCTCGCGAGGCTTGAGCTGCTTGCGGCCTAAACAGATTGCCACATGGGCGGACAACGCCGGTTTAAGCAACAGTGTTGTGGCCGCCATGGTGGAAATGCCGGACGGCAGGCTGCTGGCAGCCACGGAAGGCGGACTTTACCGGCAGAATGAAAGCGGTTTCGAGCGCTGGTTCACCCACACCAAAGCCGATATCTATCCGCGGGCGCGCTCCGTGCTGGCCACGCATGATGGCAACATCTGGTGGGCATCGGACCGGAATTTGTTCAACTTAAAGACGGTCCAGCAGCCGGTTTTCACCAATCAAACTCTCGCGCCCCAAACAAAATCCAATCTGACGGTGACCTGCCTATTGGAAGACCGCCAGCAACATTTATGGGCCGGAACTTACAACGGGCTCTGGCGTCAGCAGTCGGATACGTTTGAAATGGTGGACGACCTGCCAGTTACAGACCGTGTGCAGGCACTGGTGCTGGCCCCCGATGGCTCCATGTGCGCCGGCACAGACAAATCGGGAGTTTATCTGCTGGCCCCCGACGGTTTACGCCATTACACCACGCAACAAGGACTGGGGAGCGACTCGATTCGCGCGCTCTATTATGACCCGGCTGGAGTCTTGTGGATTGGCACCCGCAACGGCGGGTTGAGCCGCCTCAAGGACAATGGCATCAGCACCTACGCCACCCGCGATGGCCTCGCTAGTGATACCATCTCACAAATTCTGGAGGATGACGCGGGCGATTTGTGGCTAGGGAGCAACCGGGGGATATCCCGCATCAGCAAACAGGAGTTTGACGATCTGGCGGTGGGCAGAATCACCTCACTCCATCCCCTGAACCTGAATGAGGAGGATGGCATGCTCGTGGAAGAATGCAGCGGTGGCACCAACCCCACTGCGCTGAAGTCGCGCGCCGGCCTTTTGTATTTCTCGACCCTCAAAGGCATCGTGGTCGTGGATCCCAAACGCTATCGGAGCGTCAATGCGCCACCCTCGGTGGTGATCGAGGAGATTCTGGTCAACGGTCGCAACCTGCCTGCCAACGCCGCACGCAGCGGCGGCATTTCCGCCGTTTCTGAAAAACCCGAGCCTGCGGAAATCATCCTGCCGCCAGGCCAGAACAACCTTGATTTTCACTACACGGGACTGCATTCCAGCACACCGGAATCCATTGGGTTTCGCTATCAACTGGCGGGACTGGACCGGGAGTGGGTGGATGCCGGCACGCGCCGTTTCGCTAATTATGCCCAGATTCCGCCGGGCCATTATCGTTTCCGCGTGATGGCCGCCAACCGCGAGGGCACCTGGATGGAGTCGGGTGCGGGGTTGCGGTTGTTTCTACGTCCGCACTTTTATCAGACCTGGTGGTTCCAGGCCGGGCTCCTAGGCGTGGCGGCATTCGGGTTGACGATGCTCGTGCGCGCAATCGTCAAACGTCGTCTCCAGCACCGTTTGCAACGGCTCGAACTGGAACAATCGCTTGAAAACGAGCGACGGCGCATTGCCCGTGACTTGCATGACGAATTGGGCGCCCGGCTGACCAGCATCGCCCATCTCGGCGAACTCGCCATGCGGGAAAATCCGTCGCTGGGTGACATGAAATTACAGATCAGTTTCATCACCAGTCGCGTCCAGCAACTGATGGGCGCGATGAACGAGGTGGTCTGGACGATCAATCCGAAGAATGATTCGCTCCCGAATATTGCGGCTTTTTTAAGCGACTACACGGAGCGATTCCTGGCTCCGACCGGGATCAGCTGGCGCCTGGAGGGAGACTTGAATTATCCCAATCTCCCGGTCTCCGCGCAGGTTCGGCATAACTTGTTGTTGGCGGCCAAGGAAACGCTCAGCAACGCCGTCCGCCATGCGTCCGCCACCATGATCCGGATGCATATTCACGTTGAAAACGGCTGGTTGCATGTGATGATTTCCGACAATGGCCGGGGATTTGAAAGGGCTACGCCAAGACCCGGCGGGAACGGCCTGGCCAACCTCAAAAGCCGGATGGAACTGATTAAAGGGCGGGCGGAGATAGCGAGCCAGCCGGGGCTGGGAACCATGGTAACGCTGACAGTGCCGCTGCCGGCAAATCCTGAGCCAAAAACAAACCCTGTCATTTGACGCAGAACCAAAACCCGCCATGAGTGCCAAAACAACCCCGGAAAGCAGTCCCGCGAAACCGATGAAAATCAATGTCGGCATTGTGGAGGACGATCGCGAAGTGCGCGAAAGTCTCACCAAACTATTGCACCTCCACCCGCAAGTGAAATCCATTGCCGCCTATGCTTCCGGCGAAGCCGCCCTGGAAGGATTTCTCCATGACCGGCCTGAGGTGGTGCTCATGGACATCAACCTGCCGGGCATGTCTGGCATCCAATGCACCGCCCGACTTAAAGAACGCCTGCCCAAAACACAGATTCTCATGCTCACCGCCTATTCCGATAACGACAATATCTTTGAAGCCCTTAAAGTCGGCGCTAGCGGCTATCTGCTGAAGAACATTCCGGCGGCCGAGCTGATCCAGTCCATCATCGCGGTCGTCGAGGGTGGGGCGCCGATGACCGGCCAGATTGCCCGCCAGGTCATCGAGGCTTTCCGGCAGCCGGCGGCCCAGAAGGTGCAAGCCGCCGACCTGACGCCGCGGGAAACGGAAATCCTCCAGCTCATCGCCCGTGGATATGCCAACAAGGAAATCGCCCACCACTTGGGCATCAGCGCCGGCACCGCCCGCAACCACATCGGACACATCTACGAAAAAATGCACGTGCGCTGCCGGGCCGAAGCCACGGCCAAATACCTCGGTGGAAATATCTTCGATAATCAGACTAAGACGACTTAGCCTGGCACCGATTTGGTGGACGGGAACGGTATAATTGGGTGAGTCAGGTTCAAACGAGCGATAATGGCGGTTACCGAGCCACAGTCATGCGTGATGCCGGGATACGCTTTCGCGGTCATATTCCGGTCCGTTTTGATCTCTGCTGAACCTTGAAGAGCTGGCTGATTCTATTACCGCCCAAGTAGTTAATAATGGCTCCAGAGGAAGGGCTCGAACCTTCAACATCACGGTTAACAGCCGCGTGCTCTACCATTGAGCTACTCTGGAACGCAAAGGGACGTATAATTTACAAGTCGCCGCGCATTCGTCAAATCGTTTCGTCAGTCTTTTTGACAATGCGGGCAGAAAAATGTGCTCCGCGCCGCTTGCACAATCCGCTTAACGGGAAAACCACAGTTCACACACGGCTGGCACGCGCGGTCGTAAACGCGCAAACGCTCTTCGAAATAATCCGGCGTGCCCGCCGCCCGGCCGAAATAAAACAAGCCGTCGGTCTTGCGGCCCGCAAAATTAAGGGGGATTGTGCTGCCACAATCAATCGCCTCCTGCAGGACGTTGCGAATGGCGTTCAATAATTTTACCGATCCAGCCGGGGAGATTTTATTTGCCGGTCGACGCGGGGAAATCCCGGCGCGATATAAGGCTTCGCTCGCGTAGATGTTGCCGACGCCGGCAAGCAAGGACTGATCAAGCAGTTTCACTTTTATCGGCTGGCGGGAATTTTTCAGCGCTTGGTGAAACCGTTCCGGCGTGAAGTCGACCGCCCACGGTTCCGGCCCAAGCTTTTCGGCGGCGGAAATATCCAGGGTCAATCGGCCGAAATAACGCGTGTCTTCGTAAATGAATTTTTTCGGGCCGAGCTGCAAAATAACTGCTGCATGTTTCGGCAGGGGGGTGGCTTTGGCGGAGAGATACATTCGTCCGGTCATGCCGAGATGACCGAGCAGACGAAACTTCTCGCGCGCACCGGGGTGGCGCAATTCAAACAGCAGGTATTTTCCGCGCCGTTGCAGGCCGAGAAATTTTGCCCCGAGCAGCTGTTTTTTAAATCGTGCAGGTGTTGTTGGCCGTAAAACCTTTGCCCGCCCGATACTGATGCCGCGGATGGTTCTGCCAATCAACAGCGGGCGCAAATGGCGCGCGAGCACTTCAACTTCGGGCAGCTCGGGCATTGGAAAACTAGCCCGTGACGAGTGTGCCGACCTTATCGCCCAGGATGACGCGTTTCAGATTGTGCGGGCGGAAGAAGTCGAAAACGATGATGGGCATCTTGTTGTCCATGCACAGCGAGAAAGCCGTCGAGTCCATCACCTGCAAGCGGCGCTGCAACGCCTCAATGTAGGAGATCTGCGAGAACCGCTTAGCCTTGGGATTCTTCTTCGGATCGCTGTCATAGATGCCGTCAACTTTCGTTGCCTTCAAAATGACTTCCGCGCCGATTTCATTGGCGCGCAAGGCGGCCGCCGTGTCGGTGGAAAAATATGGATTGCCGGTCCCGCCGCCAAAGATGACCACGCGGTCCTTTTCCAAATGCCGCACGGCGCGGCGGCGGATAAATGATTCAGCGATCTGTGACATCGCGATGGCGCTTTGCACGCGGGTCGGTGCCCCCAGCTTTTCAAGCGCGTCCTGCAGCGCCAGCGAATTGATGATGGTTGCGAGCATGCCCATATAGTCGCCCGTGGCGCGCTCAATGCCGCGCTTGCTGCCGCTCAGGCCGCGAAAAATGTTGCCGCCGCCCACAACGACCACGACCTGCACACCCAGCGCGCGCACCTCACAAATCTGTTCGGCCATGCTTTGCACGGCTTCGGCGGAGATGCCGATCCCGCTGGGGCCACCCAGTGCTTCGCCGCTGAGCTTGAGTAGAATCCGGGAAAATTTCGGTCGGCTGGTTTTACTCATAATTTTGAAGCGGCATGAAAAGGCACGTCCTTCTTTTAGCAACCAAACCGCAGCCGGTCAAACCAAACTCAATCGGCAGGCACGACAGCAGGAGACGGCCCCAATTTCTTAGCCGCCCGAAACGCAAAAAGGCGCCCGTTACCGGACGCCTTTGAAATACTTATTGCGCAGTTTAGGCCGTTGCTTCCCCCACCTGAAAACGCACGAAGCGGCGGATGGCGATTTCGTCGCCCAACTGCTTGGAAATCTGCGCGACATGTTCCTTGACGCTGACTTCGGAATTGCGCTTCACGAAACCCTGATCCACGAGGCAATAGGTCTGGAAGAATTTATCCAGCACGCCAGCCAGAATCTTTTCCATCGCGGCAGCCGGCTTGCCTTTCAAGCGGTCGGAGTTAGCCGCGATCTCGCGTTCCTTGGCAATGACTTCGGGCGCGACATGCTCGCGTGAAACAACGTGCGGGAAACCCGCGGCGATCTGGAGCGTGATGTCTTTCACGAGCTGCTTGAATTCATCCTTGGTGGTGGTCTCGGCTTTGCCGGCGCCGACTTCGACGAGCACGCCAACTTTCGCACCAGTGTGGATATAGGCGGCCACCAGACCATTGCCGGTAACGTCGAGCCGGGCATTGCGGGTGATTTTAATGTTCTCGCCCATTTTGCTGACGGCCGCTTCGCGATCCGCTTCAAGACTGGCCTGCGGGTCGGCGGCGACCTTCTTGGCAATCTCATCGGCAAACGCGCGGAAACCCTCGTTGCGGGCGACGAAGTCGGTTTCGCAATTCACTTCCACCAGCACGCCGGATTTTCCGCCGGCCGCGATGAACTGGGCGATGACGCCTTCACGCGCCTCGCGCGTGGCCTTTTTGGCGGCACTCGCGGCGCCGGATTTGCGGAGCAAATCCACGGCAGCTTCGATATTGCCCTGGGCTTCCACAAGCGCTTTTTTGCATTCCATCATGCCAACGCCCGTCATTTCACGGAGCTTGGCGACATTTGCTGCAGTAATTTCAGCCATAGAAAAAATATTTAAGGGGTCGTTTGCAGTTGAAAGCCAAGACACGGTGAAAACCAAATCCACCGTGTCCCGCCAAATCAATTAAGTGGTCACCGGCGCGACTTCGGCTGGGGTGGTTTCAGCGGCGGGCGCCGCCTCCTCGTTCACGCGGCGGGATTTCTTGGATTCAAATTCCGCGCGTGCTTGGGTGATGGTTTGCGATACCGCACCGAGCAGCAACCGCACGGAGCGGATGGCGTCGTCGTTCGCGGCAATCGGATAAGTCGCATCTTCGGGATCGCTGTTCGTATCCACGAGCGCCACAATCGGCACGCCCAGTTTTTTAGCTTCGGCGACGGCGTTGTGTTCGCGCTTCACATCCACGACAAAGAGGGCCGCAGGCATTTTGTCCAATTCGCGGAGACCGTCAAAATATTTATTCAAGCGCGCGCCTTCGCGGCGAATCGCCGCCTGCTCCTGTTTGACATAACCGCCCATCGTGCCGTCGGTTTCCCATTTTTCAATTTCCTTGAGGCGTTTGATGGACGTTTTGACGGTGGCGAAATTGGTCAACGTGCCGCCGAGCCAACGCTCCACGACAAACATCTGGCCGGTTTCCTTGGCGGTATCCTTGACACATTGCTGCGCCTGCTTCTTGGTGCCGACAAATAAAATTTTTCCACCCTTGCGGACGGCGGTGGCGAGATAATCCAGGGCAGCCTGAAGCTGTGCCTCGGTCTTGCTCAGATCAATGATGTGGATGCCGTTCCGCGCGTCAAAGATGAAGGGCTTCATCTTGGGGTTCCAACGTTTGGTTTGATGTCCAAAATGGACGCCGGCTTCCAACAGTTCTTTAACTCCAATGGTGCTCATGTTTACAATTTTCCTTTGGTTATCACCCTGAATCGAATCAAGGCATCCTGCGGAATACAGGATTTTATTTGATGTTGTTATGGCCGCTTGGCTTCACACGAAGACAACTTTAAGGCCGTTTTCCCCGCCGCTTTTGCAAGAGGCAGAGAGCCGTGGAGAATAACAGAGAAAACGACCGTGGCAACCCCAATTTTACAAGGATTTCAGCGGGTCAAGCGCGGAAACCGCTACAGCATCCAACCCGCTACTAGTGACTCGCAGGGGAAACTTGCATCCAGGGGATTCAAGAAGACTGGTCAAGGCATCGCCGGGGAACCACCGCACAGACAATCGCCGGCGCTGATAAATCAAAGAATTTCGCGCGACACTTGCGCGAATGGCCGCTTTGTAAGCCTTGCGGCCGGCCAATGGCGCCGAAATTTAGCGCGCAAACTTTACATCCACCGGCGAGCCGATTTTCAATTCCTGCCCGGTGGGGGAAATTTTTCCGGTTTGCGGGTCAATGGCAAATTCCACGGCATTGTCGGTTTTTTGATTGGCGACGATGAGCCAGCGCCCCGTCGGGTCAATTCCCAGACCGCGCGGAACTTTTCCGCCAGCGGAGATGTTTTGCAGGAAGGTGATCCGGCCGCTCCGCCCGTCCACCGCAAAGACGCTCACGCTGTCATGGCCGCGCACGGTCGCATAAACAAAGTTGCCGGACGGGTGAACCAGAATTTCCGCCGCGGTGAATTCAGTCAGCGCCGAAACCTCCTTTGGCAATGCGGGAATGGTTTCGCACCAACTCATTTCCCCCTTTTCAGAATCCCAGCCAAAAGTGCTGATGGTGCAGGCCATTTCATTAATGACGTAAAGGTGTTTTCCATCCCGGCTGAACGCCAAGTGCCGCGGTCCGGAGCCCGGTGGCACTTGAACTGACAGCGGCGTGCGGGGGACTAACTTGCCGGTATTGGCGTTCAGCGCGTAAATCATCACCTTGTCCGTGCCCAAATCGCAAACGAGCGCAAACTGATTGGATGGGTCGGGGCAAATCGAGTGTGCGTGCGGCGAGGATTGGCGACTAGGGTTCACACTGGAGCCGAAAGCTTGCATCAACGAGCCTTCGGCACCTAGGCTGCCATCGTGGTTCAGGCGCAAGGTTTTCACGCTGCCGCCGCCATAATTTGCCACCAGCAAGGCTTTCCCGCTACCATCCACGCTGACATGACAGGGGCCGGCCCCGCCGGAAGATTTTTGATTAAGCAAGGTCAGCTGGGCGGACGTTTTATCTATTTGAAACGCACTCACCGCTCCGGCTTGGTCGCCTTTGAATGACGGGACGCTGTTTGCGGCGTAGAGAAAATTTTCATCCGGCGAAATTGCCAGGAAACAAGGACTGGGGGTTTCCGCCGCCAGCGCTGGGGCGGAAAGCTTTCCGGTCGCTGAATTCAGGCGGGAAACATAAATCCCCCGACTCAAGGCGTTGGTATATGTGCCAAAATAAACGAGACTGCTTTCTGCCGATGCCGTTGCCGTCAACGTAAACAGGCCAAGCGCAAAAACTGTTTTAGCGCAGCGGGTCGGCTTCATCGCAGCTTGGCGAACGCGTCAGACGACAAATTCCAACTCCTGCCGGTGCGGGATCAGGCCGCGTTCGAACGCCTGGCCGAGGAACCGGCGAATGGATTCCCGGCCTTTGTCGCCGTAGTCCAGCGTCCAGTGATTCACATACATGCCGACAAACTTGTCCGCGAGGTCGCGCCCCATGTCTCGGGCGTATTGCAAGGCGTGTTGCACGGCTTCCGGGCGATGGTCGAGGCTGTATTGAATGCTGGCCGTGAGCGTGTCAGAAATCAGCTTGCGCGTGGCCAGGGGAAACCGCTTGTGGATGACGTTGCCGCCCAGGGGCAGGGGCAGGCCGTCGTTTGCTTGGCCCCACCAAACACCGAGGTCTTCGCAAACGACCAGCCCTTCGTTCTGATACGTAAGCTGGCCCTCATGAATGATCAGGCCGACTTCAGCCAGGCCGCTTTTCACGGCGGCGAAAATCTGGTCGAAGGGCACGACAACAAAATTGAATTCTTTGGCGGGTTTGTCCAGCCAGAGCTGCAGGGCAAGAAAAGCGCTGGTCATGGTGCCAGGCACGGCGATCTTCTTTTTGAGAATCTCCTCCCGGGAGAATTTGTTTTTGGCGACGAGCATCGGGCCATAACCATCGCCCATGCTCGCGCCGCTGGGCAGCAGCGCGTATTGGTCGGAGACATAGGCGTAGGCGTGAATGCTAACGGCCGAAATGTCGAGCTCGCCGCGCGTGGCGCGCTCGTTCAGGGTCTGAATATCCTGGAGGATGTGTTGAAAATGATAACCGTGAGCGGGAATCAGCCCTTTCGCGAGCGCGTAAAACATGAACGCGTCATCGGGGTCGGGCGAGTGGCCGAGAGTCAGAGTCGTTTGTTCCATCCGCGGAAGTTAAACCAAGCGGTGCGGACTGTCACGACGAGAAGCTTGAGGTAAGCCAGGTTAGACATTGTTTTTGGTTGCACGCACGCGCCACATCCATTCAACCGCAGTCGACCGCCGCCTCCTGGTTCATGCGCGGTTCAAACTTCAGCCAAAACTGACGGGCGCGTGCGTTGCGTTCCTCCTGTTTTAACGCGGATCAAGCAAACAGCCAGTTCCCCAACTGATTGTTGCCAGCACCACGGTTCCCCACCCAAAACGACAACCTAGACGTCTTTAGCAAAGCGGGTGCCAACCCATATAAAGCCATTTTCGCAATGAATTGAAAAATATAACACCAGAGTTGGGCTCGTAGTCTGTTGGTTTTTATGCACGAGGGGCAAATATGTTCGGCTTGATTCGCTTTCCGGCCAGGTCGGCAGCGTTGATAATCCGCGCGGAAACCAGCGTGGCGCCCAGCCGGAGCAAACTGAAGCGCCATTTCATCCCCGCATGAGGCAACGCAACTTTAACGGGTTACGGATACGCCAGCCGATAGAAGACACTGCCGTTGGTGAGGCTCACAGGCAAAGTCAGCTGGTTGACATTCGCTGAACCGGCGATGGTCGTCCAATTTGTCCCCAAGCTGATGCCCGAAGAATTGGTCTGTGCCTCCAAACGCCAGCCAGTGTGGCCCGGCGGCCATGACAGTATCAGCGAGCTGCCAAAATTGGTGAAAGTCATGCTCGGCGAATTGGTCGCCACCGGCGACGAAATCATGAGACTTCCCGTGCCCGCGAGGCGGGGAGCGCTACTGAACGCATTGTAAATGCCCGGCGCCTGGTTCGTGCCGTTCAACATAAGAGCTGCCACGCGGTTCGTGCCCGCGAAGTTCAGGCTCAAGGCGGCGCCGTTCGTCACGGTCACGATGCCGTTCGTGGGCAGTGTGGCCTGGCCAAAAGCGAGCGCGCCGGCGTTGACGGTGGTGTTGCCGCTGTAATTCTTCGCGCCGTTCAGATTTTGCGTGCCGTTGCCGGTCTTCACCAGACTGATCGCATTCACGGGCGAGGCATCGCTGATTTTTCCGCTAAAGTTATTCGTGCCCCCGTTGTTTAGTGTCAAAGTCACCGGCGCAGTGACGCTGTTCGTCACCAACCCGCCGTTGCCGCCGATGTCGGAAAGCGAATTGATGGTTTGCGTCGTGCCAGCCAGGTCCAGCGTGGCTACCAACGCAAGGTTCACCAGCGAGGGAGTTGGCAGTTGGCCGGTGAACGGGAGAATGGGATCCACGAGCTGGTTGCCCATGATGTTGGTGACTTCAGACTGGCTCAACGCGCGGTTGAACAGGTAAACCTCGTCAATGAACCCGACAAATGGAACGCCACCGTCGCCGTCGTCAGGACTCTGGCCGATCCAGAACTGGTTGGCGCTGGTCATGGCGGGATCAACCCAGCCGGTCCTGCCAGTTTGCACGTCCACGTTGCCGTCCACATAAATCGTCTTCACGCCCGCATTGGCGGTGATGGCGACAAAATGCCAATTATTGTCAGTCAACGTGGCCGTGCCGGTCAGCCAGGCGTCACCCCAACGCACGCCACCCGCCTTTGCTCTCGAAGCGGTGCCGTTGCTGTTCAGATAAAACGTCGTGGCGTCCGAGTTCCAAGTGCCGTCGCCCTGATAGCCATACACCGCGCCCGCCGTGGTGGTCTTGATCCAGAGCGCGTAGGTCCAGCTCGCGCCGGTGGCATTGCAATCCAGCGGCTTGACGGCGTTGGTGATGACCACGTCCGAGTTGCCGTCCAAGCTCAACGTGTTGCCATAGCGACCGCCGCTCGTGTCCACAGCCCCACCGCCGTTCAAGGTGCCGTTCATGGCCGCGCCGCCCAATCCCAGATTGGTCACGATGCCATCCGCCACGTCCACGCCTTGGTCGAAGTTGAACCACAGCACGGGGCCGAGCGAGGCCACGTAAGCGCTATTGTCGCTGTGGCCAAATTTTACAGTGCCGTTGCTGATGGTAGTCGCGCCGCTGTAAGCGTTCACGCCGGATATCGTGACGGTGCCGCTGCCAACCTTCGTCACCGAGCCGCTCCCAGTGATGCTGCCAGCGAATGTGCTGCTGGTGTTCTTGCCGAAGGTCAATGCCGTGGGTATACTAAGCCTTCTATCCGAATGATTCTCAGCCACGCGCTTCACTTTTCAGCCGCTATAAAATGTGCTTATTCTGCCACTAGCTAATCCAAACGCCTTAACCAGATGTTGCGAAAGCGGACTGGGTTTAAGTGGTCCTGCAAGCCCAATGTTCCACTTTCAGCCCCGTAGCCGACTTCTGAACGATCTTGAACTACGATGCCATTTTGCAAGACGGTCACATTTCCGGGACTGATTTGCTTGCCGAGTTCGTTGGTTTGTGGCGCGTGGAAGAGGATGTCGTAGCTTTGCCATTCACCGGGTTTCCGGCAGGCATTCACCAGCGGCGGGTAACGGTGGTACAGAGCCGCGCACTGGCCGTCGGGATAAGTGTCATTTTCAAATGAGTCGAGAATCTGCACTTCGCCATGGCCGAAAATGAATACGCCGGAATTGCCGCGATTCTGGCCTTTCATGTTTTTATCCACTTGGGCCGGTTCGGCAAATTCCAGATGCAGCTGGCAGGAGCCGAATTTTTCCCTGGTGTAAATCGAGCCGGTATGTGGCACCACTTCCAGGTAACCGTTTTCAATTTTCCATTTTGGGATGGCAGAACGATCTAAATCATTCTTCCATGGCTCCCGGACCCATTGTGCCAGATCATGGCCATCAAACAAAACCAGCGCATCGGACGGCGGGGGCACGCACAGGCTTTCGCCGGGTAGGACCACGGCTGGCCGGGGTCTATTAGTGTCGCCGACAAAATATTTTCCACCCGGTGCCACTTCATTGGTTGCGCATTGAACTAGCAGGCTGCCGAACAAACATAAGGCTGCAACCGCCAGCCTTGACGGACAGGCTCGGGTAAATCGTCGCTGTTGATACCGATGTTTCATGGTTGGCTTTGCGAAGCAGCGATTATTGACTCAGGGATCTTTGAGTTTTGCGGTGATTTTCTTCCAGGCGGCAATATCCGCCTTCAAGTTTTCCAAGGTGTCGCCTGGCACGTTAAAACATTGCAATCCTACGGGGCCCTTGTAGCCAGCGGCAAAAAGTTTGTTCAAATAAGCAGCCACGTCAAAATCACCCTGGTCGAGGCGCTGAACATATTTTTTGTTGGCCACGTCAATGCCATTAACCGAGATGCGAATCGAAATCGGCGCGACGGTCTTGATGGTTTCATCCAGAGCATCGCCCTTTTTGGCGGTAAACTCGTGGCAGAGATTGATGCTCGCGCCGACGTTCGGACGGTTCGCCAGCTTCAGGATTCGCGCGGCGTCCGCGCCGGTCTCGACATACATGCCGGCGTGCCCATAAATCGCCACGCGCACGCCCTGGGCGGCGGCGAGGTCGGCCATTTCTTGCACATTGCGGACGGCTTCCGCATCGTGGTTGCCTTTTACCTTGGGTTGCATCAACGTCATCCAGATGACGGTGTCGGTTCCCTTCAGCAGCTTGATGGCTTCTTTGAATGCGGGGTCAAAATGCACGGGCCGATCCAGATAGGTGTAAAGGTAGAGGCCATAGATCTTGAGCCCTTGATCCTTGAACGCCTTCTGTTGCGCGGCGAACTGGGCGGGTTTGGTATAGTTGTAGCTGATGCCGTCGAACCCCAACTCTTTCAAGGTCTTGGCCTGTTGTTCCGGCGTCCACTTGCCGCGACCGACCCCGTTGTCGAAAACAAAGAACTCTGGAACGGCTGCGGCAGCGGTGAGCTGGGCGAGCAAGATGATGGCGATAATAATTTTCATATTTCTTCAAGTTTCCAGGGTGCGCGCCAGGGATTGCGCGATAGCAGCTTGTTTGCATCCTCATGGTCGAATCTTTCCGTGGCGGGATCCCATTTCAATTTTTTGCCGCCCAGCTGGATGGCGATGTGCGCGATCTGACAGACGGAAAGCGTGCGATGTCCCACCTCGAAATCTTCCATGGTGGTGCTGCGATTGCTCACGGCATCGATGAAATCTTCCTTGTCTTGTTTGCGCGGGAACGAAAGCCAGTTTGCGCCGGACGGCGGCGAGATGATTTTGGGATCCGAAGTCAGCAGCTTCGGCGAGCCGTAAGGGATTTCAATCCAGCCCTCGTCGCCTTCGAATCGCGTATACGGACGGTCCATTTTGTATGTCAGTTCGACGCCGTCGGCGTAGCGATAGTGCGCCTGAAAACTTTGGAGCACGTTGCGGAGGTTGTCGGTTTTCGGATATTCGCCGCTGGCCTCGACTTCCACCGGTCCGGTGTGATCCGAGTTGTGCCCCCACTGCGCGATGTCGTTGAGATGGGCGCCCCAGTTGCAAATCATGCCTTCGCAATAGTCCAGGTTTTGCATCCAGCCGGGCCGGCCCCTGAGGTCGTGGCGCGGATGCACGCGCTTTTCCGAATACTTCGCCGCCGGGGCAGGGCCAAGCCACAGGTCAAAATCCAGTTCCGCTGGCACCGGTTCTTCGGCAAACGGAACCAAATGGGCCTCTTCTTTCGGCGTGCCGGTGAACATTCGCTGCAATTTGCCGATGCGCCCGTTGCGCACGCACTCGACGGCGTGATGAAATAGTTTGAGCGAGCGAAACTCGCTGTCCGTCCGCGTCACGCGGTTCAGTTTCTTGGCGGCGTCGGCCAGCACGCGCCCTTCGCGGATGCTCAGCGACAGCGGCTTTTCGCAGCTCACGTCCTTCCCGGCCTGCATCGCCGCAAGCGATATCAGGACGTGCCAATGATCGGGTGCGCCGACAAATACGGCATCAATTTCGGGCCGCGCGATCAGGTCGCGAAAATCCCTGAACGCCGCGCAGCCCTTGTAAAGGCCGGAGGTTTTCTCCTGCGCGTAATAGGTTTCAACCTGCTGCTTGGCTTGCTGTAGCCGCCAGGAATCGACGTCGCACACCGCCACGACGCGGCAGTTGTTGAGCGTGAGAAATCCTGGAATGTTGATGTTCTGGGTCTGGCGGCCGGCGCCGATGATGCCCACGGAAATTTTTTTACTGGGCGCATCGGCTCCGAGAAGGTTGCGGGGCAAAATCAGGGGGGCAACCCCGAGAGCGGCAGCAGCCATTCCACCGCGCTGGAGAAATTGTCGGCGGTTTATATTTTTGCGTTTCATGATTTTGTGTTTGTTTGTTTAGCGATCGTCAAATTCTCCAATGGTCGCGGTAATGCGGTTCGATGAGCGGCATCGCTTCGGGGGCATTGGCGGCGCGCATTTTTTCGCCGTCCCAGTCGAGCGGCTTTTGCAGCCTGAGCGCCAGCACGCCGGACAGGGCGATCTCGGTCAGGTGGCCGCCGGTTTCAAAGTTGGAAAAGGTTGCCGGACCGCCGGTGCAGGCATCCACCCATTCCTTCAAATGGCCACGAGGGCGTGGCAAGGTTTGCGAGATGGATTGCGTGGCTTTGTGGGTCAAGATGCCGGAAACTTTCGGTTCATCCTTTAGCTTAATGTAGTCCGCGCCGTTCCATGGACCACCAAAGGTAAAGCCATTTTCGCCCAGCATCAGCACGCCCAGTTTGGGTATCTCGCCGAGTTGTTCAACGAGCGACGGGGGAATAACTTCGGCGGGTGCGATCCGCCCCGCGTCATACCACCAGACCGTCACTGGTGCTAGGTTGCCTCGCGCCGCGAAATCAAAACGAATCCGATTTTTCGCGGAGTAAGTTGGCAGGCCGGTCAATTCGCCCTCCGCCTCGATGCGCTTGGCGTAATCCAGTTTCAACGCGCGGAATGGCAGGTTCAGATTATGGCAGCCGAAATCCGCCATGACCCCATTCCCGAAATCATACCAGCCGCGCCAGTTCCACGGATGATAGTAATCTTTTTTGTAAAGCCGGCTCGCAGCCGGTCCGAGCCAGGCATCCCAATGCAGACCAGCCGGAATCACATCGCCCAAGGTTGGTAATGCCAGACCCGGATGGCAGCCGACAAGGTCGTTCACCCAGCAATGCACTTCGCGCACCTGGCCGATGGCGCCGGCTTGAACCAATTCGATGGCGCGACGCATGTTCGGCGAGGCGCTTCCCTGATTGCCCATTTGCGTGACGAGCCGGGAATGTTTCGCCGCGAGCTGGCGCAGCGAGCGCGCCTCGCCGATAGAATGTGCCAGCGGTTTTTCACAAAAAACATGTTTGCCGGCTTTCAAGGCCGCCGTGGCGATGGGCGCGTGCCAGTGGTCCGGCGTCGCGATGACCACGGCATCCAAATCTTTCTGTTTTTCCAGCAACTCACGATAATCCACGAAGTGCGCTGGTTTGAGCTGAGCTTTGGCCATGATCTTGTCGGCGGCGGCAAATTGATTCTCATCCACATCGCAGAGAGCAACGATGTTGGCGCCGCAGCCGGTCATTTCCTGGAGCCGCCCGCGCCCCATCGCCCCGAGGCCGATGTGCGCGACGTTCAGTTTGGAGTTGGCGCCCGCGGCTTTCAAAATAGCCGGGAAACCCAGCGCCAAGGCACCCGCCGCCGCGCCAGTCACGCGCAGGAAATTTCTACGGGAAACTGCGGCCTGGCCTTCAGTGGATTGTGAAATCGGCATATCTTCGCGAAAGATACTATTGTTGTGGGCATTCATTTTTTGTTCGGCATCTAGTCGCTTTTATTGCTGAAAGACCGCAGGTGTTTAACGGAGCTTAATAGCCACGTGCGCGCTCGCAAGCCCGCAAACGCGGGATTGGTTTGAACTCGTTCCATGGCATAGATTGAGGCGATTAATCCTGACATGAAACCAATTCAGCGCCTTGCCGTTCTTGTAAAAATTCATTTGCGGCTGGGTAGCATCTTCTTTTGCTTGGCCTTGTTGGGTGACCTCAACTTGCGGGCAGTCAACTATGAAGTTTATCCCGGCTCGGCATATTACCTGACGCAGATGGTGGACAGTATTTCGTATCCCTACGTCGCGCAATATGCGAACGGGTTCTATTATCATCCGGTCGGCTTCAGTTCGTCATCCGATGTGACGCTCACGACGCAGCAGAAGCAAAGCATCTGCGACAATTTCAGCAACTCTTTCGCCATGGTCGAAGGCGATATGGGTAACTCAAATCCCAATGCTGACGTTGGTGATATCACCACCATCGCAGGTTTTGGCCTGACGCCGATCGCGGCATTCGTGAATCGCCCAGCCTCCAATCTCGCGGTTTGGCGTCAACTGGTGGCCAACAACGGGGCTCTTAATACGCCATCCTATGAAATGCTCGCTCCGCACGTTATTTACACGTATCCCAGCGGATTTAATGACCCGCAATTCAGCTACGCCCGTTCCAACATGCTGGTTGCCGGTTGCGCCGGTTCCGGCGTGGATGCTCCGGTTTATTTGTATCGCAACTACGGCAGTTTTTACCAGCAGGTCATCTGGCAGCAGCGCGATGCTTCGGTGAGCTACGGCAAGAAGTTTAATTATCTCATCTCCCCGAACAACAGCACGGACCAGCAGTTGATGTTGGACACGAAGTATCTTGTGCAATCTCTTGAGGACAATGGCCACGAGGCGGATGTCTATGGCGTGGTGCTTTACGGCCTGCGGCCGGTTGATCTTACGCCCGAGACGACGAATTACAACGGCGTGGTGCAGGCCAACTGGACCATTACCGGTCTGGCATATTACTTATTGAAACACCGCGATGGGGAGCCGGGCACGTTGGATTTGTATGCCACCAGCAACGGCGTGAATTACGCGCAATCCGTGATGTCCCCGGTGGCGACCAATGCAGCGCAAATCATCCCGTTCGACGCGACCAAGACAAATCAATTTACCCTCACCCTCACGAATCGCAGCGCGTGGCTGGATTACGCCGGCGTGCTGCGTGCCCGCGCCGACACCAACTTGCTGGCGAACTGGAATGTCACTTTTCAAATCGGCACGACGAATATCACCACTGCCGTGATGAGCCAGACGGGCTATGTGTTTCTAGCCGGCCAACGCTGGCAGCCGAACACCGCCCGCCAAGTCACCGTCACACTAGGCCCAAAGGGCGCGCCGACGCCGATTGATCTGGTGATTGAAGCGCTGCCGCATGCAGGTATAGACCACGCTCTGGATGTGATTGCTTTCCAATACCAGACCAACCAGACGCCACCGACGCTGGCGTTCAACGCAATTGACCGCTCGACGCGGCAAAGCCTTTCGACGTCACCGATCTGGTTCACGGTTGGCGATGCGGAAACCATTTCCACACAACTCGTCGTCACGGCGGTTTCTGGCAACACCGCGCTGGTGCCAAACACCAATTTGGTTTTCGGCCAGAGCGGCATTCAACGCTGGCTCAATATCACGCCAGCCTTCGGCCAGTGGGGCACCGCGGCCATCACGGTGAGCGTCACGGATGGTCAGTTTACCAACAGCAAGACATTCAATCTTTCGGTCGAACGCACCAATATCACCGCCGTGGTGAAAAGCAACAATGTGGTGAACTTGGAAAACGCCACTAGTTGGACCGGAATCATTGCGCCCGGATTTTATGACCAGGCCACTTGGAATAGCACCGTCACGGGCGCGAATACCACCACGCTGGCGAGTGATTTGGACTGGGCGGGAATAAAAATCCAAAATCCCGGCGGTCTCGTGACCATCAATGGCACGAATACACTCGGCATTGACGTCGCCGGCGTGGACATGAGCGCGGCCACGCAAGATCTGGTTGTGAATTGCCCTTTGGAGACGACGTCATTTGCCTCGTGGAATATCGCTTCCGCCCGCGCACTTACAATCAATAATTCGATCAGTGGCTACGGCGGCATCACCGTTGATGGCGGCGGAAAACTATCGTTGAACGCCTCAAACGCGTTTCTCGGGCCGTTGACCCTGAATGCCGGAACCTTGTTGCTCGCGTATCCCAATGCGCAAAGCGGCACCACGCTGAATAATAATTCCGTGCTGCGCGTGGCGCACAGCGGCGCCTGCGGTGCGGGTGGGCTGTCGTTGGCTCCGGCCAACAGTTCGACGGGGCGCTTGGAATTATCTAATAATATCTCGGTGCTCGCCGGCAAAACCCTTGCGCTCAACGCCCGTAGTTCCAGCACCGACGCGATCCGCAATGTTGCTGGCACCAATACGCTTGGCGCGACGATCAGCTTTGGTTCTGGCGGCGGAAATTATTGGATTCAGTCTGACGCTGGACAACTTACGCTTTCGGGAACCATTACTTCCGCCACCACCGGCACACGCACATTGACCTTGCAGGGCGTCGCGGCAGGCGTTGTCTCCGGCGTGATCCAGGACGGCAGTGCCACGATGCCCGTGACCAAAACCGGCAGCGGCACTTGGACCTTGGGCGGCATCAACACTTATTCCGGTACGACTACTGTGAACGGCGGAACGTTGCTGGTGAACGGACATCTCAACGGCAGCGGCGCGGTGAGCGTGAATAGTTCCGCCACACTGGGCGGCAGTGGGTATATTCTTGGTGCGGTGACGGTGAACAGCGGCGGGACGCTGGCGCCCGGCGCAGGTTTGTCGGCGCTGACTATCAGCAATACCCTCACGCTGAACGTCGGCTCCACAAATGTTTTTGAACTGAACAAGTCCGCGAAGACCAACGATTCGGTTCGCGGCCTGACCAGTGTGGTGTTGGGCGGCATGCTCCAAGTGACCAATCTCGCCGGCACCTTGACTTCGACAGACTCCTTCAAATTATTTTACACATCCAGTATTTCGGGCGCGTTCGCGTCGCTGTCACCGACACTGCCCGCCGCCGGTTTGCGTTGGAATACCAACACGTTGGCGGTGGATGGCACCTTGCGCATTACCAATGCGCCGGTGCCGCGTATAACCGCCGCCAACCTTGCCGGCACAAACCTTGTCCTGATCGCCACCAATGGCACGCCGGGATTCGTGGTTTATTTACAAGCCTCGACTAACCTCGCTTCGTCCATTGCATGGACGCGCGTGGTGACGAATAATTTTGATGCCAGCGGCGGCATCCAGTGGACAAATCTGATCGATCCACTCACCAAGGCGTCATTTTTTCGCATCGAAGCACCGTGAGCCTGAATTTGAAAACCGAGAAACAATCTGGTGCTTCGGTTTCAAGCCTGTGGGAGCGGCGGGCTAAACTTACCTGGATGAAATTCTTTGCTTGCTTGGTGATTCAAATATTTGTGTCGCTTGGCGTTTGGGCTGGAGTCACGAAGCCTTTGTTCAAAACCGACTTATTGGATGGGCGCTGGCCATTGCCCGTTCGGGATAAAGCCACCAATCAATTTGAACTCCGCTCACGCTTACTGCAGCTACAAGTGGATAAAATTCCCCGGATACGCGGTGAGCATTCCGTTTTGAATCTGTTTACGAACAGATCGTTTGAAGTGGTCTGGGATGAAATTATTCCGCGCCGCCCCAACGACTGTTCTTGGTCCGGGCATCTGGCGGATGATCCGTTCAGCGCCGTGAGCATGACCGTGGTGGATGATGCGATGGCCATGGACATTATTTCACCAACCCACGGGCGTTTTACGGTGCATCGGCAGTCGGACGGGTTTCATCGCGTTCTGGAACTGGATACCGAGGCGATGAAAGGAGTGAAAAATGATTATGTCAACGCCCGCTCCGGAACGAACTGGCAAACTTCGACTGCTGGCACCGTTGCCGTTCAGCCGCAAGGTGCGCAGGGGTATTCGCCGGTGACCATGGATGTGCTGGTGGTCTACACGCACAGCGCGCTGGTCAATGCCGGGAGTCGCTCTGCGCTCGTGGCGATGGCGCAAAATGCCGTCAATGCCGAGAATGGAAATTTTACCCGCAGCCAGGTGGTGCACACAATGCGCCTCGTGCACACGCGGGAAGTGACCTCGTTCGACGGTTCGGGAAATCTCGCCACCGACTTGGGCGTGGTCGGGAGTTCTTCAGAAGTCGCCAGCCTGCGCAACCTCGTGGGCGCGGACATCGTAGCCCTTTTTTCCTACCCGGACAACACGAGCACCTTGGGCATCGCCAATGAACTGCTAAACACCAGCGGCGATCAGAGCACCGCGTTTTCCGCGAATGCCTGGGGCACGGCTTCCGGCGTCTGGCCGCACGAGGTTGGCCACAACCTGGGCTGCGCCCACAATACCGCTGACACCGGTTTGTATCCGTATTCCCACGGCTATTATTGGAATGATAACGGCACGACTTACGGCAGTCTTATGTCTTACGTTGGCTCGCGCACGCCGTATTTTTCCAATCCGAATGTGTTGCGGAACGGCTTTGCCACCGGCCTGCTGAACACCAATGACAATGCCCGTTCCATCAACGACGCTGGCCCGCTGCTCGCGGCGTATCGGGCGGCAAAACTCTTGATGGACGCCAGCGTTGGCATCACGAGCGGTTCGGCTTCGCCAGCGGAAAATTCAAATTTTCAAATCACCGTTAGCGTCACCAATGCCGGTCCGACCATCGCCAGCAACCTTCAGGTCTCCGTCACTTTGCCATCCGGCATCACCTACATTGCCGATGATGGTGCGGGCGGATTCAGTTCGGGCACCGGTTTATGGAGTGTGCCTAATCTTGCGGCCAACGCAAATGCCGCGCTGCAGCTCACATTGCGACCCAATGCTGGGACGGCGGGCGCCACGCTGCCGGTCAGAGCCAGCGTTTCATCCGTTGGTTCTGCCTATGTGGATTTTGATTACTACAACAATTTTGCGACCAATAACATTGTGCCCTCACCCGATGCGGCTTTGAGCTTTTCCTGGACGAATCAGCTTGGCGGGAACTGGAGCGTGGCTGCAAACTGGTCTAACAACTTCGCGCCGATCACGGGTGGCTCTAACAATTATGCCTTCAACTTGGTTGGCAGCCAGCCGTTTGTCAGCACCAACAATCTCGCCGGCAGCTTGGCCATGAATCGGCTCACACTGGATGTTTCCTCAAATGCGATTAGCACGCTTGCGGGCAACCCGCTGCAATTTGTCGCCTCCAGTTTTGGCACCCCGCCGGAAGTGCGCCAAGCCGACCTCGGTGCGTGGATCATTTCCAATAACGTTACGCTCGCTGCCGATACGACCTTCAACGCGACCGGATCGGGAGCGGTGACGCTGGCTGGCAGCATCAGTGGTTCCGGTGGCCTGATTAAGTCCGGCGGCAACCCGCTGACGCTTAAAGGCAATAATTCCTATCCGGGCGCCACGATGATTCAAGGCGGCACGTTTTCGGTATCCTCTGCGTCGGCGCTCGCAGGAACCAGCAAAGTTTCTGTCGGCAACGGCGGAGTCTTCAGCTTCAATGCGGTGAACAGCGGACAGACGTTTTCCACGCCGCTGGAACTTGTCGGCACGGGCACTGGCAGCGGGGCTTTCTTCACTTATGTCGAAGGTGGGTCGCTGACGTGGAACGGCGCCATCAACTTGCTGGGATCAACCTTGCTGCAGGCTTACGCCGGGAATAGCACGGTTTATCTGAACGGCGCCATCGGCGATCTGGCGGGTGGTAGCGATGTGACTCTTTTCACCAGCGGTGCCGCTACTTCGCACAAGGATTATTTTGTTCTGGGCGGCGCGTGCTCTTACGGTGGCGATACGATTCTCGACAACTACGCCGCCAGTTGCGAAGTGAAGCTTTCCGGCGGCGCGAATCGTTTGCCGGCCACGACCGTGCTGTACCTTGGGCGGCGGGGGCACCGCTCTCACTATCAACGCTGGCGGCACTGTCCAACTCGGCGGCACGGGCGGCGACCAGATTGTTGACGCCCGCGATGTGCAGGACGACGGCACACTGGATTTGGCAGGCTTGAACGAGACCATCAATAATCTTTCGGGCGCAGGTATTGTGACGAATTCTGCCGTCGGTAACAGTGTGTTGAGTGTTGGCTCCGCCAACGCCGCCGTGGCATTCAATGGTGTCTTGGAAAACGGCTCCGGCACCGTGGGGCTAACCAAACTCGGCTCCAGCAATCTGACGGTCACTACGACAAACACCCCGACCGGTCCGCTCACTATTGTTGGCAACGGCTATGTGTATCTCAACAATGCCAGCGGTCAGGCCTGGGCCGGCCCGATCACCTTCACCAACAACACCGGCAGTACGCCGCGCTTGGTGCTTCAGGCCAGCGAACAGATTGGGGATACTTCCGTCATCTCTTTTGGTGGCAACGGTGTCGAGCGGCGGTTTCAGTTGAACGGGTTTAATGAAACCATCGGCGGCTTGAATGATTTGCCCGGCGTCTCCGGCAACCGCATTGTGGAGGCGGCCAATGATAACGTGGCCAATAGTCCAGCCACGCTGACCCTGAATGTGGGCGCTGGCATTACCAACAGCACGGGCGCCTACGTGCGCGATGCCTCGGGTGGAGCCAATTCCATTTTGACCCTGATTAAAACCGGTGCGGGCACCCAGACGTTCTCCGGCTCGGCTGGCTTGGTGAATATCAGCGGCCCGACCACGGTGTCGAACGGGGTGTTGCAACTTTCCGGCGGCAGCGTGCTGGCGAATTCTGCCGTGACCCTCGCGGGCGGCACGTTGAACATCAGTGGCGGCGGCACCCGCGCCTCGGTCATCACGGGCAACGGCACGTTGCAGGTCGGCGGCAGCACCTTCATCACCACGGCAACCAACACCTACACCGGCAACACCTTGATCTCTGCGGGAACATTTCAAGTTGGCGACGGCACCATCAATGGCTCCATCCTGACGGACGTGACGAACAACGGTACCTTCATAATCAAGGTAGCCACCAATACCCTTCAGACCTACACGGGTGTCATCAGTGGCACCGGTAGTTTTACCAAGGATATCTTTGGCACCTTGTATTTGAATAGTGCGAATACTTTTGCCGGCAATGTTACCGTCAACGGTGGTTCGTTGTGGATCAATAATAATCAGAGTCTCGGCCTCGGCACCAAAACGGTGTTGTTGGTCAACGGCACGGCTGGCCATCCTGAACTGCATCTAAATGGCACCAACGGCGATATCATTCTTCCCAGTGCCATCGCATTCACTACGAGTTGGTCGGGCACCCCGGTTATCCAGAACGACGCGGGCAACAATGTCCTCAATGGGATTGTTAACCTGTCTTCGGGCGGCGGCGACACGTACCTTGCGGTGAATGGCGGCACGCTGACACTGGCAGGCGGCATTTCTCCGAGTCAGTCAAACCGGAACCTGCTTCTCGGTGGCGTGGGGAACGGCACGGTCAGCGGCGTGATTTCCAACGGCACGCAGGTGCTGAATTCGCTGCGCAAAGTGGATACCGGCACTTGGACCATTTCCGGGGCCAGCACGCATTCGGGCCCGACCAAGGTTGAAGTTGGCACGTTGCTGGTGAACGGCTCGCTGGGCACCAACACGGTCACGGTTTCTAACAACGCCACGCTTGGTGGTAGTGGGCTAATCCTTGGCGCAGTGACCGTGCTGGACGGTGGTTTTCTGACTCCCGGCACCGCCAGCCTCGGCACGCTGACTGTGAGCAATACGCTGACCTTGAGCGCCAATTCTACGAACCTCTTCCGTCTCAACGCGACGACTGCCACCAACGACGCTGTGGTTGGTCTTACGACGGTCAATTATGGCGGTGTGCTGGTTGTGACGAATATCAATGGGGCCTTGGCGGCAGGTCAGAGCTACAAACTCTTCAGCGCGAATGTCTATAACACGGCGTTCGCCTCAACTAACTTGCCCCTGTTGCCTGTGCCGTTGGTTTGGAGCAACACTCTGGCGGCGAACGGCACCCTGTATATCATCTCGACTAACGCCTTCACGCCCAGCCAAACGACCTATCTGACATCGCTGGTGGTGAGCAATGCGGCCAATGCGGTGGTGGGGCTGAATCCGGTGTTTAATACGAACATCCTGTCCGGCGAAATCTATGCGGCGACGAACAGTCTGGCGACCCTGCCATTGACGGTGACGGTGACGAACGTGGCTGTGACGGCAACGAACACCTTGACGGTCAATGGGCTGTTCCCGCAACTGCTGACCAATGGCATTGCCAGCAGTCCGCTGACGAGCTTGGCGGTGGGTTCGAACAATGTGACGGTGCAGACCGTGTCGCAGGATTTGTCCGTGACGAACCTTTACAAGGTGAACGTGACCGTGCTCAACACCAACGCCTATCTGGCTTCGCTGGTGGTGAGCAATACCTTGAATGCCGGCCTGGCGTTCTATCCCGCCGGGTTTACGACTCCCAACTTTGGTCCCTATCTGGCGACGAACACCTACGGCAGCGCGGTGAATGTCACGGCGGTGGGTGTTGACGCAAACGCGACCCTGTCCTTGAGCACGAACGGCGTGCTGGCAGCGGCATTGGCGAGCGGCGTTACGAGCGGGGCGCAAGCGTTGAACCAGCCGCCGCAGCCGCCGCTGAACGCCTTGGTGGTGCAGGTGGTGTCGCAAGACCAGACCGTGACGAATTTTTACACGGTGAATCTGACGGTGCAGCCAAGTCTGGCGGCATTCACGCTGACCAACCGCGTGAGTGGCGGGACAAATCTGGCGCTGTCGTGGCCGGCGGATCATACCGGCTACCGGCTATTGATGCAGACGAACAATCTGAACAAGGGCGTGAGCAAATCCGCCAGCGACTGGGGGGCAACGGTGACCGACTATACGGTGACCAACGCCGCCGCCATTCCGATACTCAAGGGCACTACGAACGAGTATTACCGGCTGGTTTACCCGTAAAGCGAAGATTGAAAACCAGATTGTGGCTGGATCTGTCTGCGCCCAACTCGTGGGAGAGTCCCGGCCGAAGTCGGTTTTCAAATTACTTGGAAAGGCGGGAGCGATTTGAGTCGCTCCCGCCACTTTTTACAATGTTTTCGCAAACCGATCTTAAATTTGTGAAGACGTGTTTTGTGTGGAAAATTAGACTAGGTCAATATTTTACCACGTCCGCCATGCCTAGATTCAAACCGCTTTCGCGCACCATCCGAATTTCAACCGCCCAGCTCGCCGCCGGGCTTGCGGGATGTCTTATTTTTTTTAATTTGCCGGGGCTTCACGCCGGCAATCCGCTGTGGAACGGCGCCGGCAGCGTGACCAATAATAATTTCAGCAACACCAACAACTGGGTTGCTGGCAATGTCCCGTCCGGCAACTCCATCAACAACTTGCCCGTTGGTTTCGGCCCCCTCGCGAGCGGCGCGACGAATACGGCCAACTGCGATGCCTCCGGCAACTCGCAAACTTGGACCTTCAATGCCGGCACCGTGCCCATGTTTGTCAGCTTGAACAGTCAGCAACTGGGTGCTGCCACCGGGCCGGATGTCCTCGTCAACAACAGCACCAATCTACAGACCATCAGCGGCATCATCACCTTGTTCGACATCAATGGCACCACGACCAGCCGCCGTTTCAACGCCGCCGGCGGTCCGCTGGCCATCGCGCTATCGCAACTAAAAATTCGCGGCGATTCTGCGCCAACCATTTGGGCGCTGGAATTTGGCGGCGCGGCCGACGGCACCTTTAATTCCGCTTTCAACAACGTGAATTTCACCGGCACGCTGAATTTTCTCAAGAGCGGTAGCGGTGCATGGGAAATTGTTTCCGCGCTGCCGAACGTCACCGCCAACGCGTCCTCGCTGTCGGTGCTGGGCGGCACGCTCACGCTGGATGCGGCCAACACTTTCAGCGGCGCGACCACCGTGGCCGGCGGAGCCGCGCTGAACCTGACCACATTTTCCACCGGCGCGGGCGAGTTCACCATTAGCAACGCGGCGACGCTCGGGGTAACGCTCGCGGGCAGCGGTAGTTCGTTGACGAATTCGGCGTTGAATCTCGGAACGACGGCCAGCGATGCCACGACCGTCAATGTTGATTTTGGTAATTTTGCGAATCCGTCGGTGCCGCTGCTGACCGTGACCGGGGCGCTGGCAATCAACGGCACTTGCACGGTGAACCTCACCAACGGTGTGCTCGTCGTCGGTCAGTTTCCGCTCATCAAATACGGCAGTCTGACCGGCGGCGGCGCGCTCGTCCTCGGCGCGTTGCCCACGGGCGTGAGCGCATTTGTGTCTAATAACGTGGCGGGGAGTTCGTTTGATCTGGTGATTTACTCCAGCCTGAATGCCGCTGACGTGATTTTCTGGAACGGAAATGTCAGCGCGGTCTGGGACACCAACGCCACGGCGAATTGGAAAAACGGCCTTTTCACTGGACTGTATTACACCGACACCAACGAAGTGGTGCTGGACGATTCCGCCGCCGGAAATTTTGCGCTCACCCTCAACAGCACGGTGAAACCCGTCAGCCTGACGGTGTCTGCCACGAACAATTATTCGCTTAACGGCAGCGGCTCCATCGCCGGCAGCACCATTTGCGCAAAATCTGGCAGCGGCGTGCTGACGTTGAATAATACCAATTCCTTTGTCGGCCAAACCACGGTCAATGCGGGCGCGTTGGTCTTAAACAATTTGAATTCGCTCGCCGCCGGCGGTTCTTTGAACATCGCCGCCGGCGCGGTGGCGCAGCCCAAGCTCGCCGGCACTTATGCGGCGATGCCGACGATTATCAACGGCGCGGGCACGGCCAATGGTTCGTTCGGCGGGGCGTTGGATTTTCACAGTGGCGGCGGGACGACCGTGACGTGGCCGGGACAAATTAACTTGAATGCGGCGAACGCGACGCTCGGCAGTTATGGCGTGACTTATAGCGTGACGCTGTCCGGTCAACTGACCGGCAGCGGCGGCTTGACGTTCCGGCCGGAAGGCGGCAGCGCAGCGAGCCACACGGCGACGTTGATTATTTCCAATCCGACGAATAATTATTCCGGCAGCACGACCATGCAGGTCGGCACGGCGCAGTTGAGTGCGACCTTGAAACTCGGCGTGAACAACGGCCTGCCAATTGGCACGACGCTCAACTTGAATCGCGCTGGCAGTTCCGGCGTGGTTTATTTTGATCTCGCGGGCTACACGCAAACGGTCGCGGCGCTCACGGCGAATTTCACTTCCAACGCCGTGATCAACAGCAGCGGCGCTGCCGGCGCGTTCATCATCAGCAATGCGACCGCCAGCGCGTTCAACGGCGATCTCGGCGTCGCCGGCAAGGCGAATTTTTCATTCACCAAACTTGGCGTCGGTTCGCTGACCATCGGCGGGCCAAACGTTTTTACCGGCAGCACCATTATCGGCGCGGGTACGCTGGTGGTGACCAATCTCATCACCGCGACGAGCGGATTGATTTTAAGCAACAATGCCACACTGCTCTTCGGGGTCGGCGGCGCATCGGGCGCAACGAACATTTGGGTCAACGGCAACGTCACGCTCGCTGGTCAGCTCAACCTTACCGATGCCGGCATCGTCAGCAACACGCCGTATCCGGTGATTTATTATTCCGGCACGCTGAACACCAATGGCCTGACGCTCGCGCCGCTCCCGCCATGGGCGTTTACGATCGACACCAGCGTGCCGCATCTCGTGCGGCTCGTGCCGACGCAGCAATTTCCGCTCGTGCAATTCACGAACGGCAATTTTTCCGTCACCACGCTCACGACGAATCTTGGCGGCGTTTTGCGCGGCGTGCCGTTGGGACCAATTTGGTATGAGGTTCGCGACCAAACGAACAAGCTGTGGGATTTTGGCGCGGCGGCGGCGAATTCGCCGTGGAGCATCACGGTGCGGCATCTGCGCGCCGGCACGAACACGGTCACAATTTTTGCGCAAAACGGCGCCGGCAGCATTCAAAGCAATAGCGTTCAGCTCACTTTGACCCTGGGCCCAAACACCGGCGTGCGCCCGCGGCCGATTCCATCCGAAATCTGGTGGGGCGGGTTGTCGGACAATAACCAGATGACCAATTATTCGCAGTGGCCGTTTGTGCAGAAATATGAAGACGGCTATTTCATGCACTCCTCGGGGTGGGGCGGCAATAACGGATTGCAGCAATCGCTGGCCACCAATTTATTTTCCTTCAACACGAAGTATTGGACCGAGCTGGGCGGGGGACAAAGCAGCATCACGACGAATACCGGTCATGCCCAGGCCACCGCTTGGGGCAATTCGGCGGCGGCTCGGGAGGCCAACGGCATCATCTATTCCGAGTTTACACACGACTACCACATGGAAGACATGAAGGATGTCTGCCAGGCCAACCCGACGTGGCCCACCAATGATCAGATCGCCTTCTGGACCGGCGACCTGACGATGGCCAGCGGCACTTATCCCTATGGCACCGGCATCTGGCGCGATGCGTTCAACGATTACTACGCGCGTTTTCCGCATGTGAAAATCGGCCACACCAGCCAGCCCGAATACTGGCCGTGGGACACTTACCCGGCGGAAGTGATGAACCAGATTGTTTTCACCGTCACCAATCCAACGACCGCATTTTCGTTCAACGCCCACGACATCGTCGGCTCGTTTGTCAATATGGCTGACGCCATTGGCCACCCGTATTTTTCGCTGCAAAGTGACGCCCCTTGGAATTATTTCGGCGGGCTTGGCGTGGGCACCGCTGCGGATGAGGCGACCATGCGCCAGAAAATCCGCGTTTATGAGGCCTACCTGCAATCGCGCCGCGGCCGGCACAGCCTGATCTGCAACGTCAGCAACGCCAGCGCCGCCAACCAGGGTTCCACCAACGCCGCCAACCTGTATTACGAGAACAGCAGTCTCAGCAGCATGTATCTGCACCAGCAGGAAGGCGGTCGGGCGAACCGCTATTTGTTTGAAGGTTGGTATTTTGGCATTCCCTACGTCGTGGTGCCGGAAACCCAGGCCGGCAGTTACACGCATCTGGCCCTGACGGCCATCAAATATCTCAAGGGCATCGTGGACACCAACGGGACGCTGGAAAATCTCACGCTCACACTGCTCTCCACCAACGGCGGGACCAATACCATCACCCTGACCAATCGCGGCGACGTGATGTGCCTGCCAGCCATCGCGGCTTTTGAGACCGGCTCCGGTGCGGGCACGGTGACGTATTACGACGCCCTTGGCAGCAACATCACGAGCGCGATTCTTTCGCCCGAAGGCTGGGTTTATACCAACCAGCTCGCGGCTGGACAGGGCACCACCATTCGCGTCGTGCCGTCGGTGCTGCCGCTCAATCGTTCCGTGACGCTCGAAGCCTTTTGGAATCCGCAAGACCCGACCGGTGTGGTGCGCGACCGGCTCGTGCTCGCGCCGCCAAACACGCCGCCCATCTTGAACGCGATCAGTAATCGCACGCTGATCGCCGGTCAGACGCTGACGGTGACTAACACGGCAACGGACACCAACGTGCCGGCGCAAACGCTCGCGTTCAATCTCAGCACGTCCCCGGCCGGAATGATTTTAAACCCGACGAATGGCTTGCTCACCTGGCGTCCCACCGTCAGCCAATCACCAACTACTAATCCAATTTCAGTCGTTGTCGCCGATAACGGCTTGCCACCGTTGAGTGCGACCCAGGCGTTTACGGTGTTTGTGTTGCGCCCCGCAACGCCTTCTTTGACTGTGCCCACCTTGACCAACGGGGTCTTTAACTTGCGCGTCACTGGCGACAGCGGGCCGGATTATATTTTGCTGGGAACTTCCAATATGAACCCACCGGTGACTTGGCTGCCGTTGCAAACAAATGGTTCCGCCGTGCCACCATTCACCTTCACTGACCCGGCCACCAACGTGGGTAGCAAGTTCTATCGCGTTCAGATTGCACCGTGAGGCGGGAAATAATCCCGCGTTCGCGTGATGGTTCTTCGCCAGCGAAATGCTTTATTGTTTTTCAAAATCATGAAGCAAAACACTAAGCATCGCGCTTTTCGGTTTTAGCGTTTTTCATTTGCCAATTCAGATTTAAACAAACCTCCCAAATAAAAACTTTCTGGTCCGCCCCTTGTTGTCGCGCTCCAGCCCAATCATCAAAACCATGAAAACGAATTCAACATCACCCTCACGCTGGTTCGCCAGCCTTACATTGCTCGCGCTGCTCTTGGGGGCGGCATTGTCGGCTGGTGCCGCAACCGCAACTTGGAATCTTGCCGGTGGCGGCACTTGGAATGCAACTGCCAGTTGGACTCCAGCGACCATCCCAGACGTCAACACCGCCGCAGTAGTTTTTAGTAAGGACTTCGTCACGACCGCGCCGACGTTCACCCTTGATCGGAATACCGCCTTCACAGTCAATAGCATCAGTTTCCTAGACACGACCACGCCTTTTCTCGGCGGCACTATCAGTGTTGGCTCGGGAACTGGATCACCGGGGCTGATCTTTGCTGGCACCACGCCAACCGTAACTACGGCTTCGACGGGTGCTTCGGATCTTACCATCAGTTGTCCAGTGGATGTGACGGCGGGGCTGACCAAAGCCGGTTCTAGAAATGTCATTCTGAGTGGCGCCGTAACTGGTTTCGGATCGGGTGTTTACAACAACGTCAACGCGGGCACTTTGGAAATCTCCACCCTCAACGTCGACTGGACTGCGGTAAACAAGACTGCCGGCGCGGGAACGCTGAAACTGGATACACTTTCCACGATGACGGTGCCCGCCACCTTTTCCGTGGGTGCGGGTGGGCTAAATCTCAATCCAGCCAGCGGCCCCTTTGTGCACGATGCCACAGGTTTCACCAAGAGCGGGAGCGGCTCTTTGATTTTCAGCAAGGCTGCTACTGGCAGTTCTACGCTGACGGTCAGCGGCGGTATGCTCGGCTACTATGCAGGCGTCAGTGGCTTTACCTCCGGCACGGTAGCCAGCGGAGCCACCTTGCAGATCGGCACGGCGACTACCTTAATGCCGCTTACCCTGAATGGTAATGGCAGCGCCTATTCGCTCGAATTTCCCATCAATAACACGACGACATTTACCATGAGTGGAATCACCATCAGCGGGAGTGTTATCATTCGCGCTTTTGGCCTTGTTGACAACTTTAATTTTCCTAGTGCCATCACCAGCAGCGGAGCCAACAGCCTGACGCTCCGGGCCGAAGGTGGCAATACTGGAAACCAACCGCTTGTTTTTAACCTGAATGCCGCTTCTTCATATACCGGCAACACCGCCCTGAGTGCGGTTACGCAGCAGGGCATTATGAAGCTGGGAATCAATAATGCTTTACCTGCCAGCACCGTTCTCACTATCAGTGGTGCCGCCCATACCAACACCGGCGCATTACTGGATCTCAATGGATTCAATCAAACCCTCTCTGGTCTCACGGCGGTAACCAATATCGGTGGGGCGAATGTGATTAACAACAATGTCAACGCAGCGACGCTGACCATCAGCAACAGCAGTCCCTACACCTTCAGCGGTTTGATTGGCACGAACAGCACAACTTCAACCGTGGTTCAGGGGATCGCGTCGAACAAAGGCAAGGTTAATATTGCCTTGGTCAAGACCGGCACGGGCGCCTTCACCTTGACTGGTGCCAATGTTTACACCAATGGGACGACCATCAACGACGGGGTATTGAATGCCGGCGTGTCTCAAAACGGCACCGCGAGCGGTCCGCTGGGTGCCAGTGGTCTAATTAACTTTGGTGGCGGTGCTTTGCAATTCAGCGCGGCCAGCGCCGCGTGGGATCCCTCGGCGCGCATCGCGGCCGGCACCAGCGCTGGGGCCGTCCAAATTGATCCGAACGGTCAGGCGTTAACCTTCGCCACGGGCTTGACCAGTTCACAGTCCGGCGGCTTGATCTTGACTAATTCCACTGGCACCGGGTCGTTGACGCTTTCCACCGCCAATAATTATACCGGTAATACTACCATCAATGCGGGCAAGCTGGCCTTGGGTTCGAGCGGGGCTTTGCCTTCCGGTTCCAGCGTGAACATCGCGGCGGGGGCGACCTTTGATATATCGGCAATCGGCCTTTACACTTGGGGTGGCAGTGCTGCTCTCACGGCCAGCGGTTCTAGTTCTGCGGCGGCCATAATTAATGGCGGCGCCACGGTGGATATGACCGGGAGTTCGCTCACCTTGAACTTTACTCCAGTCGGTATTTCGGGTGATGCCGCTCATCCTGCGTTGAATGTGTTGGCAGGGACTTTGAATCTGGCCAGCACCACCATTGCAGTCAATAACAACTACAGCACAGCTTTAGATGTGGGGGATTATACGCTTATCAGCGGCACCGTCACTGGCACGCCCACGACCACCACCATCACCGTCGGCGGCAATGGATTGGTCTCTGGTGCGACGGCGACCTTGGATGCCAGCAGCGGCCAGTTGGTGATGCATGTTACTTCGTCCGCCACGGTCACGACGACGACGCTGACCCGCACTGTTGGCGGAAGTCCGGCAACTTACGGCGATTCCCTGACGTTCCATGCCGTGTTGAGTCCTGACCCGGGCAACGGCACGGTGATTACGTTTAAGACCAATGGGGTGGCTTTTGGCACGGCTACTACGACCTCTGGCGTGGCGGATCGCTGCACGGCGGGTTATGTCACGGCACCGCAATGCAGTCCCTCACGCGCCGGGCTGCTGACCGGTCGTTATCAGCAGCGATTTGGCTTTGACGCCATCCCGGATTGTCCGTTGCCACTCGAAGAAGTGACCTTGGCTGATCGCTTGCGAAAAGCCGGCTACATCACCGGCATGGTCGGCAAATGGCATCTTGACCCCAATCCAACATCAGCCAAATGGATTGCAGAGAATATTCCAACTCAAACCGGCAAGCAGCGGCAAGAAATCACCATTCCCGCTTTGGCCCGACAAAAATATTCGGCCGGCGCGCGTGGTTTTGATGAGTTTTTTCAAGGCGAAATGACCCGCTATTGGGCCAACTATTCTCTCGCCGGAACGAAACTTGCAAAAGCGGGCCAGTGGGTGAGCGACCCGCGTAATCGGTTGGATGTGCAAACGGATGCCGCACTCGCATTCATTGCGCGGAATCTAGCGCGTCCATTTTTTCTTTATCTCGCCTACTATGGTCCGCACACGCCGTTGGAGGGGACGGCAGAACGGCTGGCCCGTTTTCCCGGTGCGATGCCTGAGCGTCGTCGTCACGCCTTGGCTATGCTGGCGGCGATTGACGATGGCGTGGGGCGCATACGCGCTCAACTTCGCAAAGCTGCGATTGAGACAAACACCCTAATTTTCTTCACCAGCGATAATGGCGCACCGCTGAAAATGACCAAACCAGATTCCTCAGTGAACACTGATCCCGGCGGCTGGGATGGTTCGCTGAATAACCCATGGGTCGGCGAAAAGGGAATGCTGGCCGAGGGCGGCATACGCGTGCCCTTTCTGCTGAGCTGGCCGGGCGTTTTGTCGGGCGGTAAAACTTTTCCTGCCCCCGTGAGTTCGCTGGATATCGCGGCGACTGCTTTGGCGGCGGCGAATATCCCGCCTGATGTAAAACTAGATGGGGTTGATCTGGTGCCTTTTGTTTCGGGCCGCGAAACGAATGCTCCGCATGCTGACTTGTTCTGGCGCTTTTGGAATCAGGCAGCCGTCCGCTCCGGCAATTGGAAATACATCAGCACTGGCGGCATGGGAGAATTCCTCTTTGATGCCTCACTGGACGTGGACGAGGCGCATAACCTTGCTGCCAAGCATCCTGATGTCGTAAAAAAACTACGCACCGAATTGACGGACTGGACCGAAAAGCTAAAGCCTGTAGGACTGCCGCCGGGACCGGTGAACAATCAGGAAAGCGCCTGGTATCAATTTTACTTTCAGCCTATTGATAAGCAAAAATCACCACCATGAAATTTGAAGCCTTCAAATGAATCCGAACACATTCAGGGTGGCAAAACGGTCGGTTGCCATTGTGGCGGTGTGCGTTCTTGGCATCAGCGATGTGCTTGCTGGTCTTCGCGTGGACAACCTGCGTGTGGAATACCGTAAGAACCCACTAGGCATTGACGTGCGTGCGCCGCGACTAAGCTGGCAGTTGGAATCGTCAGAGCGCGGCGAAAAACAAACCGCATATCGTGCGCTGGTCGCCAGTTCGTTGAAATTGCTGAAGCAAGGGCAGGGCGATCTGTGGGATTCTGGCAAGGTGGCCAGCGATCAAAGTATTCAGGTACGTTATGCTGGCAAGCCGTTGATGGCCCGCCAAAGTTGTTTCTGGAAAGTGCAAACTTGGGACAAGGATGGAAAGGCAGGGACATGGTCAGCAGCAGCTTCTTGGGAAATCGGATTGCCGGACGCGACGGATTGGCAGGGTGCGAGTTGGATTCGGCTTGCCCAGGATACTCGGCAGTCGCCACTGAAGCTGCGCCCGCTGCAGATTCGGCAGATGGAAAAGCCCCGGCTGGTCGAAGCGTTTCCTTCGCCGCTTTTTCGCCGCGAGTTTGTGATCAAAACCGGAGTCGTCCGCGCCCGCGCCTATGTTTGCGGCCTTGGCTACAATGAAATGTATGTGAACGGCCAGCGGCTTGGTGATGCCGTGCTGGATCCGGGGCAGACGTCTTACGATGTCCGTGCTTTCTACGTCACGCACGACTTGACAAAGATGCTCCGGCGCGGCACGAACGCCGTCGGGGTAATGCTCGGCAGCGGTTTCTTTGGCCAGAATCATGCGTTCAATACTACGGCGCTTGGCTATGGCCCGCCGGCATTATTGGCGAAGCTGGTGGTGGATTACGTGGACGGCAGCACGCAGGTCATCGCCACCGATGAATCATGGAAGGCAGAAACGGGTCCGATACTTTATGACAATGTTTATGGCGGTGAAACGTATGACGCGCGGCTGGAAAGACACGGCTGGAATCAGCCGGGCTTTGACGATTCGCATTGGCAGGTGGCCAAACGAATTGAGTCGCCGACAAAGCATTTGCAGGCGCAGATGATCCCGCCGATTCGTTGTGTCAAAACCATCCAACCGCCGCGCGTGTTGGCAGGCAAGGATGGCAAATGGATTTTCGATCTGGGCCAGAATATCGCCGGTTGGGCGCGGCTCAAAGTGAAAGCCGCAGCCGGGACAGAACTGACTTTGAAGTTTGGCGAAATCCTGATGCCGGACGGCCAGTCGCTTGATTGCGCCACCACCGGCGGATTCGCCACGGGGTTGGAACAGACGGATGTTTACGTTTGCAAAGGCGGCGGCATGGAGACCTGGTCGCCGCGTTTCACCTATCACGGCTTTCGCTATGTGGAGGTATCTGGCCTGGAGTCCAAGCCCAAGTCGGATTTACTGGAAGGTGTGCTGGTGCATACGGCGGTGAGTCGGGCCGGATCGTTTGTTTGCTCGGATGAAATGTTGAATCGCATTTACCAGACTTCGCTGGCGACCATTGAGGATAATATGCACAGCGTGATGGAAGATTGTCCGCATCGCGAGAAATGCGGCTGGCTGGGCGACGCGCACGCCGTGGGCGAGACGACTATCTACAACTACGACATGGCGCAGTTCTGGACCAAGTTTGTGGACGACATTGAAACGGTGCTGGGGCGCGGTGGCGCGACTTACTGGGGACAGAAAGCTACGCCGGGGATTCCCTGCAATATCGCGGTGGGCCAGCGGCTATGTCAGGAAGCGCGGCCCGACTGGGGTTCGGCGTATGTGTTGTTGCCGTGGTATCTCTACAATTATTACGGCGACACGGAAGTTTTCGCGCGCCACTACGATCACCTCAAGGATTGGATACAATATCCGCATCAAGAAAGCATCCGCGTGCCGCTCATTGTGCGCGATCCTCGACTGGCGGTGGCACAGCGGGGCCATACCAACGACGACTTTGTTTTGAATGTGGATCTGGCTCCAACCATTCTGGCCGCAGCCGGCATTACCGCACCACCGAAGATGCAGGGCCACGATTTTGCGCCGCTCTATCTCGCCCAATTGCCCCCCGCTTGGCGCACCGAATATTTTGAGGAGCACGCGACGATCAATCACACCAACTTCATTCCGTCCTCCGAGGCGCTGGTGCGCAAGGACTGGAAATATTTCTACTGGCCGGATTTTAAGGTGGAACAGCTTTTCAACGTAGGCGCGGATCCGTTGGAGGAACACGACCTTGCCGCCGATCCTGCCGCGCAGCCGCGTCTCTTTGAAATGCGCCAGCGCTTCGCAGAACTTAAGGCCGCCGCCCGCTAACTTTGCGACGGTTTGCCAAGCCAAATCCAAAGCCAAATGATGATTCTCCCGCCAGCAAAAAACCAATTGATCGTTGGCCTCTGTCTCGCCGCGCTTTGCCTGGTGGGAACCCCTGCCTACTCGGCCGAAGCAATGAAGCCCAATGTGGTTTTCATTCTGGCCGACGATCTTGGCTGGAGTGACACGACGCTGTATGGCACGACGAAATTTTATGAGACGCCCAACCTCGAGCGCCTGGCCCGGCGGGGAATGGTGTTTCAAAATGCCTATGCGGCCAATCCGCTGTGTTCACCGACGCGCGCGAGCATCCTGACCGGGTTATATCCGGCCCGCGTTGGCATCACAACCCCGTGTTGTCACGAGAAACAAGTGCGGCTGACGGAAACGATTGCCACTCACGCGCCACCCTACGAACCGGCGTTGCCAATGATCAGCGCCTCACGTTTGCGAACGAATTTCTACACGCTGGCCGAGGCGTTTCACGCGGCGGGTTATATCACCGGACATTTTGGCAAATGGCATTTGGGGGCGGAACCTTACAGTCCATTGCAGCATGGCTTCGACGTGGATGTGCCGCATTATCCGGGGCCGGGGCCGGCGGGCAGTTACGTTGCGCCCTGGCATTTTCCGAAGCCGCTGAATTTCACCGGCCAGAACGGCGAACACATCGAGGACCGCATGTGCGATGAGGCGGTTAAATTTCTCGAAGCAAACCAAGGTCGACCTTTCTTCCTCAACTACTGGGCGTTTTCCGTTCACGCGCCGTTTGACGGGAAAACGAAATTGATCGCCAAATATCGGGCCAAAGCGAAAGCCAAAGACGAGCAGCGTTGCGCAGTGTATGGCGCGATGGTTCAAAGTCTGGATGAGAATGTCGGGCGTTTGCTGGACACGCTGGACCGGTTGAAACTTTCCGACCACACCATCGTTGTTTTCTTCTCGGACAATGGCGGCAACATGTATGACCGGGTGGAGGGAATCACGCCCACCAGCAACCGGCCTTTGCGCGGGGGCAAGGCGACCATTTACGAGGGTGGCACGCGCGAACCCTGCGTCGTCGTCTGGCCGGGGAAGGTGAAAGCCGGGTCGCGCAGCGAGGCGTTTCTGTCCAGCGAGGACTGGTTTCCAACGCTCCAGGAAATGGCCGCACTGAATCAACAGCCGCCTCACCCATTCGACGGCGTCAGTCAAGTGCCGTCGCTGCTGGGCGAGGCTTCGCCGCGTGACAAGGTGTTCTGTTATTTTCCACATTATGTTCCGGCGACCGGAGCGATACCGTCCGTTTCCGTCCGGCGCGGTGATTGGAAGCTGATTCGTTTTTATTGCGACGGCCCCAAACAAACCGACCGCCACGAGCTTTACAATTTGAAAAATGATTTGGGCGAAACCCACAATCTGGCCAAAGCCAAGCCGGACTTGGTGCGCGAGCTGGAAAAATTGATTGATGATTTTCACCAGGCCACCGGCGCTCTGGTTCCGATTGAAAATCCAGCTTACGACGCTTCGGTGTCGGCCCCGTCTCCGGGGAAAAAGTTTCGCAACCCGCCGCCGCAAAAATCTTCGCGGTCTGATTTGCGCTTGGATCTCGAAAAAGCCGGTGACGGCGGGGCGCTTTGAGCGGTTTGATTGATCGGCGGTAATCCCGTGTTTGCGTGATGGATTTAGATTCTGGCGGGGTGTAATGTTAAACAAATAAACCCATAATTCTTAAAAGCAAAATAGTGTTGAGAGCAGCACCAGAGTCGCCTATGAAAAACCAATCGTCGTTTGCCCGGAATATTTCAAGCCGGGCTTTTACCCTGATCGAGTTGCTGGTGGTCATTGCCATCATCGCCATTCTGGCGGCGATGCTGCTGCCGGCTTTGAGTGCGGCCAAAGAAAAAGCCAAATCTATCAATTGCCTTAGCAATCAGAAGCAGATCGGTTTGGCCAGCCAGATGTATAGCAACGATTTTGTGGAGAAGGTCTTGCCGTTATATTATTTACCCGCAGGTATGCAGGACTGGACAGGCTGGCGGGCACAAAATCCTTATGATACCAATGTTTTTATTGTTTATAACGGTGCTTCGGAATGGTGGCCGGACATTCTTCGAATCGGAGGTTATCTGAAGCAAGAAACGGCCTATTCTTGTCCGAAAATGCTGACCACAAAAAATAATGCAGTCGCTACTGGAAATGGCTTTAGCAACGCCAGGTTCGCCATGGGCATTGGTATCAATTATTCTGAAATAGGCGGAATTATCGGCAGCCCCACAAGCAGGTTTACAAAACTAACTTCGGTGAAAGCGCTTTCAGATACTATATTTTTTGCAGATTCCGGCGCGGAAAAAGGCTGGGCTGGCGGCGGCGGCGGCGGCGCGTCTACTCAATATGATACTTGGATGGACTATAATGGTGGAGGTGCTGACACCGGATATGCTAATGTGTTTTTTCGGGATCCGGTTGATAGTAAATGGCTGACTGGTGCTGACGCATTGCCCATTCCACGCCACAGTCACCGGCTTAATGTTTCTTGGGGTGACGGGCATGTTTCAAGCGTTAAGAATTCATCGCTTGGCTGGAACGGTGCCAAAGGCAGTGACATAGCTCTTTGGGACAATCCGTGATGAATTCCGAATCGAGGGTAGAATTTCTAGGCTTACAGAAGTTTTTCAACATTTTATTAAAATCAAATTCGCCTAGCCTTGGTTGAAGTTTTGATGCTGGACGCCACGTTGCTTCGATTTGGCAGCGTGCTGAAAACTATATTTACTCATCTGCTATAAACCACCTAGCTCTGGTGCTCAGCCCTAGGACGCGTCATTATATTTTGACGGCGGCGCCGTGATTCGACCGTCGGATAAATTCGGCTTTAGCCTTTATTGCCAGGGCGGGCAATTGTAGTTGTAACTAAACAGGGACGAGCTTCGTCGAATTTGCAATATTCATGCGGACACGATTTAAATGGATTTTAGTTTCGACGTTTTTGGCTTCACTGGTTGCCCATGCCGATCTTAAGCCAGCGGTTTCACCGTTTGCGGTAGCCAATGAGGCCGCATTTTTCGCTCTGCTTGACCTTGCCCGTCCGGATTTATCCAAGGTGCGCCAGGCGGTTGAGGTTTCCGACTGGCCCCGCGCCAAACAAGAGTGGGCGGAACATCTGACTGCGCGCACATCGCCGGCTTGGATTTGGTCGCGTCATGACCGGTCAAAAATCACCCACCTCTACAACGCGCAGTTTGGCGGATTAGCGACCTTCACCAATGAAGCCGATAAAGTCTTGGCCAGAGATTTCAACTTGCTGGGAGTTCGCAAACAGCTTGGCCATAAAGTCGAGTGGCTTCAGGGGCCGATCGAATGGACCCACGTCTTGAGCCGCTTTGGTTACTGGGAGGATTTGGGGCGGGCTTATTGGGGCACGGACAAAAGCATTTATGCGCGTGACTTTGTGGATTTAATGGAGGACTGGGTTGGCTCGAATCCGGTTCTGTTCAAAATTTCCAACGACCGTGGCCAGAACGGATCCGTGTGGCGCACGCTGGAGGCGGGCATTCGTGGTCAGTCGTGGTTTGATGCCATGGAATTTTTCATGGATGCGCCGGAGTTCGACGCCGAGGCCAAATATCGCATGACGAAATCGCTGGTCGAACACGCGAGTTATCTGGCTGGCTGGACCACCGCTTTCCGGGGCGGTAACTGGCAGGTATGTGAAGCTTCGGGACTGGCGACCATCGGCATCATGCTGCCGGAGTTCAAGGCTGCATCAGGCTGGCGAAAGCGCGGCCTTGATTTGCTTGTTGAACACATGCAGCGCGATGTTGAGGCGGATGGCAGTCATTGGGAATTGACGCCGGGCTACCACAGCTGGGTGATGAAAGAATTTCTCCATGTCGCCTTGCTGTGTCAAAAGAATCACATCGAAATTCCCGGACTGCTAGCCCGCCATGAAAAAATGTTTGAGGTGCTGGAAAAACTTTGTCGGCCCAATCGCACTTATCCACCGGTCGGCGATGCCGGAACCGGAATCAATAGCGTGGAGGATAGTCTGGGATTGGGCGCGTTGCTGTATCCGCGCCCCGACTTTCGTTTTCTGGCGACTTCCAATTGCATCGCCGACTGGGTGTGGCTTTTCGGGCCGGACGTTTGCGAGCGTTATGCCCCGTTGGCGTCGTGCCGGCCGGATTTCACCTCCGTCCTGCTTCCGGATGCCAATTACGCCGTGATGCGCAGTGGCTGGGGGCCTCAAGATAAGTATCTGCTTTTCGATTGTGCGCCTTGGCGCGGCGGACACAGTCATCAGGATCGCCTGCAAGTCACGGTGTTCGCTGGCCGGGATTTGATCGTGGATTCCGGCATGTGTAGTTACGACGAACCGGTTTCACATCAACTTCGTCAAAGCTCGGCGCATAATGTGGTGATGATTGACGGGCAAGAACAGTTGGCTGCCAATCCCAAGCTACTGGCTTGGCAAACCGATCGTCAGGCAGACTTTGCCAGTGGTCAGGTAGAGGCTGGTGGATTTGTTCATCAACGTAGTGTGTTGTTTGTAAAACCGAGCTATTGGGTGGTGGTGGATCGGATTACGGGGCAGGGTAAACACGAAGTGACCCGGCTTTTTCATTTTCCAATTGGTCCGGCGCGGGCGGATGGCTCCGCCGCGCAAACTGCGTTTTCGGATGGCATGAACATTCGCGTGCAACCGGCGGATAGTGCGAAGCTGGAAATGCGAACTGGGCTGATTGCTACTGGTCTTGTTAGTGTGGAAAAGGCACCCGTGGCGGCGCTAATTTCCAATGGGCCACTGCCTCAAACACTCTGCACGGTGTTGATACCCTACGCCACGGAGAAGGAACTGCCTAAAGTAATCGATCATTCCGGTAGCAATGTGGCAGAATCGAGCCTCACGCTCGTTTTTCCAAATGGCCAGCGTGATGAAATTATTATTGCACCCGAAACGAAATCCTTGGCGATTCAAGCGCAAAAAGCGCAAGGCCAAGTATTATGTGTCCGCCAGGGGCCGACGGCCAATTCAGTAATCGCGATACCAGGGGAGCTAGGTGGCTTGGCGCAGCCAGAACATAGGTAACACAACTTGTTTAATGCCTGGCTAACACTTAAGGAAGGCAGACAGGTGGATAGGCTTCAGCCTTGAGTCAAAGTATGGGTGCTGACAGGCTTTTAAGAACAGCCTTTGACAAATTTATGAAATCAACTCTTCTGGTTTTAGCGGCGGCATCGGCTCTGCTCCTAAGCGCGCGACAAACAACTCGCGCGGCAACGCAATTCGCCTGGCAAACCAACGCCCCTTCGGTCGCGCTGGTTTCCGGCGGCAAACCCGTCTGGCAGTTCAACTATGGCACCAACGGCTCCAAGCCATTTTTTCATCCGCTCGCGCTGCCGGGCGGATCACCGCTGACCTGGCAAAGTCCACCCGACCATGTCTGGCATTATGGCCTGTGGTTCTCCTGGAAATACCTGAACGGCGTCAATTATTGGGAGGAGGACAAGAAGCTGCGCCAGAGCGAAGGCGCTACTTCCTGGCGCGTGGTGAAGATTGAAACGCATCCTGATTTCTCCGCACAGATCGAACTTGCGCTGGATTATCGTCCGCGCGGAGCCGCCAAGTCATTGCTGACCGAGCAACGCACCATCACGCTCTCGTCGCCGGCTGCTGACGGGGCCTATGCGATAGATTGGAGCCTCAACTTCCAAGCTGGCGATGAACAAGTGAAGTTCGACCGCACGCCGCTGGTAGGCGAGCCAGGTGGTCAGACCTTCGGCGGCTATGCGGGATTGTCGCTGCGGTTTGCGAAAGAACTTACTGACACCAAAGTTTCCGCCACCTCGGACATCGGCGAAGCAAAGGAAAATCGTTTCCGGTTTGCGGCTTCGGCGGTTGATTACAGCGGGCGCATTGATGGCACTGAGGCTGGCGTCGCTTTTCTGGATCACCCGTCGAACTTGCGCCACCCTACGCGCTGGTATGCCATCGTCAATCCGGCTGGTTCGTTTTACTTTTTGAATAGCGCGTGGATTCAACTTCAACCCTTTGAACTAGCGGCCAACCAGTCTTTCACTCTGCGTTACCGCGTGCTGGTGCATCCTGAACGCTGGGACGCTGCGCGATTGGAGTCGGAGCAGAAGAAGTTTGCCGCGGCAGTTTCCGCCGCCTTGGATTTGCCGCGCCGCATTCTCGTGTTCGCCAAGAACGGCAAAGGTTACGTTCACGATAACATTCCAGCCAGCATCGAAGCGATTGGCAAGTTATGCGCGGAAAACAAGATCGCAATGGATGTCACCACTAATTCGGCTGAATTCACGGATGAGAATTTGAAGAAATACAAGGCGCTCGTTTTTTCCAATACCAACAACGAACTTTTCGACAACGACGAGCAGAAAGCCGCGTTGCAACATTACATTCACAACGGCGGCGGGTTTGTTGGAATTCACTCCGCCTGCGGTTCTGAGCGGCAATGGCCGTGGTTTTGGTCGCTGCTCGGCGGCAAGTTCCAGCGCCATCCGCCGTTGCAGCCGTTCGTCATAACCGTTCGTGATCGTCAAAATACCTCCACCGCACATCTTGGCGAAACCTGGCAGTGGAAGGATGAATTTTATTTTCTCAATCACCTTGAACCTGGCCTGCATGTTTTGCTTTCCGGCGACCGCGCGCAGCTTAAAGATCCGAGCCAGGGCAAAAATGACGGTGAGCAGATTGAAGGACAATCGCCGCTGGCGTGGTGCCATGAATTTGAAGGCGGCCGCGCCTGGTATTCCGCACTTGGCCACAGCAAAGAAGATTACGCAAAACCGGAATACACCAAACACATTCTCGGAGGCATTCTCTGGGCCATGCATGAAACCAATCCTTAACTCCCCGAATCAATTTATGAAACCAACCAAATCCTCGTTTCAAATCTCCCGTCGTCACTTCCTGAAAGCTTCCGCGTTCGGCGCGCTGGGCGCAGCGGCGGGTCCGCTCATTGTGCCCTCCACTTTGTTTGGCCAGAGCGCGCCGAGCAAAAAAATTCAAATTGCCCATATCGGTTGCGGCCGCATCGCGCGCGACATGGACCTGCCGGGAATTATCAAGCACGACAGCGCGCGTTACGTTGCGCTGTGCGATCTCGACTCGAAGCGATTGGCGGCGGGCAAAAAATATGTCGAAGACTATTACGCGAAGAAGAACGGTAGCGCTGACGCGGTGAAGGTAAAGACGTTCGGCGATTATCGCGAGCTGTTGCAGATGCCGGGCATCGATGCCGTGGCGATCAGCACGCCGGATCATTGGCACGCGGAGCTGGTGATCGCCGCTGCGCTCGCCGGCAAGGATGTCTATGTCCAGAAGCCCCTGTCCATGACGCTCGCTGAGGGACGCGCGGTCAGCGACGTCATTCGCAAGCAGGGCCGCATTTTTCAGATCGGCAGTCAGCAGCGATCCAACACCCAGTTCCGCACCGGCTGCGAACTGGTTCGCAATGGTCGTATCGGCAAGTTACACACGGTGAAGATCGGTTTGCCCAGCGATCCTTCCGGCGCGGTGGAACCCGACATGCCCGTGCCGCCGAATCTCAATTATGACATGTGGCTCGGCCCGACGCCGCAGGTGCCCTACACCGAAAAACGCGTGCATCCGCAGAACGATTTTTCGCGGCCGGGCTGGCTGCGCATTGATTCGTATTGCCTCGGCATGATCACGGGCTGGGGCTCGCATCACGTGGACATCGCGCACTGGGGCATGGACACGGAACACACCGGGCCGCTGGAAATCGAGAGCAAAGCGTCGTTTCCGAAATCGGGTTTGTGGAATGTCCACGGCGATTACCACATAGAGGCCAAATACGCGAACGGCGTGAAACTGATCATTGATCACACCTTCACCAACGGTGTCGAATTTCAGGGCGAGGACGGTTGGATCTTCGTCAGTCGTGGCGGCGGTCAGGCGACGGCGAGCGATCCCGCTAGCAAGACCGGCAAGGCGCTGGCGGCGAGCGATGAGAAAATTCTGTCGTCTCAAATTGGCGCGAACGAAGTGCATCTCTACAAGAGCAACGATCATCATGGCAACTGGCTCGAAAGCATCCAAACTCGCCAGCCCGCTGTCACTACAGCCGAGGTCGCGCATCGCTCCACCAGCACCTGCATACTGTCGTGGATTTCGATGAAGCTGGGCCGTAAGCTGCGCTGGGATCCGGTGAAGGAAGAATTCATCGGCGACGCGGAGGCCAACACCATGCGGAGCCGTCTTGAACGAAAACCATACGGCATCGGACAGTTTGCAAAATCTATTTGAAGCCCCATGAAGAAAAGTTTTTTCCTGCTCGTCGCTGGTATTGCCATGTCCACCCTTGCAGCTGATCCAACGGTTCGTCTCATCACGCTGGACCCCGGGCATTTTCACGCCGGGCTGGTGCAGAAGGAAATGTATCCGCAAGTGAGCCCGGTGGTTCACGTCTATGCGCCAGCTGGTCCGGACGTCAGGGCTCACTTGCAGCGCATCGACGGATTCAACACGCGCGCCGACAGCCCGACGCACTGGGAAGAAAAAGTTTTCACCGGCCCGGATTTTCTTGACCGCATGTGCCAGGAAAAAGCGGGCAATGTCGTGGTGATCTCCGGCAACAACCGGCAGAAAACGGAATACATCGAGAAGGCCGTGGCCGCCGGCTTGAACGTGCTCGCTGACAAACCGATGGCCATCACGCCCGAAGGCTTCACTCAATTGCAGAAAACGTTCCGGCTCGCCGAGCGCAAGAAAGTCCTGCTCTACGACATCATGACGGAGCGCTACGAAATTACCATCGCGTTGCAGCGAGAATTGGCCCGGATGCCGGAAGTGTTTGGCACCTTCGTTACCGGCACGCCGGAAAATCCCGCCGTGGTGATGGAGAGCGTTCACCATTTCTTCAAGCAGGTCGCGGGCAAACCGCTGATCCGCCCCGCGTGGTTCTTCGACGCGACGCAGCAAGGCGAGGCCGTTCCCGATGTCGGCACACATCTCGTTGATTTGGTTCAATGGCAATGTTTCCCGGATCAAACGCTCAACTGGCGCAAGGATATCAAGGTCGCTTCGGCCAAGAGCTGGCCGACCAAACTCACGCTGGCGCAATTCAAACAGGCGACCGGCCTCGAAGAATATCCGGATTTCCTGAAGAAGGATGTCGGGCCAGATAATATTCTGAACGTCCCGCAAAACGGCGAGGTGAACTACACGATCCGCGGCATCCATGCCAAGGTGACCGCGCGCTGGAATTTCGAGGCGCCGGCTGGCACCAAAGATTCCCATAACGCGCTGTTCCGCGGCACACGAGCGAATCTCGCGATCAAGCAAGGCCCGGAGCAAAACTACAGTCCGACGCTTTGCATCGAGAATGTGGGCGGGACAACTACGGCCGAATTTGAAAAAGTCGTTCGCGCCGCCGTCGCCAAACTCGCCGTCACCTGGCCGGGTATCGAGATGAAGTCAGCCGGCAACCATTGGGAAATCGTCGTGCCCGAAAAATACAATGTCGGCCATGAAGCGCATTTCGCGCAGGTCACCCAAAAATATTTGCGCTATCTCGCCAATGGAAATATGCCCGCGTGGGAATCCGCCGGCATGCTGGTCAAGTATTATACCACCACCGAGGCCTATCGGCTGGCTGCCCACCAAAGATAATAGGGTAATTCCTGAAATCTGAATTCAAAACTGAGCTTGAGGCGTGGGAAGAAAGGCTGCCACCGGCTAACCGGTGGGCACCTCCGGGGCTATAACCAGCGCGGCTTTCATCGCGTGGTGGCCGCAGACCGGGAGATCACGCTGGAAGATGTCCTGGATGTGGTCGAAAACGACAAGGCCGTCAATCTGCCGGCCGAAAATCTGCTCGTCCACACCGTCCGGCAGCATTTTCTGGTGGATGGCGAAGGCGGGGTGAGCGATCCCGTCGGTACCGGCATCGCCACCCGCACCTGATAACAAGCCATGTAAGCCCTCATCGCTACCAAGCAGGAAGCGATTCAACGCGCCGGAAAACTACGGCCAAAGACAATGCGTTCATTCCCTTTGATTTTAATGGTTTAATGGTGGTGTAGAAAGTGGTAGCGCGCACGGGAATCGAACCCGTCTTCACGAATTGAGAATCCGTTGTCCTAGCCGATAGACGAGCACGCCAAGAAGGAATATGTTATCCGCGGCCGCGCCAAAGTCAATGCGCGGCTACGTCGCCACATCTTCGCCCAGTTCCACGTTCCAATAGGCCAGGTCCACGAAATGTTTCCAGCTTTCGTGGCGGTGCAGCGTGAAATTGATCTGCACGAAGGGCCGCCATTTCGGCCGCTTGGGCTTGCGCACGAGATTCATGCCGGCCTCGAACGGCGTCCGGTTGGACTTGCGCGTGTTGCACGGGATGCAGGAGCAGACGATGTTTTCCCATGACGTCGGCCCGCCGCGGTCGCGCGGGATGACGTGGTCTAGGTTCAGATCTTTCCGCTCAAACACTTTGCCGCAGTATTGGCAGGTGTCCTTGTCGCGTTCGAAAATATTGTGCCGGGTGAACTTCACTTCCTTCTTCGGCATCCGGTCATACATGAAGAGCAGGATGATTTTCGGCACGCGGATGCGGAAGGAGATGGCGTGAATGGAGTCGTCCGAGGGTGCATCGGCGGAGACATCCGCCCATTCCTGAAAATTAAACGTGCGGAAGGAGCCGTCGGGATTATTCAACACCACTTGCGCCTGGCCTTGAAAGAGAAGCGTGAGCGCGCGGCGGGCGGTGCAAACGTTGACGGCCTGCCAAAGCCGGTTCAAAACCAATACGTGCTGGTTCAGTGCGGATTTCATGGCGCAACTAGCGGGACAGTAGCAAAACTATTTTTGCCGGTCAATCCTTCCGCACGTGACAATTGCGTTTCACGCGGCGCATTGCCAAAGCAATTTTCCTCTGGCATTTTGCTGATATGAAATTTGTCGCCATCACCCTCTTGCTGGTCGCCGGCCTGGTCGGCACGGCGCGCGCCCAGCAGGAAGCCGATGATAAATACATCGCCATTTACGGCCTCATCCAGCAGGCGGACACTCTGGCCGAGAACGGCGATCCCGGCGAAGCGCTGGCCGCTTTCACCGATGTGCAAAATCAGTTGCAGCGGTTTCAAAAACAATTCTCCACCTGGAATCCCAACATCGTCGCCTTCCGGTTGAATCACATCAACGACCAGATTGCCGAGCTCAAGAACCACGCCTCGCTCGTCTCGGCCGCCAAAAAATTTGTGAAGCCCGCCCCGGCCGCTCCCACGAACCCGCCCCCGGCGAACGATCTGCAATTGCCAACGGAGATGGATAATCTGCGCACACAGTTGCTCACCGCGCAGGCGGCCAACGAAATCTGGCAGGCCAAGCTCAAGGAGGCGCTGGCGGTCCAGCCATCCGCCGCCGATCCGCGGGAACTGGAGCGTGCGCAGGAAAAAATCCGCGCCCTGATGAAGCAGATCGACCTGTTCAAAGCGAGCCACGGCAGCGCCGAAACCACCAACATCGTGACGCAGTTTGTCACCAATGTGGTCACGGTCATCGCGACCAACCATCCGACGGTGGTGGCGACGAGTATTGCCGAGGTGTTTGCCAAGAATACGGCTCCGCTGGTCGTCACCAACTTCGTCCGCGTCCTGGTCCCCGACACCAACGCGCTCGAAATGGCCAAGCTGGAACGCGCGGCCGCCGTGAGAAATTTCAACGACGAACATGACCGCGCCGAACAGCTGGCCAATGAAATCCTGAAGCTGCGCCAGAGCGCCGCCGCCACTAATACTGTTGCCGGCGGTGTCAGCCCTCCCGCCAGCCCCGGTAAGGTCGCGATTTCGGACGGCGATCTGGCCGCCTTGCGCGAGGAAAATGCGCTGCTCAAAAAACAAATCGCGACTCTGCGTGCCGCGCCGGCGCCCGTGACGGATGCCGACAAGCTGGCCACCGAGCTGAAACAATCGCGAGCGCTGGTGGCGTCCCTGCAATCCGAGGCCCAGATCAACGCGCTGGAGAAACTGGCGCTGGAACGCAAGCTGCAACTGACCCTGACGACGCCGACCAATGCCGGCGTGAACGTCGCGGAATATGAGTCGCGCATCCGCGAGCTCACGCTGGACCGCGACCGCTTGATCGAGAAGCTGGACGTGCTTAGCAAGCAAACTGCCGGCAGCAAGAATGCCAAGGTGACGACGCAGGTTTCGGCGTTGAACGACGAGGTCACCGGGCTGCGCGCCCGCCTGGCCGTGGCCGAGGCCCAGTCCATTCCCTACACCGACGACGAGCAGGCGCTGTTCAAGACGGCCGTGACGCCGCTGACCAATCCGGATGCGGAAAAGAAATCCATCCGCGAGATGCCTCCCGGCACCGCCGAGCTGGTGGCTTCCGCACAACAACATTTCGCCCATCAGGAATACGGGGCCGCCGAGGCGGACTACGCGAAAATACTCGACCGCGACCAGAACAACGGCATTGCGCTCGCCAACCTCGCCACGATTGAAATGCAGCAGGGCAAGCTGGAGGACGCGGAAAAACACATTCGCGCCGCGCTCGTGCAGAGTCCGGACGACGCCTACAACCTGGCCACGCTCGGCTACCTCAAATTCCAGCAGGCCAAATACGACGATGCGCTGAACGCCCTGAGCCGCGCCGCGCAGATTGATCCGAACAATCCGGAGATCCAGAATTATCTCGGCGTCACCTTGAGCCACAAGGGCCAGCGCAAGGCGGCGGAAACCGCGCTGCGCCGCGCCATCCAACTGAGCCCGAATTACGCGCCCGCGCACAACAATCTGGCCGTGATTTATCTGAGCCAGACGCCGCCGCTCGCCGAGCTGGCCCGCTGGCATTATCAGAAAGCGATTGATGCCGGCCAGCCGCATAATCCTGATTTGGAAAAACTGCTCGCCGACAAGGGCGCGCCCGTGCAGTGATTCGAATGGATCAGGGCGCCGGGCGGTAAATCCGCCAACCCGGAAACGAAGGCCGTCGCCCGGGCTCAACAGCCGGCCGGCCCGACCACGAAGCAATTATGTTCCGCCAGGCATTTCATGAACTCAACCTTCCCACGCGCGGCCGCGGGCTGGTGGAATTCACCGGCGCGGTGGAACAGTGGATTCGCCAAAATGATTTCCGCGACGGCCTGGTGACGCTGCATCTGCGTCACACCTCCGCCTCGCTGCTCATCCAGGAAAATGCCGACCCCGATGTGCGCCGCGATCTCGACGCCTTTTTCGCGCGGCTGGTGCCGGATGGGGATGGGCTGTTCCGCCACACCGCCGAGGGCGCGGACGACATGGCCGCGCACATCCGCACGGCGCTGACGGCGGTGAATCTTTCGCTGCCGCTGCACGCCGGCCGGCTGGCGCTGGGGACGTGGCAGGGGATTTATCTCTGGGAACACCGCACGCGCCCGCACCGTCGCCAGGTGGCGCTGCACTTCATTGGCGAATAAGGCGCATTGTGCGCAATGCACCACCGAATAATCTCGCCAATTTCCGTCGGCGCTGGCAGCTTGCCGCGCATGAATCGTTGTCTGAAAGGTTTCGCCGTCGCCGGCTTGGCGGCGGGTGTTTTTTGCGGGGCGGCTCGCGCGGCGGGCGGCACCAATCTCTTTGGTTTCAGCGGCAAGGAAGTTTTCCCCGTGGACCAGCAGATCAACAGCCTCCGCACCGCCGACCTGGATGGCGACGGGCTGAACGACCTCATCGTGGCGAACAATTTGCGTTCCAAGATCAACCTGCTTTACAACCTCACCGGCAAGACGAATCGCAACGACGCGGCGGCCGCGGCGAAGCTGGAATTGAACGACCTGCCGCCCGGCTCGAGGTTCCGCATTGATTCCGTGCCCACGGAGGAGCGCATCGCCGCGCTCGTGGTGACGGATGTGAACGGCGATGGCCGCCCGGACCTGATCTATTATGGTGACGCCAAGGATTTGATCGTGCGCTACAATCTCAGCACGAACGGCTGGAGCGAGCCGAAGCGCTGGCACCTGGACGACGGCCGGATGGATCCGAACGCGCTGTCGGTCGGCGACCTGAACGGCGACGGCACGCCGGACATCGTGCTGCTCGGCGACAACGGCGCGGTATATTTTCTCTCGCAGCAGAAGGATCACACGCTGGCCGAGCCGGTGAAGATCTCGTATTCGGGCACGCCCAAGGCGGTGCAGATTGACGACGTGAACGGCGACGGCAGAAACGATCTGCTCTTCGTGGATTTCGACAGCCCGACGCCGTTTCGCGTGCGGTTGCAGAATGCCGGCGGCCAGCTGGGCCCCGAGATCTATTTTAAGACGCAGCCGGTCCGCTCGTTCTGGGTGGACACGCTGGCCGGCGGCCGGACGAATTATCTCGTGGACATCGTGCAGGCGACGGGCCGCGCGGAAGTCTCGCAATTCACGCGCAAGCCGGCGGAGCCGCTGGCGGGCAAGTTCAAGCAGGGTCAGTTGCAGGTGTTGCCGCTCAACAAATCCGAGGCCGCCCAGCGCGGCGCGCTGTGGGCGGATGTGGATGGCGATGGCCGCGCGGACCTGATCGTCGCGGAACCGGAGAGCGGCCAGCTCTCGGTGTATCTCCAGTCGGCGGACGGCACGCTGGCCACGCCGAAGAAGTTTCCCAGCCTCGCGGGCGTGTCGCAGATCGCCGTGGCGGATTGGAACCACGACCAGCATCCCGAAATCTTTCTCCTGAGCCGCGATGAAAATTCCGTCGCCATGACGCAGTTCGACAAGAGCGGCCGGCTGCCGTTTCCCATGCCGCTGCCGCTGGAGGGCAAGCCGCTGGCGATGGCGGTGGGGCCGTTGAAAGCCGGCGCGAAACCGACGCTCGCCGTCATCGTGGACAAGGACGGCGCCCGTTCGCTCTTCACCCGCACGGCGGACGGCAAGACCGCCACGCAGAAGTTGAATGACAGTTTCAAGGCCAACCCCGCCGCGCTCGCGGTGCAGGACGTGAACCAGGACGGACTCGCGGATCTCGTCGTGCTGATTCCGTATGAGAAGATCAAGGTGCTGTTGCAGAAGAAAGACGGGAAGTTCGACGAGCTGGACGTGGACCCGCCCGGCGGCGCGATGGAGCAGCCGTGGCTCGCCGCGGCGGATGTGGACGGCGATGGGAAAACCGAATTGCTCCTGCCGCAGAAAAATTTTCTCCGCGCGGTCGTTCTGGAGCCCGAGGCGAAGGTCGCCGGCTCCACCAATCCGCCGAACTGGAAATTCACGGTCAAGGACCAGATCAACGGTTCCGCCAGCGACTCCCGCATTGTGGGCGCGGCCACGGTGGTGAATGGCGCCAACCCCGTGCCGTCGCTGTTCCTCTTTGATGCGGAGCACAAGCAGCTGACCCTGTGCGAACGCGATGCCGCCGGGGTGTGGCAGGTGGTGAAGAATCTGGATCTGCCCGTGACCACTTTTAGCGCCATCAGTTCCGTGACGCTCGGCAGCGCGGCGGTGGCCTTCACCGGCGCGAACGCCGTGGCCTGGCTCCCGCTCGCGGGGGATGTCTGGCAGCTCACGCGGCTGGACGATTACGACACGCCCATCAAGGATGGCTACCTGAATGACGTCATCGCGGGCGACCTGACCGGCGGCGGCCGCAAGCAGCTCATCTTCATGGAATCGGGGAAACATTACCTGGACCTCGTGACCTTCAGCGCGGCCGGCAAGCTGGTGCCGGGCGACCGCTGGCAGGTGTTTGAACAGCACACGTTCCGCGGCCAGCAAAACGCCATTCCCGAGCCGCGCGAGTGTGCCGTGGCCGATGTCACGGGCGACGGCAAGAACGACCTGATCGTGCTCGTCCACGACCGGATTCTCGTTTATCCGCAGGAGTAAGCGGGCGGGCAGGGGAGTGCGGCCGGCAGCGGTTTCAGGAAATGAATTTGCCCGGCGCTGCAGGTTCCGCCGGCGCCGGTGCGGCCGTCCGCCGTGCGCAGGCATGGCCGGCGCGCCAGCCAGCGCCCAGCCGAACTTATCGGGCTGGTCAAATTTCCTTTTCTTCAAGCGGTTTGCGGTTATGCTATGGCGCTCGGATTCGCAATTTGTAATTCGCGGAACCGGCTTTTGTAAATGGACAGCGCACACATACGTAATTTCAGCATCATCGCCCACATCGACCACGGCAAGACCACCTTGTCCGACCGCCTGCTGCACATGACCGGCACCATCGCCACGCGCGACATGTCCGAGCAGTTGCTCGACGCGATGGATCTGGAAAAGGAGCGCGGCATCACCATCAAGGCGCATCCGGTGACGATGCTTTACAAGGCCCGCAACGGCGAGACCTACGAGCTGAATCTCATCGACACCCCCGGCCATGTGGATTTCGCCTACGAGGTGTCCCGCAGCCTGAGCGCGTGCGAAGGCGCGCTGCTCGTGATCGACGCCGCGCAGGGCGTCGAGGCCCAGACCGTCGCCAATTATCATCTCGCGGCCAAGCTGAACCTCACCATCATTCCCGTCATCAACAAGATCGACCTCGGCCACGCCAACGTGCCGCAGGCGAAGCAGCAGCTTGAGGACGTGCTGGCGATCCCCGCCGAATGGGCCATCCCGTGCAGCGCCAAGCAGGGCATCGGCATCGAGGACATCCTCGAGGCCATCATCGCGCGCGTCCCGCCGCCCAAGCCGACCGGCGAACCCAGTTTGCAGGCCCTCGCCTTCGATTCCTATTTTGACACCTACAAGGGCGTGGTGACCCACGTGCGCGTCTTCAACGGCGAATTGAAAGCCGGCCAGCAGGTGAAACTGTTGCATTCGGGCAAAAACGTCGAGGTGAAGGAAGTCGGCAGCTTCAATCCGAAACCCTACATCCGCGAGAAGCTCGAGGTCGGCGAGACGGGCTATTTCACCGCCAACATCAAGAGCGCCTCCGAAGTCAAGATGGGCGACACCATCACCGATGCGCGCAACGCCTCCGGCGTGCTGCCCGGCTTCAAGGAGATTCATCCCATGGTGTTCAGCGGGATTTATCCCATCAACACCGCGGACTACGAGCAGTTGAAATCGTCCATGGGCAAGCTCAAGCTGAACGATTCCGCCTTCGTCTATTCGTCCGAGACCTCCGTCGCGCTGGGCTTCGGCTTCCGCTGCGGCTTCCTCGGCCTCCTCCATCTGGAAATCGTCCAGGAACGCCTGCGCCGCGAATACGACATGGACATCATCGCCACCTACCCGAGCGTGGTCTATAAAGTCTATCTCTCCGACGGCACCATGAAGGAGATCGACAACCCGGCCTTCATGCCCGACGTCACCTACATCGACAAGATCGAAGAGCCCATGGTGAAAGCCTTCGTCATCTGTCCCAATGAAAACATCGGCGACATGATGGCCCTCATTTCCGAGAAGCGCGGCAACGTGGACCACACCGAAACTCTCGATTCCCGGCGCGTCATGCTCACCAGCCTGATTCCGCTGAACGAAATCCTCATTGATTTCCACGACCGCATCAAGAGCATCACCCGCGGCTTCGGCTCCATGGACTACGAGCCGGATGAATACATGGAATCCGACATGGTGAAGCTCGACATGCTCGTGAACACCGAACCGATGGACGCCTTCTCCTGCATCGTGCATCGCACGAAAGCCGAGGGCCGGGGCCGCGCCCTCGCCGAAAAGCTCAAGGAAGTGATTCCGCGCCAGCAATTCCAGGTCAAGATCCAGGCCGCCATCGGCGGCAAGATCGTCGCGTCCGAAGTCATCAGCGCCTTCCGCAAGGACGTGACCGCGAAATGCTACGGCGGCGACGTCTCGCGCAAACGCAAGCTCCTCGAGAAACAGAAAGAGGGCAAGAAGCGCATGAAATCCATCGGCAACGTCAACATCCCGCAGGAAGCCTTCATCGAAGTGCTCAAAGCCTGAGGCAATGACGAATCACGACTTGCAAATGATGACTAAACCCTGCGCCTCCCGCCTGGTTTGTCATTCAATCTTCGCAATTCAGAATTTGAAATTCACATGACCAAGAACAAATGCTATCGCGCGCTGGGGTTTGTGATGGTGCCGCTGGGATTATTCCTGACCATCGCCGCGTTGAAACATCAAAGCGCGCCGCCCGGGGGCTTTCCGTGGGTGAAACTGGGGCCGGTCGGCCTGATGCTCATCATCGGCGGCATCGGCCTGCTGTTTCTGCCGGATAAGATCAAATTTAAGTGAGCAGACAGCTTCTTTGATCCCCGCCAATGCGTGATTGCGGGAGGGCTAGGGGTTCAAACCCGCGGTGGATTCCCGCTAAAACGATGCACTCCAGACAACATGAAACGTGAAGGCTTAACATAGCGCGGAGAAGATTCAGGCAAGGGCGGACACATAATCAAACGACTAAAGGCGGAATAATTTGGATTCCCGAACAATAGCCACGGAAAATTTTCCGTGGCTTTTTAATTTTCCCGTCGCGGCAAGGTGAATCACGCGTTGATAAATCTTGCCATCTGGCGGTGATTCCTTAAATTGTCCGACCGTTTTTATTATGCAACTCAACATGTTCCCAGTCGTTTTGGCGCAGGCGGCACCGGCCACCGGCCAGGCCCCGCAAAACCCCGTCATGGCCTTCCTGCCGATGATTTTGTTGGTGGTGGTGTTCTATTTCATCCTCATCCGCCCGCAGCAGAAGCGCGCGAAGGAACAGAAGAAGATGCTCGAGGCCCTCAAGTCGGGCGACGAGGTGGTGACGGCGGCCGGCATCGTCGGCACGGTCATCACGGTGAAGGACAAGACGGTGTCGCTGCGTTCGGGCGACGCGAAATTTGAAGTCACGAAGGGTTCCGTCACGGAGATCATTGACGCCGGCGCGCCGGCCAAAGCGTAATTTGCCATGAATAAAAACAACAACTTGGGCCGTTTCATCCTCGTCATCGCCATCATCGTCTGGGCGCTGTTTGAAGTCTATCCGCCGACCGCGCGCGATCTCGTGGAGCAGTTTGCCAGCCGCGCCCAGCATCAGGACGCCGCCTTCAAGGACATTGTAACGCAGACGCACGCCTTGCAGCAGGCCGGCACCAACGAGTTCGCCGCGCTCCAACTCGCGACGGGCACCAACGATCTGCAAAAGTATTTTCCGTTCATCGGCGCGCAGAACCAGGTGCACCCGAATCTCTTCATCCTGAACCGCCTCCAGCGCGACGCCGCGGGCAAGATCAAGCTCGGCCTCGATCTGCAGGGCGGCACGTCATTCCTCGTGGAGATGGACACCTCGGTGCTCGCCAACACCAACGAGACCAGTAGCGCGCTGTCGCAGGCGGTCGAAGTGCTGCGCAAGCGCATTGACCGGTTCGGCGTGGCCGAGCCGATCATCCAGTCCGCCGGCGGCAATCGCATCCTCATCCAGCTCCCCGGCCTCTCGCAGTCGGACAAGGACAGCGCGCGGACGCAGATCCAGAAGACGGCGTTCCTGGAATTCCGCATGGTGAAGGAAGACAGCGACGAATATTTCGACCGGAACACCCGCGAGCTGATCCAGCCGGTGCCGTATGGTTATGTGCTGATGAAGCACGTGGACCAGCAGGCCAACGGCACGACGCGCCTCGAGCAGTTCATCGTCAAAAAGAATCCGGAAAACGGCTTGAAAGGCGACATCATCAAGAGCGCCATGGTCGTGCGCGGCAACCTGGGCGAACCGCAGATTGATTTCATGCTCACCGATGACGGCGCGAAGAAATTCGGCCAGACCACGCGCGAGAACATCAACCACAAGCTGGCCATCGTGCTGGACGGCGAACTCTATTCCGCGCCGAACATCCAGAGCCCGATTGAGACCGGCAACGGCCAGATCACCGGCAGCTACACCATCGAGCAGGCGATGGAGCTGGCGAACGTCTTGCAGAACCCGCTCAAGGCGCCGTTGAAGATCGTTTATTCCAGCGACGTGGACCCGACGCTCGGCAAGGACTCCATCCGCAGCGGCATCAAGGCGTCCATCTACGGCGTCATCTTCGTCTCCGGCTTCATGCTGGTGTATTATCTCTTCGCCGGTCTGGCGGCCAACGTCGCGCTGTTGACCAACATCATCATCCTCCTGGGCGTGATGTGCTCCGTCGGCACGACCTTCACCCTGCCCGGCATCGCGGGCGCGGTGCTCACGGTCGGTATGGCGGTGGACGCGAACGTGCTGATCTACGAGCGCATCCGCGAAGAACTGGCGAAGGGCAAATCCCTACGCGGCGCGATCGACGCCGGCTATGCGCGGGCCTTCGGCACCATCTTCGATTCGCACGTCACCACGCTCATCTCGTCCATCATCCTGATTTTCATGGGCACCGGCGAAATCAAGGGTTTCGGCGTGACGCTGACCATCGGCGTGGCCGCGAGCTTGTTCACCGCGCTCGTCGTGACGCGGCTCATCTTCAACTTCCTCGTGGACCGGAACCTCATCAGTTCGCTGCCCATGATGCACATCATTAAGAGCTCCAAGGTGGATTTCATGAAGATCGGCAAGCCGCTCGCGCTGGCCACCACGGTGTTCATGCTCGTTTCCCTGGGCTACGGCATCAGCCGGGGTGAAAAACTGTTTGGCGTCGATTTCCTCGGCGGCGACAGCACCACGTTCAGCTTCGCCCAGAAGCTGGATGAAAAAGAGATTCGCACCGCGCTCACCACCATCGGTGAGAAGGACGCGCAGATTCAGTATCAGAAAGACGTCGGCGCCGGCACGGAGACGCTGCGCCTCACCACGCAAAGCGGCACGGTGCAGAAAGTCCAGACCGCGCTCGCGAGCCTGCCGCAGGGGCAGTTCAAGTTGCTCGGCAGCCAGCAGGTCGGCGCGACGCTGGGCAAGGAAATCCAGCAGTCGGCCATCATCGCCTCGCTGCTGTCGCTGTTCGGCATCCTGGTCTATGTCGCGTTCCGGTATGAATTCTCGTTCGCCGTCGCGGCGGTGGCGGCGGTGCTGCATGACGTGCTGTTCACGATCGGCGCGTATTGCATCGCCAATGCCGTGTCCGGCCGCCAGTTCAACGCCACGGTCGTGGCGGCGGTGCTGACCATCATCGGCTTCTCGATCAACGACAAGATCGTAATCTTCGACCGGATCCGCGAAGACTTGAAGCTCGGCGCGCGCGGCACGTTCCGCGACATCATCAACCAGGCGTTGAACCAGACCCTGAGCCGCACGATCATCACCAGCGGCACGGTGTTTTTGGCGACCCTGTCGCTGTTCATCTTCGGCGGCGGCGTCATCAACGACTTCGCGTTCACCTTCCTGATCGGCATCATTGTCGGCACCTACTCGTCCATCTACATCGCGAGCGTCATCGTGCTGTGGTGGCACAAGGGGGACCGGCCGAACATCGGCGCCTCGCAGGTGACGGTGTCCAACGCGCCGGCGGCCAAGGTTTAAAGCATGCTTGCCTTCGTTGAAATCACGCCTTGGCATTGGGCGGGTTTCATCCTGTTCGTCATCGCGTGCATCGCGGTGGACATGGGCGCGTTCAGCAAGCAGGCCCGGTCCGTCACCTTCCGCGAAGCGCTCGTGTGGACGGGCATCTGGTGTTCGCTGGCCATGCTGTTCGCCGGGCTGCTGGTCTTTCTGCGCGGGCGCGAGGAGGCGGTGGAATTTGTCACCGGCTACCTGATCGAGCTGTCGCTGTCGCTCGACAACATCCTGGTCATCGCGCTCATCTTCGCGGCGTTCCGCGTGCCGACGGAGTTCCAGAAGCGCGTGCTCGTGTGGGGCATCCTCGGCGCCCTCGTCATGCGCGGCATCATGATCGGGGTCGGCGCGGCGCTGGTGCAGAACTTCAGTTGGGTGCTTTACGTCTTCGGCATTTTTCTCGTCATCACCGGCGTGAAGATGCTGTTCGCGAAAAAAGAGGCCGTGGAACCGGAGAAGAATCCCGTCGTCCGTTTCGCGCGTAAACTGTTTCCGATTTCGCCCGCGATGGAAGGGCAGAAGTTCACCACCCGGATGAACGGTCGGTTCGCCCTCACGCCACTGGCCCTCGTGCTCATTCTCGTCGAAACCACCGATCTCATTTTCGCGGTGGATTCCGTGCCCGCCGTGTTCTCCGTCACGCAGAAGGCCTTCATTGTGTTCACCTCGAACGTCTTTGCCATCCTCGGCCTGCGCTCGCTGTATTTCCTGCTGGCGGGGGCGATCGGGTTGTTCCGCTACCTCACCGCCGGGCTGTCGGTGGTGCTGGTGTTTGTGGGCGCCAAGATGCTGCTCGACCCGCATGACCACGCGGCGCAATGGTTTCAGGTCAAGATTCCCACCGTCACCTCGCTGCTGGTGGTCGCCGCCATCCTGACGATCTCCATCGCGCTGTCCATCACGGCGGCGCGGCGGGAGCGGACGGGTAAATGTTAAATCGTTGAATTGTTGAATCGCAAATTCGGCCCACGATTTAACCATGCAACGATTCAACCGATCACGAACATGAAATTCCGCTGGACGCTGGCGCCGCCGCAACCGCTGCTCGCGGAACCGCTGGCCGCGCAACTGCAGCTATCCCCGCTGCTCGCGCAATGCCTCCTGAACCGCGGCTTGAGCGATCCCGCCGTCATCGAAACCTTTCTCGCCCCGCGCCTCAAACAGCTCGCCGACCCGTTCCTCCTGCCGAACATGCGCGCCGCCGTGGACCGCCTGCTGCGCGCGCATGCGCAGGACGAGCCGCTCGTCATCTTTGGCGATTACGACGTGGACGGGGTCACCTCCACCACGCTGCTGCTCGAAGTCCTGCGCCGGCTGGGCTGGCGCGTGCAGGCGTATCTCCCGCACCGCATGGATGAGGGCTACGGCCTCAGCCGCGATGGCGTGGAAAATTGTCTGGCCAAATTCCCCGTCCCACTGCTGCTCGCCGTGGATTGCGGTTCGACCGCCGTGGACACCATCGCCTGGCTGCGCGAACGCCAGGTGGACGTCATCGTCCTCGATCATCATCAGGTTTCCCAACCCGCCCCGGCGGCGGTGGCGCTAGTCAATCCCCAGCTCGCGCTGGGCGTTCCGCCGGCCGGGGGCAGGGCGGGCGCGGCGGCGTCGCCGGAAGGCGGAACGGCCAGCGCCACTGATTTTACGGAGCTTTGCTCGGCGGGTCTGGCGTTCAAGCTCGCGCACGCCCTGATCAAGCGCGGCCGCGAAATCGGTTTGCCCGGCGCGGCGGAGCTGGATTTGCGCCCGCTGCTGGACCTCGTGGCGCTCGGCACGATTGCGGACCTCGTGCCGCTCACCGGCGAGAACCGCATCCTCGTCACCGCCGGCCTAGAGCGGCTGAACGTCACGCAGCGGCCGGGGCTGGTCGCGCTGAAGGAGGTGGCGCAATCGCCGGAGAGGCTCGGCACGCACGATGTTGGCTATCAGCTCGCGCCCCGGCTCAACGCCTCGGGCCGGCTGGAGACGGCCGAGGAATCCCTGCACCTGCTGCTGGCCGAAACGCTGGCGGACGCCCTGCCGCTGGCCCAAAACCTCGACGCGCGGAACCGCGAGCGGCAGCAGATCGAGCGCGGCATCACGGAAGTCGTCGCGGGCGTCGTGCGGTCGAAATTCAATCCGGAGACCGACTACGTCATCGTCGAGGGCGAATTGCTTTGGCACATCGGCGTGGTGGGCATCGTCGCGTCCCGCGTGCTCCAGGAATTCTACCGGCCGACCATCATTCTCGGCGGCGATGCCGGGCAATGGCGCGGATCCGGGCGGAGCATTGCCGGCTTCGACCTCGCGGCGGCCCTGCGCGCGTGCGACGACCTGCTGGTGAAACACGGCGGCCACGCCATGGCGGCGGGTTTGACGATCCGGCCGGAAAACGTGGACGCTTTCCGCGCCCGGCTGAACGACCTCGCGCGCCGGACCCTCACGCCCGAGCTGCTGCGCTCGCCGCTGCGCCTGGATGCCGAGGTGCGGCTGGGCGACATCTCGCTGGCCGCGCTGAACGAGCTGGAACAGTTGAAGCCGATGGGCATGGGCAATCCGGCCGCCCAGTTCTGCGCGCGGAGACTGACGTTGAAAAAGTCCGCGCAGCGGATGGGCGCGAACCAGCAGCATGTGAAACTGTGGGTGACGGACGGCGCGGTGACGCACGAAGCCGTGTGGTGGAACGCCGGCACGGTGCCGGCGGGGACATTTGACCTGGCCTTCGCGCCGTCGCTGAACGAGTTCAACGGGCGGACGACAGTGCAGTTAAAGGTGCTGGACTGGCGCCCAAGCGAGAGTTGAAAAGGGGCTTGCCAGATTTGGGTTTCTGGCTAGAATCGGCTTCGTCTGTAAGATAAATTGACCTTTCGAGCATGGTGAATCTTCAAGTGAACTTGGTTCAGTGATGATTTGAAACCCGGTAGTCGGGAACAGACGAAAACGGTTAGTATCGAACAACAAATCATTAAATGAGCACGAAATTGTTTGTGGGAAATCTTTCCTTCAACACCACCGAAAACGACCTGCAGGACGCGTTTGCGGCCCACGGTCAAGTCGTCGAAGCCACCCTCATGATGGACCGGATGACCGGTCGTTCACGCGGGTTCGCGTTTGTCACCTACTCCACGCCCGAAGAAGCCCAGAAGGCGATCGCGGCAATGAACGGCGCGCAGATTGATGGTCGCGCGTTGACCGTCAACATCGCTCGTCCGAAGGAAGAGCGTCCCCCCGGCGGCGGCGGCCGTGATCGCGGTCCGCGCCGTGACTTCGGCGGCGGCGGCGGCGGTGGCCGTGGCGGCTACGGTGGTGGCGACCGTGGCGGTGGTCGTGACCGTTACTAATTTACCCAGGTAATCACTGGCTTGGGCAGCATCGTAAAACATGTTGCCCAAGCTTTTTTGCTAGAACTATTCAATGGAAGAGCACATTGAGATCGAGGGGCGGATCCTGACGGTTCTTGCGGGGACGATGTTCCGCGTAGAGCTCGACAACAAGCATCAGGTGCTGGCGACCATCTCCGGCAAGATGCGCAAGAAGTTTGTGCGGCTCACCTCCGGCGACCGCGTGAAGATGGAGATGTCTCCCTACGACCTCAACAAGGCGCGCATCGTCTGGCGCATCGGTTAAAAAACGTCATTGCGACTGTAAGTCCAAAGTCCGGGGCTAAAACGCAGACGGTTTTGGCTTTGGACTTTGGCTTTCCGACTTTAGACTCCCGCCATGATTTCCGCCATCATCGTTGCTGCCGGCAAAGGCACGCGCATGGGCGCGAACGTGGACAAGCTGTGGCTCGAGGTCGCCGGCCGGCCGGTGGTCGCCCACACCTGGCGGCAATTCAATGACGCGCCGGCGGTGGATGAGATCATCCTCGTGGTGCGCGAAGGGATGCAGCCGCATTTCCAGGAACTCGCGGAGAAATACCTTTTCAAAAAGACGTTCCGGCTGGTGGCGGGCGGGGCGGAGCGGCAGGACTCGGTGTGGAACGGGCTGGCGGTGATTTCGCTGCGGAGCGAACTGGTCGCCATCCAGGATGCCGCCCGGCCGTGCACGAGCGCCGACTTGATCGCCGCCACCATCGCCGCCGCGCGCGAAACCGGCGCCGCCGTGGCCGCGCAGCCGGTGACGGACACGCTCAAGGAAAGCGCCGACGGCAAAATCATATCCCGCACGGTGGACCGGTCGAAACTCTGGTCCGTGCAGACGCCGCAGACGTTTCGCGTGGAGGTCATCCGCCAGGCCATCGCCCGGGCGCGCGAAATAAATCTCATTCTCACCGACGACACGGCGGCGTGCGAACTCATCGGCCAGCCGGTCCAACTGGTCAAAGCCCTCACGCCGAATCCCAAGGTCACGGTGCCGGCGGATCTGCCCTTCATCGAATCGCTGTTGCGGCCGGCGGTCTGATTAGCTCACAATACCGCCATGAAACGTCGTTTCGTCTTCGGTCTGGTGCTCGTCGCGCTGCTGCTCAACCTGGCGGTGGGCGCGAAGATTTATCTTACCGCATCGAAGGGCGCGTCGGAGGGGGACAACCCGCAGGCCAACCTGGAGCTGTTCAATGACGCGATCCAGAAAATCCGCAAAGAATATGTGGACGGCAAGGATCTGACCTATCAGCAGCTGGTTTACGCCGCGCTCAAGGGCGCGGTCAGCAAGCTCGACCCGCACAGCGAATTCCTCGACGCCGATTCGTTTCAACAGTTGCAGGATGACACGGAAGGCCAGTTCGGCGGCCTCGGTCTGGTGGTGGCGATGCGCGACGGCCACATCACGGTGATCGCGCCGATGGAAGACACGCCGGGCTTTCGCGCGGGCATCCTGTCCGGCGACCGCATCACGCAGGTCGAAGGCAAGAGCGTGGAGAAACAGTCGCTTTCCGACGTGGTGAAGTCGCTGCGCGGCGCCCCGGGTTCGTCAGTCACGCTGACCATCGAGCGTCCGTCCACCGGCGTGACGAAAAAATACACGTTGCAGCGCGCCGTCATCCAGATGGACATGGTCAAGGACATCAACGGCAAAAAAGAATTTCCGCTCGGGCCGGACAAGATCGGCTATGTGCGCATCACGCAGTTCGGCGACAAGACCGCCGATGACCTGCAGGCCGCGCTCGACAAACTCAAGGCGCAGGGGATGAAGGGCCTGATCCTGGATTTGCGGTGGAATCCGGGCGGCCTGCTCGACCAGGCGGTGGGCGTCTGCCAGAAATTTCTGCCGCGCGGCCAGCTGGTGGTGTCCACCGAGGGCCGGCGCGTGCTGGAAAAGTATTACGCGCAGGGCCGCGGCGATGAATTGAAAAACGTGCCCATCGTGGTGCTTGCTAACCTCGGCAGCGCCAGCGCGGCGGAGATTGTCACCGGCTGTTTGCAGGACTTGCACCGCGCCGTGGTGCTGGGCGAGAAGACGTTCGGGAAGGGTTCCGTGCAGACGATCTTTCCGCTCGAGGACGGTTCGGCCTTGAAGCTCACCGTGGCGAAATATTACACGCCGAGCCACAAGGTCATCCATCAGCACGGCATCACGCCGGACATTCTCGTCCCGCTGAGCGACGCGGACGAGGCGGCGTTGCTACTCAAGCGCGCGCCGGGCGGACTGGACGGACTGCCGTCGGGCGCCCGCGTGCATGTCGAGGCCATCCATGATGAACAGCTCGAGCGCGCCGTGGATTTGCTCAAGGGCCTGGTGATCTATGACCAGCTGGCGGGCGGCGGCGCCAAAAAAGTCGCGGCCAAGTAAGGCGTTGCCGCATTCGCCCTGGCCATGACCTTGCTCGCCCTCGAAACCTCCTGTGACGAAACCAGCGCCGCCGTCGTGCGCGACGGCCGGGTGCTGGCCAACGTCGTTTCCTCGCAAATCGCCCTGCACGCCGAATACGGCGGGGTCGTGCCGGAACTCGCCGCGCGCGAGCATCTGAAGAATCTGCTGCCCGTGGCGCAAGCCGCCCTGCGCGAGGCGGGCGTGACCGCCGCCCAGCTGGATGCGGTCGCGGCCACTCAGGGGCCGGGGCTGGGCATCGCCCTGCTGGTCGGGTTCAAGGCGGCGCAGGCGGCGGCGTTTGCCCTGGGCAAACCGTTCATCGGCATTCACCACCACGAGGCACACCTGTATTCGCCGTGGATTGGGAGCGCGCCCGTCCCCGGGCGCAGCGATGCTCGAATGCCGATGGACTCTAAAACTGTCAGCGCATCTGGGGTTAGCCATGTTGCTGCGGCCGAGGACGGCCGCGCTCCGTTGTTTGCGGACTTTGCCGCGTTTCAGCCGAACGTGTCGCTTATCGTCAGCGGGGGCCACACGCTGCTCGTGCTGGTGTCCGCGGAATTGCAGCACCGCGTCCTCGGCGGCACGATCGACGACGCGGCGGGCGAATGTTTTGACAAGACCGGCAAGCTCATGGGCCTGCCGTATCCCGCCGGACCGGAGATCGACCGGCTGGCGGAGCAGGGGAATCCCCGAGCCTATGATTTTCCGCGCCCGCTGCTGCACGATGCCAATGATGATTTCAGTTTCAGCGGCTTGAAAACGTCCGTGCGCTATTTCATCCGCGACCATCCCGAGCTGCTGGCCGAGCCGCCCGCCGTCCGCGACCTCTGCGCCAGCGTGCAGGCCGCCATCATCGAAGTGCTCGTGAAGAAGACCCTCCGCGCCGCGCAGCGCGAAGGGGTGCGCTGCGTGACCGCCTCCGGCGGCGTGACGTGCAATCGCGCCTTGCGCCGGGAGCTCGAAACGGCCTGCCGGAAACAGGGGCTCACGCTGCGCCTCGCCGGCAAATCCCTGTGCACCGACAATGCCGCGATGATCGGCATCTTGGCCGAAAGAAAACTGCTGGCCGGCGCGCCGCTGCCGTTGCTGGACGCGGAAATCAATCCCGGCTGGGCGCTGGCCTGATTTTGTTGTCGTTGATTTCTGGCGTCCGTCATCCCGTTCGTTGGTAGGAAAATCTTTACTCTTTTTTTGCAAATCCGCAAAGTATGCGCGTGTTGACTGATAGCGATTCACGGGTCAAACCGGCGGCAAACGCGCCGGCGGCCCCGGTGCCCAACGATTTTATTTCCCGGTATCAGGCCGCCTTGAAGCGGTCGCAGGATTTCCTGTTGTCGGAGCAAAAACCGGACGGTTTCTGGGTCGGCGAACTGATGGTGGATTCCACGCTGGTCTCGGACACCGTGGCGTATCACCACTGGAACGGCCAGGTGGATCCCGAATGGCAGCGCAAGGCGGTGAACCACCTCTTCGCGATGCAGCTCCCGGACGGCGGCTGGAATATTTATCACGGTGGGCCGTCGGAGGTGAACGCCACCATCAAGGCGTATCTCGCGCTCAAGCTGGCCGGCGTGCCGGTGAAGGATCCGCGCATGTTGAAGGCGCGCGAGGTCGCGCTGCACTTCGGCGGCGTGCCGCGCATGAACACGTTTTCCAAGCTGTATCTCGCGCTCATCGGCCTGTTCCCTTGGGAATATGTCCCGACGATTCCCTGCGAGGTGCTGCTCATCGGTAAATGGTTCCACGTGAACTTCTGGGACATGAGCAACTGGTCGCGCGGGATGCTCGTGCCGCTGGCCATCATCAACCATTACAAGCCCACGCGCCCGGTGAACGTCACGCTCGACGAACTGTATCCCGAAGGCATCCACGAGCGCGACCTGGCGCTGGCGCCCGATCCGGAAAAGATTTCGCTCCGCAACTTTTTCCTCTGGCTCGACCGGCTGCACAAGCTGGCGGAATGGTTCGTGGAGCACGGCCTGCACCCGTTCCGCCGCACCGCCCTCAAAAAGTGCGAGCGGTGGATGTTGGAACGCTTCGAGGGCAGCGACGGGTTGGCGGCGATTTTTCCGGCGATGCTCAATTCGCTCATCGCGCTCAAGGCGCTGGGCTATCCCGACGACCATCCGCAAGTGGTCCGCGCCGCGCACGAGTTGAAGAAGCTCGAACACGAGGAAGCTGATTCCGTCCGCATCGAGCCGTGTTTCTCGCCGGTCTGGGACACAGCCATTGTGGCCATCTGCCTGCGGGAGTCGGGCATTCCCGCCGACCATCCGCAGCTGAAGCGCTCCGCCGAGTGGCTGATGGAAAAAGAAATCCGTTTTGCCGGCGACTGGATCCATAAAAATCCCGCGAAGGTCGAGCCGAGCGGCTGGGTGTTTGAATACAACAACAAGTGGAACCCCGACGTGGACGACACCGCCATGGTGCTGCTCGCGCTGCGCCTGATCCCCACGGACACGCCGGCGAAGCGCGATGAATGTTTCAAACGCGGCCTCAAGTGGATGATGACCTTTCAGTGCAAAGACGGCGGCTGGGCGGCGTTCGACAAGGATTGCACGAAGAACATTCTCGAAAAAGTTCCCTTCGCCGACCACAACGCGATGCTGGACCCCGAGTGCGCCGACATCACCGCGCGCATTTTGGAGCTGCTGGGCTACGAGGGCTGGAGCAACGGCCATCATCAGGTCAAAGACGCGATTGATTATGTCCGCCGCCAGCAGGAGGACGACGGTTCCTGGTATGGGCGCTGGGGCGTCAATTACATCTACGGCACGTGGCAGGTCTTGCGCGGCATGAGGGCGCTGAATCTCGACATGAACGAAGATTGGCTGCAGCGCGGTCGCGCGTGGCTGGAGAGCGTCCAGCGCGAGGACGGTGGCTGGGGCGAACGCTGCAATACCTATGACGATCCGGTATTCAAAGGGCAGGGGCCGAGCACCGCATCGCAAACCGCGTGGGCGGTCATGGGCTTGTGCGCGTTTGATGATCCGGAAAATCCCGCGCTCAAGCGGGGCATTGAATATCTTTACCGGACGCAGAATGCCGATGGTTCATGGATGGAAGCCGAGACGACCGGCACCGGTTTTCCGAAAGTGTTCTATCTGAAATACGACATGTATCGCAACGCCTGGCCGCTGCTCGCGCTGGGAACTTACCACCAAATCCGCGCCCGCGCTGCCGCCGGGAAAAACGGGGCGGCGAAATAATCATGGGCTGGCTCCATAAAAAAATTCTCCGGCCGCTGCTGTTTCGCCAGGACTCTGAAGTCGCGCACAATAAGGCGGTAAAGGCCTTGGCGCGCGTCAGTCGCCATGCCTTTGCGCTCGGGGCGGTGCGATCCATTTATGGCGCGGCCGAATTGCCGGCGGAAGTGTTGGGGTTGAAATTTCCCAATCCCGTTGGTCTGGCGGCAGGGATGGACAAACATGCCGCCGCAGTGCCCGGGTGGGCGGCGATCGGTTTCGGTTTCACAGAACTCGGGGGCGTGACGTGGCACGCGCAGCCCGGCAATCCGCCGCCGCGGATGTTTCGCGCGATTCCCGCCGAAGCGGTCATTAACCGGATGGGATTCAACAATTCCGGCGCGGAGGCCGTGGCGCAGAAACTTTCGGAGTGGAAACAATCCGGTCGTTGGCCGGCCCATCCGGTCGGCATCAATCTGGGTAAATCCAAAATCACGCCGCTGGAACAGGCGGCCGGGGATTACGCCAATTCGTTCCGCGCGTTGCGTGACCTGGCGGACTTCTTTGTGGTCAACGTCAGTTCGCCCAACACGCCCAACCTCCGCCAACTGCAGGACAAGGCGGCGCTGGGTGAGATATTTTCCGCGTTGCAGGGGCAAAACGCCACCGGCAAACCGATTCTGGTGAAAGTTGCGCCGGATCTGACGTTGGAAGCGCTTGACGAAATCCTCGAACTCGCCACGCCGTGCCGCATCGCCGGCATCGTGGCGACGAATACGACCATCGCGCGCCCGCCGACCAGCGATGCCGCGTTGCTAAAAATTTACGCCGAGACCGGCGGCTTGAGCGGCCGACCGCTGCGCGCCCGCAGCACGGAGATTGTCCGGCATCTTTACAAACAAACGAATGGTCGGCTGCCGATCATTGGCGTCGGCGGCATTTTCAGCGCGGATGATGCGTGGGAAAAGATCACCGCCGGGGCCTCCCTCGTGCAGGTTTACACCGGCATGGTTTACGAAGGTCCGGGCCTCGCCAAAAAAATCGTGGCCGGGCTGCGCGAAAAGCTGGCGGCGGCAGGCATGAAAGATTTGCGGCAGGCGGTTGGCTCGGCCAATTGACGATCATGTTTGAACATCGCACCAAGCCCTTGCTGCCACGCAAGGAGTTTTATCATCGCCTCGCCCGCCACGCGTTGCTCGGCGTGGCGGTCATCGCCATTTCGCTCGGCCTGGGGATGATTGGTTATCACGTCTTTGAGAAACTCCCGTGGGTGGATGCGTTTGTGAACGCGGCGATGATTCTTTCGGGCATGGGGCCCGTGGCCATGTTACAAACGGATGCCGGGAAAATCTTTGCCGGCTGCTACGCGCTCTTCAGCGGGCTTACCTTGATCGCGATTTTGGGAATCATCTTTGCGCCGGTGGTTCACCGCGCGCTGCATAAATTTCACCTGGAAGACGAAAGCCGGGACGGGCGGTGACCGGAATTATTTTCCTGACATCCAGCGATTCTCGGTCAGAATGAGCGTTCAAATTATTTATGCAAGCCACCCGTATTTTACCTGATCTCCAATGTTCGCTCGTGTGCGAGGAAGTTCGCCAGGAAGTGAACGGCAACCTCTTTCTCATCGGCGTTGTCCAAGTTGTCCGCGTGCCGCAAGTGCCCATCGTCGCCGGGCGCATTTGCATCTTCAACCGCTGGGCGGCGGGCATCGGGCAGTTCAACGAGACGGTGCGCCTGGTCGCGCCGGACCAGACCACGGTTATTAGCAAGGGCGAAATGAAATTCGAGCTGCGCGACCCCGTGATGAGCGCGACGAATGTCATGTTCTTCGGCCAGGTCAAGTTCGAGGCCGCCGGCACCTACTACATCGAAGTTCTCGTGGACGATGTGATGAAGCTGCGCTATCCCGTGCCGGTCGTTGTCCAGCCGCCGCCCGGCCAAACACCACCGCCGCAAAATCAGGGCTGATTTTCGCGCCGTGTTTCTGTTATCCTTCGCGGCGTGAACGCGCTTCGCGAACCGACTTTTGCCTGGGAACCGATCACGCCGCGGGGCGTGGCGGCGTTTGCGCGCGCCTCGTTCGAGCGGCTCTTCATCGTGCAGGCGGTCTTTGCGCTCCTCACCGCCGCGGCTGTCCTGTGGCTTTTGTCCGACGGAATTTTCCCGGTGATGGATGAAGCCATCAACCAGTTGCCCGACTCCGGTTCCATTCACGGCGGCCGGCTCGACTGGCGCGAGGATTCACCGGTGATGCTGGCGGAGGGAAAAATCTTGGCGTTCAGCGTGGACGTGGAACATGGCGGCGCGCTGCGGTCGCCGGCGGATTTCCAATTTGAGTTCGGCCGCGATTCGCTCTGCATCTTTTCCCTGTTTGGCGAGGCGGAGCTGGATTATCCGACGGGCTATCTCATCGCCGCCAACCGGAGCGATGCGCGGCCCGCGTGGGGCGCGTGGGCGCCGAATCTTGTCGGTCTGGCGGCAATCGGCACGTTTTTTGGTTTGATGCTCGGGTGGGCGGGGCTGGCGACAATTTATTGTTTTCCAGTCTGGCTGCTCTGCTTTTTTGCGAACCGCGATTTGAACCTGTTCGCCAGTTGGAAACTCGCCGCTGCCGCGCTCATGCCTGGCGCGCTGCTGCTGTCGGTGGCCCTCGTGCTTTACGACTGCAGCGGATTCGATCTCGTGCAGCTTTGCTTTGCTTTCGGGATGCACTTGGTCATCGGCTGGATTTATCTTTTTGTCAGCCCGCTGTTCCTCAATCGCGCGCTGCCGGCGCCGCCGAAGAATCCGTTCGGGCCGGCCAAATAAACCCAGATTTATCGCGAGCCCGGCGGCTTGTCAGCCAGCCCGTCGTTAGCTGAAACGTGCGATTACGAAGTTAAATCGTTTTCGAGCTGCTCCAAGGTTTTACCCTTCGTCTCCGGTAGTTTACGAAAGATAAATATGAATCCCGCAGCACAGATCGCACCGTAGAGCCAAAAGGTCCCCGCCGAGCCGAGCTTGGCATTCAGCAATGGGAACGTGTAGGTCAGCAGGAAACAGGCAAGCCAGAGGGACGTCACTGCCACGGACATCGCTGCACCGCGGATGCGGTTGGGGAAAATTTCCGAAATGACCACCCAGGTTACCGGCGCGAGCGACATGGCATAGCAGCCAATGGCCGCGAGGACTAGCAGCAGCATCGGCCAGCCTTGTACGTGGCTGTGATAGCACCAGCCCATGATAAAATAAATCAGCGCCAGCGCGGCGGAGCCGAACAGCATCAGCGGCCGCCGGCCGCCTTTGTCCACGACGCCGAGGGCGACGAATGTGAAGGCGAGATTCACCGAGCCGGTCCAGGCGATGTTTTTCAACACGCTGGATATATCGTAGCCCGCCGCTTTGAAAATCTCCTCGGCATAATTGAAGATCACATTAATACCGCACCATTGCTGGAACACCGCCAGCACGACGCCGAGCACCAGCACCTTCCGCATCTTGGGTTCAAGCAGGTCGGCGAAGCGGACTTGTTGAATCTCCTCGCTGGCGAGCGTGGCATGGATTTCGCGCATGGCGTCGCTGGCATAAGTTTCGCCGCCGATTTTTTTCAGCACGCGGCGGGCGCCGTCGGGTTTGCCGTTTTTGGCGAGCCAGCGCGGGCTTTCCGGCACCGCGAACATGCCGATGAAAAACAGCAGCGCCGGAGCGGCGGTGAGGCCGAACATCCAGCGCCAGCCTTGCTGCCCGAACCAGGAGGCGCGGATAAATTCATCGGTCGCGCCAGCCGGCAGGTGGCGCACGAGAAACCAGTTGAGAGATTGGGCCAGCAAAATGCCGACGACGATGGTGAGCTGGTTGATGGAAACGAGCCGGCCGCGAATCTGCGCGGGTGCTACCTCCGCGATATACATGGGAGAAAGGTTGGATGCGAGCCCGATCGCTACGCCGCCGAGCATCCGCCAAACGATGAAAATGGTAAAATTGTTGGCCAGGGCGTTGCCAAGGGAAGTCACGGCGAACAGCAGTGCCGCAAGTATGAGCAGTTTCTTGCGTCCAAACTTGTCGCTTAACGCACCCGCTACCAGCGCGCCTACCAGGCAACCGATGAGCGCGCAGCTATTGGCCCAGCCGATTTGCGCCTCGCTCGTGAGCTCGAAGTAGCGTTGAAAAAATGGTTTCGCGCCTCCGATGACGACCCAGTCCCAGCCAAATAGCAGTCCACCCATCGCGGCGACTGCCGAGATGAGCCAGACATAACCGAGGTTGTAATCAGCCTTTAGTGTCGAAGATTCGGTGATGATTGGGGTGTTCATAATTTCAGAGATTAAATGGCTAGCAACCGCACCAATATGACGCCGTGACGAGGCACTTCGGCGTGGAATTCATTTTTGAATTTTCCCAAGTCTTTCTGACGCCACAAATCGCGAACGCGTTGCTTGCCGGAAATGCCAAGTTCGGTCCACGAGACCGAAAGCTTTGCCGGTTGTTCGCCGAGGTTGAATAAACCGACGGCTTTTGATCCGTCTTCCAGATCCTTCACCATCATATATTCATTATCCGACTGGCGTAATAATTTCGCCTGTTTGCCGAGCGGATCCTGATCCACGGCGATGACTTCGGCATTGCAAAGCACATTCAACGTGAAGGCGTCGAGCTTCGCCATGTCGCCGCTGAAGATGAGCGGCGCGGCCATGAGTGACCACAGGCTCATGTAACTGTATTGTTCGTTGGGCGTAAGCGTGGTTTTTCTGCCTTCGCCCATGCCGTGAGCGTCGCCGACCCAGCCGATGAGGATGTAATCAGGATCGTTCCACGCACCTGGTCGGGCGTATTCCCAATGTTTCGCATTGCTGAGGCCAATTTTATAAAAGCCCGGCAGCGCGGCGCCACGCTCCAAGCCGAGATCCCCGGTCGTGCGCCAACAATTCCCGACATTGCCGCCCCATTTCCAAACTTCCCCCATGCCGTATTGGCAAAGGTTGAAAACGATGTCGCGGTCAAGCTTCTGGAGTTCGCCCCACATGAGTTCGTATGGAAATTTGTATCCCGCCAACCCTTTAGCCGCCGGCATGGGAATGCTGTTCGTCAGCCGCGGATCGCCGCCGTGATAAATCTGACCGTAGCTGCACCAATCGTATTTCAAAAAATCAAATCCCCACCCCGCAAACGTCCGCGCGTCCTGCGCCTCGTGGAGATAAGCTCCAACGTATCCGCCGCAAGTCCACCGGCCGGGGGACGTGTAAAGTCCGGCTTTCAGTCCTTTGGCGTGGATAGCATCGGCGAGGGCTTTCATGTCCGGGAATTTTCCATTCGGCAACAGCGTGCCGTCGGCGGCGCGATACGGCACGTCACCGTTTTTCTTCATCCAGCAATCATCAATGTTCACATACTGGTAGCCGAAATCCGCCATGCCGCTGGACAACATCTGGTCCGCCGATTGGCGCATCAGCGCGTCGCTCACGCGCTCGTAATGGATATACCAGCTGTTCCAGCCCATCGGCGGCGTCAGCGCCAGCGTGTTGCCGACAATGATACGAAATTCGCGCTTTGCCTCGCCGCGTGAGTTTTGGGCGATGAGTATCACACGATTCGTTCCGGCATTAGAAATTTTTCCGGTGATGATACCGCCCTGTGGATCGAGTGTCAGACCTGCCGGCAAATATTCGGCTTTGAAATTCATCGGTCGCTCCCCCGTGCAGGGAATGCGATAGAGAAATGGCGAGCCGGGGCGGACGCCATAAACCAGTGGCCCGTTGAGGCGCGGTGCGCGCGGCGCCGGGGGGGTGAGCATAATGGGGTTATCCAACATGTTCGTGGCGGCGTGCAGCCCTGTCAGCGATGCGCAAGCCGAGGCCAGGCACAACAGCAGAATGTGTTTCATGCGGTTCATGGGTTTCATTTTTCTATTATCAGTCAAGAAACGGGACTAAATCCGCCGCGAGCGCATGGTTGGGATCGCGTTGCAAAACTTGCCGCAACAGATTCTTCGCAGCGGCGCTTTGTCCAAGACCTAGCTGCGCCTGCGCCTGCAAGAATAACGCGGTGGTCGCCTGACGATATTGCAAATCGTCGTCGAATAACAGCATCGTTGGCAGCGACGTGGCGAAATAATCAACTTTCGCCTTAGCCTTTTGCAATTGCCGCGCGAAGGCTAGCAGGTCGCGAAGTAGTTTTTTTGCCTTGAAATTTTTGCCCAACTCTTTCCATGACAGCGCCGAGTAATAGGTCATCTCGCTAAAGGCGCGAACGCTCATCGCCTGGAAATCACCTTTGAAGTTTGCAGCTGTCCGCCAGTGGTTCTGAGCCTCTGATTTCTCGCCGGAATCCGCCAATGCGCAACCGAGCCAATAATGGATGTCGCTCTGATTCGCGAGCAGGTGCTTGGCTTCTCCCAGGTTTTGCGGCACTGTAAGCGCGTTTTTAAAGTGACTTACCGCAGAGGCATAATCCTGAAGTCCTAGCGCTTTGCGCCCGAGGGCGAGATGTGTGCGGATGTGCTGCCCCAGCGGCCCGCCCTCGCCACCCTCCCAGGGTTGGAAGTTTCGCTTCGCCAACAGCTGCTTCGCTTCGGTGTGTCGCCCTGTCTGATTCAACAACGCGCACAATTCTACGCTCAAGTCGTCACGTTGTCGGACGAGTTCGGGATATTTTTCCAGTTCACGCAAACGCTTCACCGGTTTTTCGCCCAGTCGGTTCCAAAGTTGGTCCCGCTCAAACAGCAGCCGCGCATCGCCGGGATTTGCTCGCCGAGCTTGTGCATAAGCTACTCGCGCCAGCTTTGGCTTTTTCGAAATGTTGAAATAGCCGATGCCAAGATTGCGCCAGACGACGGAAAAACTGTTATCGAGACGCGCGGATTGTTCCCAAAGCCGGATGGCTTCTGCCTGTCGGCGGCGGTCGTAAAGCAGATTGCCCAAATAATACGGTGCCTTGGCATCGCGTGGGTTTGCGCGTATCGCGGCTTCGAGAATCGCAATATCCTCAAGGCGTGCCGGAAAACAGTAATCCGATGGTTGTGCGGCAGCAGCTTTATAGCTGGCTAGCGCGGATGTGTTCTCGCCGAGTTTCTGATAAAGCCAGCCGAGCGTGTAATGCACCAACGGCTGCACACCCCAGCTTTGGTCGGGTAGATCGCCGGGCGCGGCCTTGGCATAAGTTAGCAGCTCGATGGCCTCAGAAAAAAAACCGGCCCGCGCAAAATCGTGTGCCAGATCAAGCACCGTCGGCAAATCGCAGCGGGGTTGTTCGCCGTTCAGATAACGCGCCCACCAGTCAAGCGGATCAAGCGCGAGCGTCGTTTGTAAGAGGGTTTTAGCCTCATCGCCGCGTTGAAGTTTGTGCAGAACGATGGCTTTGAGATTACGTGCCCGCAGGTTGTCGGTGTTGACACGCAGCGAGTGATTGAGGTGTTCCAGTGCGGGATTCCAATCTTTACGGCAGCTGTCAATTTCCGCCAGTGTGTGGTAGCCGGCGGATTGCCACGCTTGGTTCCAACAAGACTTGTAAAGCGCGGCGTAAGCTTCGTCATCGCGCCCAAGATGTCGGAGGCACAGGCCGAGATTGTAATACGCTTCGCCGTCGTAGGGGTTGGCGTTGCGGCGGGTCAGTCGTTCGACGGCTTGGCGGAAGAATGTTTCCGCCGTGGAGAATTCGCCGCGCTTGAGGTGCCACAAACCCATCGCATTGTTGCAGCGTGAATCCAGCGGATCGCGGCGCAACGCTTCGCGCCAATATAAAGTTGGACAACGCGTGGCGTGACGGTATTGGTCGAGGTGGAGACCGGTGACAAAAAGTTCGTCGGTGCTGGAAATTTCCGTTGGTGCAACAGGCTCGGTGGCTGGCGGCGGAACTTTACCTTGTATGCGTGTTTTGGGTTGGTAGGCGATGATTTCTGCGCCGCTGGTGTCGGTCACGCGCAATTGACAATTTGCTTCGGTAGCGCTGCGCGGAAGTTTGATTACGGTGACGAAGGGCTGATCCGGGGCGAGATGGCGAATGATTTGAAAAAAGTTTATGCCGTTGGCGGTAAGCTGGATTTTGGCGCGGGAAATTTTTCCGGTGACGGCCACGCCGAGGTGGATTTTTTCACCGCGAACATTCAGGCTGACGGCGGCGCGCAAATTCGCGTGCTGCGCGGGGCTGATTTTCTGGATGGGGTACCAATACTGGCTCCACGTCCTCGTTTCGCCGGGTTGGAGAAAGCTAAAGTCCGGCTGGTTGTCCGTGAACACGCCGGACATGATTTCGATGTAGGGGGCGAACTCGCCGCCGGCATCGGCCTCGGTGAGGTTGCGGTCCCATGCATAGCCGAATTCCTGGTTGCCCCACGTCCACTGTTTTTTGCCGGGCGAAATGTGGTGGTTCGCAATATGAACAATGCCGGCTTCGGCCTTGTAATCGTAGCCGCCGAAGAAATCTTCTTTGCTTCCCATGCACATGTAGGATGTCGGCACGGGAATGTTCGCGTAAAAACTCAAGTCGTTCGGCGCGTAGTATGGCAGTTTTGAATTTTTAGTTCTTGGTTTTGGGTTGGTGCAGTGCGGTGGCAAAAACTGGTTGGGGACTTCGGTTCTAGGTATGCCGGTGCGGGCGCGTTTGCCGTAGTCCACTCCGTAGTAATGGCCTTTCGCCAGCGGATATTCGCTCATTGAGCGGCGCGCGTGGTCGGCGACGTAATAAACATCCGGCGGGAAAAAGCTTTGATAGGCCTCGTGCACGCGTGTGGCGACATTCGCCCACCATAGAAAGGTCTGGACGTGCGCGGTGCGGTTGTAGGCGCGCACCTTTAACTCTACAATGGCTTTGCCGGGATACAGGCAGACGCCGTGCATGCCTTTCAGCCGGCACATCGGATCGTGGTCGCTGCACCAGACAGTTTTGGAGCCGTCGGCGTGTTGCTCGATTGCAAAATCCACCGGCAGAAAGGTCGCCGGCCGATGATGCTGCGGCCAGTTGAACTCAATGCCGCCGCTCGCCCAAGGTCCGGCGAGGCCGACGAGCGCGGGCTTGATGACGGACTGGTTGTAAATCAGGTCGTAGCCGTTCGTCTTGTCCTGAATGGCGTGGATGCGTCCACCAATTTCCGGCAGGATGAGCGCGCGAAGAAATTCATTTTCAATCCAAACCGCTTTCCAGGCCCGATCGACCGGCTTCTCCGCGATGCGATCGGTGAACGGCAGCGGATACACCTTTCCGCTGCTGCCTTGATACACGCGCCTTTCAAGAAACATCGGGTTTTTGTCGGGTGCCGCCGGCAGAAAGGTTGGCAGCACCAGATTTTCAATGCGCACACCGACGTTGGATGGCTTCTTCATCTTTGGATGCACAAAGGTTAACATATGTCGGGCTTTTCTTAAATGGAGCATTAGCCGGAAGACATGGATTATTTTCCGGCCCTCTGGCAAACTGGCAATCAAAATGTCGGGTGTTGCCTTATCCAAAATACGCATACAGAAAGCCGAAGGCTTTCCGGGCCAGCGTATCGTGGTGCTGCCGCGCTCGGTGGTGACGCGCGCGGAAAAACATCCACTGTTGGCCGGACTCATCCCGACGGATCTAGGGTTTTTTCCGCAGGCTGTCGGCCATCGGCGGGAAAGGCCGGTTGGTGTGGATCAGGCGATTTTTATATACTGCACCAGGGGGAGTGGATGGTGTTCAGTCGCTGGACGACTGCACCAGGTCAAGACGGGAGATTTACTGGTGATTCCGCCGGAAATTTCTCATGCCTACGGCGCGGACCGGGTTCGCCCTTGGTCAATCCACTGGTATCACGCCAAAGGCGCCTTGGTCGGCGGATTTTTAAAAGAATTGGAAGTCTGTGTTGATCGACCGGTCATCCGGATTGGTGCAGATGCCCAAATGCTGGCCCTTTTCGAGGAAGCGCTGGGTGCGGTCGAGCACGGCTATAGCACGCAGCAACTGCTGGGCGCGTCACATGCGTTGGCGCATTTGATGACCGTGTTGATCCGGGAGCAGCGCAGCGGCCGCCACGAACAGCCTAGTGTGCAGCAACGTATTGCGCAAACCATTGCCTACATGAAGCAGCACCTGAATCAATCGGTGCAACTGGATGCCCTCGCAGCCATCGCCAATCTTTCCCGCTCGCGTTTTGTGGAGTTGTTCAAGCAGCAGGCGGGCTATGCGCCGATCGATTATTTCATCCGCTTGCGAATGCATCGTGCCTGTCAGTTGCTCGATACGACCAACACCAGTATTAAAGAGGTCGCGAATACGCTTGGCTATGCCGATCCGCTCTACTTCTCACGGGTCTTTCGCAGCGTGAATGAGGTAACCCCGACAGAGTATCGAAAATTGCGCAAGGGCTGAAAGCCATAGAGCCGGTTTCTGGCTACGATTGCGGTCTTGTGCGACCCTATGAAATCCGATTGAATTGGGACATATGGAAATTTACGCACATCCGACTTTCCAGATGGCGTGCCAGCAGTTTGAGGTTGTGGCTGACCATCTTCAAATTCCCGTTAATGAACGCGAACGACTGAAGTTTCCCAAACGCTCTCTGACCGTTGCGTTGCCAATCCACATGGATGACGGCTCAACCAAGGTATTCTCCGGCTATCGTGTGCAACATCACCTTACGCTCGGCCCCACCAAAGGCGGCTTGCGCTACCATCCCGATGTGGCGCTGGGGGAAGTGGCCGCTCTGGCAATGTGGATGAGTTGGAAATGTGCTCTCACGGGATTGCCCTATGGCGGGGCCAAAGGTGGTATCACCTGCGACCCAAGTAAGATGTCACGCCAAGAAATTGAGCGACTGACCCGAAGATTTACCCAGGAAATGATTCCCTTTATCGGGCCGCAAGTGGATGTGATGGCTCCCGATGTGGGCACCAACGAACAAACGATGGCGTGGATGATGGATACCTATTCCGTGCATGAGGGACACTCGGTCCCTGGCATCGTTACCGGCAAGCCAGTGGGATTAGGCGGTTCGTTGGGACGCCGCGAAGCCACCGGGCGTGGAGTGGCCTATCTCATTAACCGGGCGACTGATGCCGTTGGAGTGGACATCAGCAAATGCACCGCCGTGATTCAAGGGTTTGGCAATGTTGGTTCCGTTGCCGCCTATTCGCTGGGGCGGTATGGCGCCAAGGTCATTGCCGTCAGCGATGTCCAAGGCGGTGTCTATAATCCGCAAGGCCTCGATTTGCTGGCGCTGGAAAAATATGTTGCCAGGAACCAAACGCTTGCGGGATTTCCGGAAGCTGTGCCTGTCACTAATGAAGAATTATTATTGCTTCCCTGCGATGTCTTGGTTCCCGCTGCGATGGAACGGCAAATTACCGCGGCCAACGCCGGCAGAATTCAATGCCGTATCCTCGCTGAGGCAGCCAATGGCCCCACCACGCCCGAGGCGGATGTTATTTTAGACCAGCGCCCGGAAGTATTCATCATCCCCGACGTCCTCTGTAATGCCGGCGGTGTGGTGGTGAGCTACTTTGAGTGGGTGCAGGATTTGCAAAGTTTTTTCTGGGGCGAAACGGAGATCGCCGACAAGCTGTTTCGTATTCTGGAGACCTCATGGACTCGAGTGCTCAACCTGAGCCGCAAACAAAAGATTTCGATGCGGATGGCAGCCTTGGGAGTGGGCATCAGTCGCGTATATGAGGCAAAAAAACAACGCGGACTATTTCCGTAAGGGTCGTAGAGGATTTGATTAATGAAAAGCCTGCCACTCCCGGATCAACGTTTTCTGGATGCTGCTGAAGGCTGGCTGGGACTTGGGGATCATCTGGCCGCCGCTGAAGAACTGGCGCAAATCTCACCACTCTTTCGGGACCGTCCCGAAGTGTTGGAGGTGCAACTCCAGATTTATGTCAAGGCGGGTAAATGGGAAGAGTGTATTCATCTGGCTTCCGCGCTGGTGCTGGCGACCCCCGAGAATGATCATGTCTGGATTCAGCGGTCATTCGCTTTGCACGAACTGAAGCGCACCCGGGCCGCGTATGAATTATTGATGCCGGCTGCCACGAAATTCAAAAGAAACTGGGTCATCCCTTACAATCTAGCCTGTTACTGCGCCCAATTGCATCGGCTCGATGAGGCGGAGCAGTGGCTTAAGCAAGCGCTGGCTTTGGATAAAAACACGGTTAAAGCAGAGGCCGTTGGCGACCCTGATCTAATCCCGTTGCGGGATAAAATCGCGACGATTTGATTCGAAAAATTGGTTTGCGGCGTATTTTCTGCCGGCACGCCGGTGCGCTGGACTCATTCGTTTTCCAGCAAAAACACCTTCGCTGATTTTCGGCGCAATGCCGATTCCAACTTGAGCAGAGCTGGATATTCGGTCGGCCCGATGATGGCTGGCGTGGTTTCAAATTCGTCGGTGATCACGCATTGCTTGGCTGTCTTGGTTGTGGTGATTTTTGCCGTGCCGCCTGGCACGGATTGCTTCTCATTTTTGGGTGCGATGACGATCCGGTGAAAGTTTTCCGGCAAATTAATTTCCGTCCGGATGGTTTCTTTGCTGCCCCGTGAAATGAGTAACGGCAGCACCCGGTGATCATCGCCGACCGGGAAAAGCGACGGCGTAAATGGCAGGTCGAAATATAAATATTTTCCATCCACGACGGCGTAGTTGTCGATCTCAACAGTAAACTGTTCAACGCCGGGGTAACTGTCAAATGCCGTTGTGAGTCCGCCAACAGGCCGCGCACCTTGGGCCACCTGCGAAACAATTTCCTGAAAATACCGGCGGCGCTCCTCTGGCGGCAGTTCGGAGAAATAACGTTTTTTCGCGCCATAGCCATTGCCAAAAAATTGGCGTGTCATGCTCACATGCGTCTGCCCGTTATCCGACACGAACATGGTGTATAGCGTCTCGGTGTGGTCGTTGCAATTGCTGGCGGCATGGATTTCCTCGTAGGCCCGGCTGGCGAGCGCTAGTCCCAGTCGGCCATCGTGAGCCGTCGCCCCCAATTGCGAGTATTGGTCGGTGTCATTGAGGTAGTAGGTCCGGCCGCTTACGCTAATTCGGACCAGCGGGTATTGAAAATTATGCGGCAACGGAAAATTTTTGACGACGCTGGTAATGCCGCTGACCGGCGGCAATTCCGACGCCAGCACAAACTCCGGCTGAAAGCCCGCCGCCATTAACATCGCGTGATACAAGATCGCGCGGTCCGCCAGATGACCATAGCCGTCGGTCAACGTGGTGTCGGCGGTGGAAAGTTCGGCCAGCGGCAGCCCGGTGAAGCTTGGCCCGGCAAGCCGGATGGACTTGGTGATGAAATCACGGATGGCTTTCACGGCATCGAGCCGGTTGGTCGCCGCCGCCGCCAGTTGACTCGCTAGTCCGGCTGCCTTGGAGCAGTTTTGCGAACGGCTGAGTAGGGCTTGGTTTAGCTCCCGGTAATAATCATCGGTATTTCCGATGAAATATCCAACCCCGGCAGCGTATGCCCACTCCGGAGGCAGTTGACTTTCAGCCGGCAGAGCTTTCACATCATCAGACTGCCAGCGGAAAATATTTTTACCGATGGTGTTGGTGTGTTCATCATGAATGATGCCTGCCGGACCGCTGACCAGCCGTAGAACCCTGATTTTATCCGGTGCGGTCACGGTAAAGGATTTGTGCTCCAAGGCATCGGGCATTTGGAACGACTCAAAACCGGCCAGGAATGGCGTGCCGGCCTTGGTGGTGACTTCAAATTCCACTTCGATCACGGAGCCGATCGCCACATTGGGCAAATTGGCGACCAGAATTTTCCCGCCCGTATAGCGTTTGGCCGAGCCGTTCCAGCCTGCATCCATCACATTGATTTCGCCCGGCGATATTTCCTTGCGCTGGCCGGTAGGTGAAACCGAAACCGCCTGGATCAACTTGGCCTCCTGACAAGCGGGGTTGAACTCGATCTTCAGTTCCGCCTCCCGCTTCTTGCCATTGTAACTCAAAATGCGCTTGGCGTATTTCACCCGGTAAACCGCCGAGTGGGCGTCGGTCACGTCGAGGGTTTTGGTGCTTTCCAGTATCAGGGCATCCGAACTGACCGAAGGTGTCAGGGTCTCTGGGGCTCCCGAGGTGGGTTGACTGGAATGATTCCTGGCCAGCGCCAAAATCGGGGCCTTGCGGCCGTCATATTGCATCTCCTTCAAGGTCTGCTTGAGCTTGAAATATTCTGCCGGCGAGAACTCCACCGTTTTCAATTTCAACTCCCGCGAGCAAAGCAGTGTCTGGTTCGTGAAATAAAAGTTTTTAATCAGGCTCAGGCAATTATCCGCCACCGGCGTGCAATCCGGCATGGACACGGCCCCGATAAATCCTACGCCCAGATTGAGCGACACTTCTTCCTGCAATCCGCAGGTTGCGCCGGTCTGCAGTGGATATTTTCGCTTTTCCAGACCCGTGTCGCGGAGGATGAAATTCACGACGCCCAGGCCGCTGCCGATCCACGGCACGCTTACGATGGCCTTATCGTGGCCGGCAGCCGTCATGCCATCGGCGGAAAATTCAAGTTCGGCATGCACGGGCGTGGACATGTCGAGCATATTTTCGGGCAGGAGTTTGAGTGATTTCAGCCTCGCCCCTGGCACGGCCAGTTTGAGGTCGCGCTCGAAAAACCGGCGGGCGTCATCGGCCTTCATTTTCACAAAAGCATTCCGGTAGGCGTCGTCATTGACGCCTTCAAACCACAGCACCGACTTTGCTTCCAGCCTGCCATCGGCGCTCAATTCGCCGGTGGTCTTGACGCGCATCAGATGCTTTTCCGGCGCCTGGACCGGGCTGGTTAGGATGCGTTCGCCTTCTGGCCGGCAGACCAGATAGCTTTGATTGCAATCTGAAGCAGGTAGGAGATCGCGGGTGTTTTCGTCGGTTGGGTCCATCAGTAGATAGTCACCGGGATCCAACTCGACGCCGACGATGGCGTGGTTGAAGTTCGGATCGGGCACTTCCGCATCACGCTTGCTGCCGACGCTGATCAAGACCGGATAAGCGTTCAGGCCAGCCTCACGCAGCATGGAAACGAGCAGGGCAGCCTTGTCGCGACAGACGCCGTAGTTGTTTTCAAAGGTCAGCTTCACGTCGTGCGGCTCGAAACCCGGCCGGTCTTTCTCCGGTGTCAGGCCCATGTAACGGATGTTTTTTGAGACGTGGTAAAAGATCGCGCGGATTTTCTCCAGATCATTCGTGGCGTTGGCGGTGAGTTGGAAAACTGTTTTCTTCATCTCCGGAGTGGTGGCATCCAGGTGCGGCTTGCTCAACTCCCAATACCATTTTGAAACCGCCTTCCAGTCGGGCAACGTGCTGACGAGCAGGCGCTGCAGCACGTTCTCATAAGATGGCATGGACGGCTCCTCGAACATGCGCGGCACGTCATTCACCTCCCAATGGTGCGTGATTGAGTGGTCTGCGTTGGTGTCGGCGGCATAGGTTACCGTGCCGGGAATCTCATCGCGCAGCCGCAGGTATTTCAGCGGCCGTTCCGCCGGCGCGTGGACTTCGTAGGAGATGTGGCGGATGAATCCGCTGCCTTCAAACAGATTTTCCTCCGCGTATTGGTCGGGAATATACGCCCGCTCGGTGGTCTGGCGGATGATGGAATGGACCACGTCGCCGATCTCCAGCTTGGGGATGTTGACCTGCAACACTTTGGTGTTCGGATCATAGATGTTCATGGCCATCTGGCTGTCGTCGATGCTTACCTTGGAGTTCGCCGCCACGTCCACCGGCGTCGCACTCCCGTCCGGCTTCACGACCTCTAGCTTCACCACGTCAGCCGTCGTGTAGGGGAGCATGAAACTCAAGGCCAGCGTGCGATTTTCTCTTCGGCCCTTTTCGGTCAGCACCTTCACAAACGTTTCATCCTGCGCGTCCGCCGTGCCGTCGGGGCGATATTGGCGGACCATTTTTTGCTCGACCACGGCGGTGTCGCAGTCGGGATATTTCACCGGGGTGATCTCTGCGGCGGCGGCCAGCGGCCGGGTGGAATCTTCATATGCCCAGATGGCTCCGGCATAATCGTTGGTGCTGCCCCAGGCGGACGATGCGGCGAGCAGCAGGGCGGCTAGCGGGACAAAAATAAGCCGGTTTATTTTCATAAAAAAAATGGAGGAGTCATGTTTGACGCGCAATTCATCCGGTTATTTTCCCCGCGTGCTTCAGCGCGTCAAGCACTATGCTCGGCGTGAGTCGGTGGTGGGCGGCCGCCTGACCTTTGTCACAGGCGGAATTTCATCCGTAATTCCGAGAGCAGGGTGTTTTCCCAGGTGCTGATATTATTGTCAAAGGTCATGATCTGCTCGACGGCGGCGAACACCTGTTTGTGTTGGGTGCGCAGAGTGAATGCGTCGGCGAGTAGAAGCGCCAGGGTTTTGGCTTTGTGAATGGATTGGATGCTGGGCCGGATCCTCGTCACCGCCGCATCAAATTCGCGCTGGCGATCGGGTTCCTCGGAAAATCCCATCGCTGCGAGCAGCTTCTGTAATTGATCGTCCTCATGGGTTGTCAAATGACCGTCCGCATACATCGCCAGGATCAGCAGATCGAAAAGCGCCTGGTTCTGTGCCGCCGAAAAATCACTGAGATCTATGTTCATCCGGAGAGAATAGCCGATAGCGCCGGAAATTGACAGGCTGGGAGATTTGTCGGGGCAGGCATGGCTGAATCACATCGATGAACTCATAGCCCGGTGAGTCGCCAAACCGGTCTGGTCTTGCCGGGCGCAGATTGATAGTTTGCCGCAATTCAATGAGCCTTAATTCGCAAACCCGGTCCCGCACGGCGAGCTATCTGGCCCGCACGCGGGGGTTTCTCCGCACCCAATTATGGGTCTGGCCACTGGTCGCGGCGGTGCTGCTGGCTTTTGTGGCCGTTACGTTGCGCCTGAAAATGGAGGGCGTCATGAAGCAGCAGATCGCCTCCCATCTGCAGGTCATCCTCAACGCCAATGCCGAGGCGCTTCGCGCTTGGTCGGCCACGATGAAATCGGATGCGGAAAACCTCGCGGCGGATGAAACGGTGTGCGCGCTCGTTGCCGGTTTGCTGAAGAAAACTGAGCCGGGCACGCCCATCGCGTCGCGGTTGCTGGCCGCGCCGGAACTTGTGGCCTTGCGGGCGCACCTGAATCCGCGGCTGGATCGCCGAGGCTTTGATGGGTTTGTCGTATTGGACCCGCACTGCCTGGTCATCGCTTCCCGCCGTGATCAATTGGTGGGCATGGTTTCACCGCCCAACTATGCGGCGGAGTTTGCCGCGAGCTTCGCCGGCCAGAGCGACATCACCCGGCCATTTCCCAGTGTGGCGATGTTGCCGGATGCGAAAGGCAATCTACGCAGTGGCGTGCCAACGATGTTTGCCGCCGCTCCGATCAAATCAGCGGAGGGGAAAGTTTTGGCGGTGCTGGGATTGCGCATCCGGCCGGAAAAAGATTTTACCCGCATTCTGGCAACGGCGCGCTCGGGCGACAGCGGTGAGACCTATGCGTTCGACCGCAGCGGACTGATGCTCTCCTCGAGCCGTTTTGATGACGAACTGCGGCGGATCGGTTTGATTGCTGATTCGGCTGACGCGGATTCCATCCTTGCCTTGGAGTTGCGCGACCCGCTGGTGGCATTAAGCGCGGGGCAGTCGTCCCCCAAGCGTCGCTCCGAGCAGGCGCTAATCAAGCCGGTGACGGAGGCCTGTGCCGGGCGTGCGGGCGAGAATGTCGACGGTTACCGGGATTATCGCGGCGTGTCTGTGGTCGGCGCTTGGCAGTGGGTGCCGGTATTTGATTTCGGGCTGGTCACCCAGATCGACGTGGCCGAGGCGTTTCGTCCTCTGCACATCATGCGGGTGGGGTTCTGGTTCATCTTTGGTTTGCTGGTCGTTGGCTCGATGGTGATTTATGTGCTGATGCGGCTGGCCAACCGGCTGCAAGCCACGGCGCGCAAGGCGGCCTTGAAAGCCAAGCAGCTCGGTCAATATGCGCTCGACGACAAGATCGGCGCCGGCGCGTTTGGCTCGGTGTATCGCGCGCATCACGCGCTGATGCGGCGGCCCGTCGCGGTGAAATTACTGGAATCGGAGAACGCGAATGAAAACTCCATGGCGCGGTTCGAGCAGGAAGTGCAGATGACCAGCCAGTTGACGCATCCGAACACCATCGCGCTCTACGATTATGGCCGCACGCCGGATGGCATATTTTATTATGCGATGGAATATCTCGAGGGATTGACGCTCGACAAACTGGTGAAGACCTGTGGCCCGCAGCCGGAGTGCCGGGTGATTTTCATTCTGAATCAGATGTGCGGTTCCCTCGCTGAGGCGCACGGCATTGGCCTGGTGCATCGCGATATCAAGCCGGCGAACGTCTTTTTGACGCGGCGCGGCGGCCTGCCGGATTTTGTGAAGGTGCTTGATTTTGGTCTGGTGAAAGCCCGCGCGCTGGCGGGCCAGCTCGAATTGACGGGAGCCAACGCCACGCTCGGCACGCCGCTCTATATGTCGCCGGAAGCGGTGGAACATCCTGACAAGGTGGATGCGCGAGCGGACATCTATTCTTTGGGTGCGGTCGGATATTTCCTCATCACCGGGCAGCCCTTGTTCGACTGCGCCTCGCTGGGCGAAGTATTGCTGCATCAGGTGAAATACCTGCCGGTAAAACCCTCGGCGCGATTGGGCAAACCCGTGTCACCGGAATTGGAAACTCTGCTCATGCGCTGCCTCGCCAAAAATCCCGCCGACCGTCCCGCCAGCGCTCGTGAACTGGCCGACTCGCTAGCTCTCTGTTCCGGTGCGGCCGGGTGGACGCGTTCACGTGCCGAGGAATGGTGGGGCCGGCTGGCGGCATCGCAAAATGACAAGACCCTGGTGATGCCTAGCTGAAATCAGGAACGAAGGCTTTTGACTATTGCCGAATTTGCAAATGGGATTTACCAAAGCTGACGGGTTTTGTCCTCTGTTAAATATAGCCGCCGTTTCAGTTGCCTGAAACGGCGGTGGAAAAATTCGGACTAACTTCTGACCTGCGCCTCTATTTCTTGGCGAGCGCTTTTTCGACGGCGGCACCCAGCGCCTCCCCACGCAGGCCGGTGCCGATGATTTTGCCGTCTGGTCCGACGAGAACGGTGAAGGGGATGGATTCCACACCGTATTGGCCGGCGAGTTTGTTCTGCCAGCCCTGCCCATCAAAGTATTGCGGCCAGGTCATACCGGATTCCTTCTTGAGGAAAGCATCCAGTTTTTCGCGGTCGGAATCGAGACTCACGCCGATGATTTCAAAGCCCTGCTTGTGAAGTTTCTCGTAGTTGGCAATGACGTTGGGCAGTTCGGCCCGGCACGGTCCGCACCAAGTGGCCCAGAAATCAATCAGCACAACTTTGCCCTTGAGCGCGCCTACGGAGAGGGGCTGGCCGTTCAAGTCTTTTTCGCTGAAGTCGGGAAAGTTGGTTCCGGGGGCAAGGGCGGACTGGACTTTTTTCGCTTCGGCTTGTTTCTCCATCATTTGCAGCATTGAGTCGGCCTTCTTGCCCAGCTTGGTGTCCGGGTATTCGGACTTGAGTTTCTCAATCAACGCCTTGGCCTTGGCCGGATTGTCGAGCACCTGCTGATACAGCATGGCCTTCATATAGATCATTTGGGCGACGGAATCAGTCTTCTCACCCGCATGTTTGGAGATCAGTTGGTCAAAGCTGGCGAGGTCGGTTGCGAGGTCAGCCTCGGTATTCTTGCCGGCTTTCAACTTGGTCTGGATGCTTTGGACAATCGTCTGCAATTCCGGATCCATGGGGGCGCGCGCAGCGGGGCGATTGGTGGTTTGAGCGGTTAAACTGGCCGGCACGAGCAAGGCAACTGCCGCCAATAGGGATAGGAATGATTTGGTATTCATACTTTATTAAATCGGCCAGACGATTTCAGGTTTTGGGCTGCGGGGCAAATGTTTTTCGCTGGCCAATATTTATTCGAACGCGCTTGACACAGTGGGTATTTCCGTAGTTATCTTAATTTAATGATCTACGTTCCCTCCCGCATGGGCCAATTGAACCGGCGCGCCTTGCTCCGGCAGTTGCAGAAATTGGGCGTAGCCTCACGGGCGGAACTGGCGAAAAGTCTCGGCATGAGCCAGCCGACTGCAGGTAAAATTGTGGACGAATTGCTCGTCGCTGAGGTGCTCGAAGAAATCGAGGTCGCGGAAACCAACGGCAGTGAAGCAGTGCAGCGCGGCCGGCCCGGTCGCAAACTGCAATTGAACCATTCCAAGTCGCGGCTGTTGGCCATCCAGCTTGGCATCCTGGAAACCACGGTCGCCCGGCTATCGCTGGGGATTTCCGATGTGGATCAATGGCACTTCATGTTCGCGCTCGACCGGGACGAGCCCAATCCAGCCCGGGTTTGGGAAAAGCAATTGCGCGCGGCGGCTAAGGCGATTGGCGGCAAAGATTTTCTGGGAGTGCTGCTGAGTGTCCCCGGGATTGTGGATGAAGCGACGAACCGGATTTTATTTTCCCCCAATATCCACTGGACAGAAAAGGCTGACCTCGCCCAGATCGTTCAGCGTGTGTGGAATCTGCCCGTCCTGCTGGTGCAGGAGGAACGCGCGCTTGCCCTCGGCCATCATCTGGCCAATCCCGACTGCGAAGATTTTCTGCTCGTGGATTTTGGCGAAGGCGTCGGCGGGGCAATCATCGTGGATGGCAAGCCCCTCGCGAACCCGTTGCCCATCAGTGGTGAAATTGGCCATACCCCCGTCCTCGGCAACCAGCGAAAATGCGGCTGCGGTGCGACCGGCTGCATGGAAACACTGGTGTCTTTGCGCGGATTGCTGGAAAGTTTTGCCGCCGCCGCCGGCAGCCCAAAAAATACCTGGGCTCAACTCCGCGAAGACATCGCCGCGAACGGCCTGGCGCCGTGGCTTACGCAATCGCTGGCCGCGGCGGCTGTGGCCATCGCCGGTGCGCTGAATGTGCTGGGTCTGCGCCGCGTGGTCATCACCGGGAGTCTCACTGAATTACCACCGGCCGTGCTGGCGTATCTTTCCAGCGCGGTGCAAAGCGGTTCAATGTGGGCAAAATTCGGCCAGGTTGAGTGTTTGGCCGCGCCGCGTCGCCGTACGGCTGGACTCATTGCTGTGGGCATTGACCGCATGATTGTGCCGGATTTTCATCCCAAAGACTTTTCCCTTAAATCCATGACGTCAAAAGCACACCACTGAAATTTCCGACTAAAACAGCAATTCACTACTATATATGAAATCCGCATTCCCGAACATTCCCGCCATCCCCTACGAAGGCCCTGCGTCTAAAAACCCGCTGGCGTTCAAACACTACAATCCCGATGAAATGGTCGAGGGTAAATCGCTGCGCGACCATCTGCGCTTCGCGGTGGTCTACTGGCACACCTTTCGCGG
>CAIXPZ010000095.1 GCA_903921455.1 uncultured Verrucomicrobia subdivision 3 bacterium | reverse complement strand
CGGCCAACACTTTTTCAAATTCACCAGCTTTGAGTTGCGCGGCCTCTTCCAGCTTGCGCTTCTCGTCGGCGAGCTGGCGCACGGCGTCCGGGTCAATGCCTTCAAACCGTTTGAGCAGCGCGTCGCGCTCCTTCATCACGGTGATGTTCGTCTGCCGCAATTCCTCATTGCGCTCGGAATCCAACAGCCAAGCGCCGTCGCGCTCGACGTAAAACGATTTCAGTTCCGCCGGGATTTCCTCGGCCTTCGCGTATTTATTTTTCAGTGCCATAAATTTTTAGTTGTTGGTTGCTGCCGGAGTCTTTGCCGGAGGCGTCGTTGCTGCCGGGGTATTACCAGCATTAGGAAAGACCCCGGTCGGATTCTCATGACCGATTTTGCCAATGAGATTTTTTTCTTCTGCATCCGTGCGTCCAGTGGGCAGGACTTCACCTTTACGGAAGAGATCGAACATGGTGGCCTGACTGATGGCTCCAGCTTGCCAGGCAGAGACAATGGCAGTGAGTTCCAGACTGGTCAGACCTTTGGCGGTGAAGTCGGTATTGATCTGGAGCAGCACCAGAGATTCACTGATGTCTTCGGGAAATTGTTCGGTGGAGTTCCACCAATAGACCCAACGAAGAACTTGGGAAATGGAATCAGACAAGGACAAAGCCAGTGTCATCAAGATGCTGTTCTCACCAGCTTGACGGAGTTCGATGGCGTCAGCAGTTTCACCAACACGTTTGGTGTCTTCCAACATCCGGGATCCAAGAACGGCCATCAGGCGTTCATCACGGTTTTGTGCATTTTCAAAGGTGGACAAGCCGTGACCTTTGAACTCAAGAAATCCAGCCACAGCACCGGGAGCCTCAGCCACCCAAGCCGTGCTGCTGCCGATGCGAAGTTCAGAATCCTTATCAAAGCCAGAGACCCAAGCCGTCGGCAATGCGGTGAAATGCAGACCATGCTTGTAATCAGCATCCAAGCGGTAATGGTCGAGGTTCACATAGATGATGTCGGCCAGTGGCATCTTGTCCACGTCGGGCAAAGCATTGCGTGGACCATGAAAGACAAATGGAATCAGCGGCAGAGGTTTGCCGAGGCGAAGCGGGACACGAGTTTCCACCAGCGTCCATTCCGTCTTGGGCTGGCTGGACTTTTGGCCGAAGAGGCCAGACCACATCGAACCACCAATGCCACCACGATTGCCTGATGCCAAGCGGTGCCAAACTTCAACAACGTAACGAGTGCCACCGTCGGACAGCAATTCCAGCTTCAAAACCCGGACGGTCTCCGTAATTTTCACGGCGAACGGATCAGCATCGTCAGGCCGTTCAACAAATTCCCGAAGAGAGACCATCGTCACCACGTTCCGGCCATTGATGCGGGCAGCTTGCCAATTCAAAATATCTTCGGCGGCATAACGAACAACGTAAGCACGAGACTCACCATCAGCTTGCCAATCAATCAGCGTGCCACTGCGACCCACGGACAAGACTTCACCGGTGATACCCTTGCAAAAAGTAAAAAGCGAAGTCCCCATCAAATCCACATCGTCAGTGAACACACGAAGAGCACCACCAACACCAGCATGGCGGTCGGGAAGTTTCACTTCGGGATCACGACGAAAGAGCAGACCAAGAAATCCATCACGGGTGCGACTCGTGGCGTTGAAGAAACAAGCACGAGACTTGTAGCCGAGATATTCGTTTTCGGATTGCGAATCGAGACGAGGCAGATACTTGATGCCACCTACTTTCACGGCATCTTCACCGGCAATGACATCACGGGCACGCAACCACGTTGCGATGTTGGCGTCATAATCAGGATGTGTGGTGTTCGCCGGCACGAGCGAACTTTAGCACTGGTTTTTGAAAATATTTATGCGCGGAGAATTCGCTAGCGAACACTAGCGAACGACATGACCCTTGCACCGAACAGTTGCGAACTATTTTGTGCAAAAATATATTTGACGGATTTTAATTCGACGTCGTGCCAGCAATAAAATCAGTTCGCTTTGCTCAACAGGAAGTTTGTTCGCTGCGCTCAACAATGACGAATCGCGCGGCAAATTCACGGTCTCCATTTACGATGATCATTTCCCGCGCGCGGACGCCGGCGCTCATGCTGGCGGCGGCGGCTAACGCCACCGCT
>CAIXPZ010000094.1 GCA_903921455.1 uncultured Verrucomicrobia subdivision 3 bacterium | reverse complement strand
AGCCGCTGCTTCAAATTGTGAAATGTTTTTCATAAAGCTTTTTTTTGATAATTGCCGTCCGTGTCTCGCCGTGTGCCGCTTGCTTCACCAACGCGGAGACATTTTTTGAACTGACCACGGTTTTTTTCCGGCGTGCATGGGGCATGACAGCGAAAATTTCGGCGTTACCAGATAGCCGGGTCGCTGGCGTGGCCCATGCCCTTCGTCGCCGGAAAAAAAGCGCCGCGCGATAGCGGGAAATAAAAGTTTGAAAAAGATGGCGGAGCAGCAAGCGGCAGGCGGAGAGACCTCGGCGGCGTCCCTTCTAAAAAAACGCGTCATGTCAAAAACACTAAACAAAAATCCTCTAGCCTCGCAGAGTCGCCAAAGGCTCAAGTCTGGCCGGCTCTGACTTCCGCCGGTTTGCGTGCAGCGCAGCGGAAATACAAACCGGCGGATGTCAGACAAAAATTGGGGCGGTGTGAGGGCAGGCTGGCGGGGTAAATGCAAAAGCAATTTGCCATGCCAGTTTGCGCTCACGCTGCGGGGGAAAGCCTGTCTCCGACGGATTCAGATTGCGGAACGGAACGAAGCGGAGCGTGAGCAGGCGGGCGCGGGTCGCGTGGTCACGCGCAGAGAAGTGAAGTGAAGCGGTCTGAACCGGACGGAGTCAGGCCGGTTTTGCGGCGGGCAGTCTGTGATTTTCAGCAGAGCGAAGTGGCAGCGGAAACATCACAGTCTGCCGCCGCATTCCAACGTGGGTGCAGGGCGGTGAGGAGTGGCTTTACGCTCTCAAGACGCGAGATGGTCGGCGTTATTGCAAGTATTTGCGTAGGACTCCTCTGCTAACCAATTCATGAATTCAGCGTGATGGGTCTGTAGATAATCATGCCACTTTGCCCAACTGAGAGGGAGACCGAGGTGTTTAACAAATATAAGTTCAGTGGATTTTCCGGCAATTTCTAGTTTCCCTAACCGCGCCCAAGTTCCTCCGATGTTCTGCGTAACATTGATACAGCCAGTAAATACACTCTGGCTTGCAATCCAATGGTTAAAGCTATTTGCTGCCGTAACTCCGATGAAAAGGCATTGGCTCGGCTTGATAATGCTTAAAACCTCCGCAAAGGTTTTCCACCCCTGCACATAATCATCCCAAGTTGGTCTTTCAGGACTGCCAGCCCGCTTGTAGTCCATCATACGCTGGACAATGTTATAGTAAGCACTTGCGCCCCAGAGTCGGGGTCGGTCAATGTCATTGGTCTTAAAAAGGAGTCGGGGAATTGTATCCAAAGTCCTAGTCGTCCATTCGTAGTTCACGAGTGATTCCGAAACTACTTCTCTGGTGTATTGAGGATAGACGAGCCACTTCTCGCGATTGGCCTGACGTTCCTCTGGTGTTTCTCCATTATAATAATGGGATTCTCCGACGACCAAAAGGCGCTTATGTGGTGAACGCTCCGAATAATGCTGTCCCACCCACGGCAACCAAGTAAGGCCTGGAACAAGTTTGAATGCAGCGTCGTATTTATTTGTTGACTCGTCAAGGTTCATGCTGATTACAAATTAAACATCAGTTATGATCTTGTTTTTTCGGCACAAATTCCTTGGCCAATTTTTGGGCCTGGCTCATTTTTTCCGCGCTCATATTTTCGGCCAGTTTTGAATATGCCTTTTTTGCATCTTCGTTCCCCTGCATGGCCGCAAGATTAAACCACTTGGCCGCTAAAACATAATCCATCGGGACACCTGTGCCTGCGTTATACATCTGCCCCAAATTATATTGCGCCTCGGCATATCCTTGCTCTGCGGCTTTGGCGAACCAAGTAATTGCCTCGGTCAAATCTTTAGCAACGCCATCCCCATTGAAATACCTAACGGCCAAACTGCTTTCTGCGCGAGTAAATCCTTGCTCGGCGGCTTGTCGGCACCACTTGGCTGCCTCGACCGGGTCTTTGGCCACGCCGTCACCATTGTCATACATTATTGCAAGATTGTATTGGCCGTCTGGAAATCCCTGCTCGGCAGACTTTCTAAACCATTTGACAGCCTCGACCGGGTCTTTCGCCACTCCCTCGCCATCGAGATACTTTGTGGCTAGATTGTTTTGAGCGCGGGCGAATCCCTGCTCGGCTGCCGCCCTAAACCATTTCACCGCCGCAACATTGTCCTTGGCGACACCGTTGCCATCCTCATACATGACGCCAAGATTATTTTGGGCACGCGCTAGTCCCTGCTCGGCGGCCTTCGCAAACCATTTTGCCGCCTCGGTCGGGTCTTGGGCGACACCATCGCCCTTGGCATACATTAAACCCAAGTCGGATTGTGACTCTGGATTTCCCTGTTCGGCCGCTTGGCGGGTTTTATCATAGAATCCTGTTTGCTGTTGGCTGGCTTCGACGGCGGTGGCAGCCACAGGCGTCGGGTTGGAGGGGGCGTGTTTCAGCGGCCAGCCGGTAAACCAATAAATCACCAAGCCAACAATCATCAATTGAACAATCCATGAAACGACAAGCCTCCCGGTAAATCCGAGCGGCTTTTTCTTTGCGTAAACCTTCTGCTCCTTGCCATAAACCCAAAGGCTATATGGCTTTTCCTTGTAGCTGTAAGCGATTTTCTTTACAGGGACATCTTCGACTTTGATTCGCAACCGAATCGGCAGAATCTCACGCTCCAAGATGCGGTTTTCCTTTAAGGCGTTTGGTATTTGTTTCAAAAAGTTATCTACTAAACCATGAACCAAATCTAAGTTGCCATCATAACCTTGAATCTTGTTGTCGATCAGCGAGTGGAACACCATTGCGATTCCCGATTGCAGCTTTGTATATTCGCGACTGTCTATCCCGCCTTTGAGCATTCCCCTCATGCCATCTTCGGGGTAATTGGCTACTTCTTGGAAAATCACTGCTCCGGTCGTTTTTTTGAGCTTCTTCGCCGGAATTTCACCTTGGTAATCATGCTCCTTCGTATCCTCAACCTTAAACCGAGTCTTCACTTCGATAACAGAATGGACATTTTTATATCCATCACAGGTTCCGCACCGCCGCGTTCCGCTCCCCTTGCACATTGGACACGCCTTTTGCACCTTTCCGGTTCGACCGCATTCGCGGCACCCTTTACCATTACACTTTGAACAACTCTGCGGCTCCATTTTTCCGGTGCCTTTGCAAACAAAACAATTTACTTCTCCTTCTCCACGGCATTTGGGGCATTTTCTTGTTTTGCCGGTTGAGATTGAAAACTTGGACTGTGACTTTTCGGAAAAGTCTGTCGGTGCTGCTGACAATCCGCCACCATACAACCATAGCGATTCTTCATCTAAATTATCAATTCGATTGGTGATTTCACTGCCGTCGTAAGGAACATCCTTTAACTCGCCATTTCTTTCGCCATATAAAAACTCTGCGGTTAGCAACTTCGCCCGCTCGTCGTTGATTTCGGTGACGGTGCTTTTGTCCATCAAATTGGTCGGAATAGATGGGCGGAAAAATGAATTGCTCCACTTTTGGACGGCTTTGTGGGTTTCAGGCGATAGAACCTTCCCTTTTTGAATTGGTTTCGTTTGTGTTGCAAGTTCAGCATTCATGATGAGCGATGGTTCTATTTTTAGCGGAAAACTATTTATTTATTATCAACGCCATTATCCACACAACTACAAATACGGCGATTACGAGAATTGAAAAAATAATCGTCCATATTACGGCAGGGCGGATGTCATTTTCGGGATTGGTTTTTTCTGCGTGCTTTTCGTAGCTCGAATACGAGAGTCCAGTTCCGGGAAGGCTCACCGTTTTGCGGATGCCGTCCTTGGAAATATTTGCCGTCAGTCCTGGGCGACCTACCGACACCGAGACTCTCTTCTTCCCCAGATTCAATCTGATGCCGGGAAGCAGGCTGAAATATCTTCTGAATCGAAAACCCATAATTATGTTTCAATCAAATCATCCCTGACGAATGTCGCTATCAATTTCTGCAAATGGTAAACTCCAAACGCGCCTATTGCCCCGGTGATGTATTTGGCCACGGCTTCCTCGTAATCCCTCTTTTTTTGAGCCTTTAGGCCTCCGACAAGTCCCTCCAGCGCCAGCAATGCACAAAACGCTATCAGGCCAACAAGCGCGAATTTCGTCGCCATTGCGACAATGGTTTTGCCGACGCTCCGGTTGGCCGCATAGGAGATCCATACAGAACACGACAGGAGTATTAAACCTGCGCTCTTGATTACCCAACTGAACGCTTCTTCAAAGCTCAAATCCGCCAAGGCAATGACAACCACCGGCAGCGTGACGCAAGATAGGATCAAATCCAGCTTACCCCGATAGACAACCACCTTTCCCTTACGTCCCCAAATAATTCCAGGGATGGCCAACAAAAGCCCCGCAAGGAGCAAAATGCCATAACAAATAAATATTGTTTTGGTAGTTTCGGGATTTATTTGAGAGAGCATTTGTGGAGTCGTTCGCGATTCCGTCTGTCCCCTAAAAAAGAGGCGTGACCTACTCACGCCCCGACACGGGCACTGGTATGCCCTCACTGGGACGCTTTCGGGCACGCCCGATGGGGCGTGCCTCGAATGTGTCCAGTGAGCCAAAATTACCAGTTTTGTGTCGGACAGCAGCCGAAGCCGCAAATCAGTTGCTAAATTATTTTGGTTACATACGTTTTTTCGGAACATTTTAATTGAAGCAAATGCAGGTGCGTGCTGCAAGTGACGATTTTCCATATAAAGGGAAATGGTCTGTCTTAAACAAAAGCACAACGGTGCTGCCGATTGGCAACACCAGAAATAAAGCTGGGAGCCGGGGTTGCCATTCGGCTTGAAAAATGCTTTTTTTGCAGCGGTTTCGTGTCCGTCCGCTGCCACAATGAAAACAATCCGAGCGTCCAAACTGCGGGCATCAGCCCGACGCAAAAAAACTTCAACGAGCGGTGATTCAGCTTTGCCGGTGAACGGCAAGCACGACTCGCCGATTCGCAGCGACAAATTGGAAGTGCTGCCGCCGGTTAAAAAGCTCAAGGACGAAGAACGGGCGCGGTTGGCGGAGTATGAAGCGGTGATTGAAACCAACCTGCAACAGTTCGTGGATGTTGTGCTGGCGCTCAAAAAAATCAAAGACGGCAAGCTGTATCGGGAATACGGAGAGTTTGAAGATTATTGCCGGATTAAATTCGACTTCGGGCGGGCGCACAGCTATCGGATGCTCGCGTCGGCGAAAGTCATCGCCGATCTCCAAAAACTGCAAGGAGCCGATGGCAAAGCCGGGCAAAAGTCTCCAATTGGAGACTTTTTGATCCCCCGGAACGAAGCTCAGGCGCGCGAACTGGCGCGCATCAAGCAGCCTGAAAAGCGTCTGGAAGTGTTAAAATTGGTAGTGAAAAACAAGGGGCAAATGGCGCTCAACGCGGAGGCGATTCGGGAAGCAGCGGCGGTAATTGCACCCCTCACGCCGAAAACCAAGCCAGCACCACCTGAAAACATTAAAATTGATTTGAAGGATTTCCTCGGCTGGATCGAAATTTTGAAAGCGTTCGCCGCCGGGAACAACAAAGAAGAATTGCTTCGGTTGCTAGAAAAAGCCGCGACCGACAAGACCATCGTGCCGGAACCGGAATTGAATTTGGCCGCCTTTGTTAATCCGCACCGCCCGGCGAAGAATCCGCAGCCGCAGATTCACCTTTATGGGCGGAAAAATGAAAAAGATGTGCCGGACGGGGAGCGTTGCTATTGGACGGATTTTGAAACTTGGTGCACCGAGCGAAAGGCCATCACGGGGAGCGAACCGTTTTACGCTAATGTTACCAGCGACAGCACCAATCCGTTTTTCCGGGAACTGTCACCGATGCTGCTTGGCCCGGCGGATTGCTACCGCGAGAAGCGCGGTGGGAAATGGCAATCGGTAAGTGCCGTAAGCATCGAAGTCGCTTGGCAGTTTTCCAAAGTCTATCGGGAAATCATAAACGAAGAAAACGGCAAGCTGGAAGATGTCAGCGAACGATTCATTACCACCGATGCGGATGGCAAACCGTTTCCATCCGAGGCTTGGTTTGCATGGCGGGATGCGGCCTACAACAATCCACGCTACCGGGATGATCACCCGGAATTTGAGGTCAAGCCAGTCAACGGCAAATCGCCCAAGATGATGGTGCGGCATCCGTTCCCCAAGGGTTCAAAAATCGCGTTTTGGTATTGGGGCGGAAAAATTCTGGATTCCGTCCAAGCCCGGCAACATATCTACGCCACGCTTTACGCGGAACACGTTGTGAAAATGCGCGGCTTCAAGCTGCTGCGGGAAGCGTATTTCAGCCGGGATGGTAAGCCGGGGTGTGATTTGAGAATTTTTGACCGCGACGGATATGATTGGGCGTCGCTGGGCATGACACCGGAAGATTGCGTGCGTGCGGAACACTCCTTTGGTCACGGCATGGTCATTGCGTTTTTGCTGCAAGGCATAGACCCGACCAACATCGTGCCCAAGCTCAAGCTGAACTGGCGCGATTATTACGACCGTTACCGGTGGATGGAAGTCAACCAGCCGCGAATGATTCCGGCGGAAAAGGAAATCATTGAACGGCTGGGCGTGAAAATCTTGGGACTCTCAAAGACAGAGGCCAAGACTTGCTGGGGCGTTGCGCATCCGCCCGGACGGTTTGCGGCAACGGTGGTCAGCATCAACCCAGACATCCGGCACAAGTATTTCAAGCGGGGGAAAAAGATGGCGCTAAAAATTTTCAAGACCAACGAGGACACGCGCAAGGAATCGCCCCGGCTGGTCAAGTTTCACAATGAGTTAAGAAAAAATTTGCCCGGCCTACCGAATGAATATGTCCAAGAGGTGTTTCACGCCGGGAACGAAGTGGCCGCTGATGGCGTGGCTTACGACTTTCTCATTCAAGAATGGATCGAAGGTGAAACACTGGAAGATTTGCTCAATGGCAAAATCGAGCGGGGCGACGTTTTGAAAATGCTGGATGACCTGTTCGGTCAAATCGTCATCCCGCTGTGGGCGGTCGGCACGGCGTTTTGGGACATCCGCGATTCAAACTACCTGTTCACGCCGGACAAGCGGCTGGTGATGATTGATTCGGATACGGTCGTCGCCTACGCCGACGAAATCACCACAAAACCCGCCGTTTATAAACGTCGCAACGACGGCAAGATTGAGGCAATGGAACGATACGCAATGACCGTCAGCCGGATGACGGCGGCGTGCCTCGGTGTCAAAAGCGCCGCAGTCCAAAAACAGGTGAAAGGCTTGTTTGCCAGACACCTTGACAAAATTTTTCGCCAGCCATACCCGGATGCGCTTGGTCGGGATTGGGAAAAACGGGCAGTGCAATGCTATCGAAGTTTCCGGACGGAGTATGACAAGCTGCTGGCAAATCCCTGACAAAAATTATTTGATGGCTGGCGGCGTGAATCTTGGCGGCGGCATGATTGGCCGGGCTGGGCGCGGTGAAGATTGCCGCCGCTGGATTTCGTGAATCAGGATTTGGGCAAGGAATTGTAGAGGGCACTGACAGAATCGAGTTGCGCGGTCAACGGCTGCAACGATGCCGACAAAGCTTCCAGCTGCCGCCGCAAGTCCTGCACCTGCCCGGTCAAGTCCGCCACCTGCTGCGCCCATTGCCGCTGCTGCTGCGCTAAAAATTGCTGTTGTTCCTGCTGTTGCTGTTCGTGATCGCGCAACAATTCTTCCAATGTGTGCAACAACATCTGCGTTAATTCCGGTTCGTCGTTTTTCATAATTCACTCCGCGTTTTGGATTTCGATGAAAGTTCTGCCCTGGGTGCGGACGGGCTGGCCGACGGGGACGTATTGCGCTGCGCGCAACTTCGCCAGCTTGTCCTGGCTCTGCCTGATCTCCGTCTGCAACTGGTGAAGCTGCGACTCCGCCCGTGCCGTGCGCCATGCCGCCGCCAACATCAAGGCCGATGCCAGCAACGCCGCCAGCGTCGTCATCGCCAGCGCCAGCAGCATCAACCTCTGACACCGGCTTTCCGCCTCGGCGATAAAGCTTTTGAAAAGTTGCGACTCGGCGCTCAAATAATTCTGCCACTCGGTCTGCTGCCGTTCGGAGTTCGTCCGGGCCTCCTGTTCCCGCTGCTGTTGGGCCAGCTTCAAGTCGCTGGCGATTGAATTCGCGTTCATAAAATAACCCTTTCAACCGCGTCCGGTTGCCGTCCTTGTCGGCAATCGTGAGATAATTATCACCCTGACGCGGCACGGTGAATCCGGCTTCCTCAAGAAACCGGACAACATCGGCGCGGTCGGCGATGCGTCCGGCCTTCACCTCGCCGCACACCGCCGCGTCCACGGCGGCGAGCAAATCCTTCCGGCTCTGGCCGAGTTTCTTGCCGATGTTGATGGTGCGCCGCCGGGCTGGGTCGTCGGGACGGCTCAAGCCGTATTTGATGTTGGTCATGCGCTCCCAGGCGTAAAACAGATCGTGGTCGCGGCGGTGGTGGTAGATGGTGACGTGCTTGCCGGTGAGTAAATCGGTTTCAACGGCTGTGATGTGGTAGTCAGGCCGGACGGCCTTGGTCGTCGGATGAACCTTGTCGGTGTGGCCGACGACCAACACATCTAACGCATCTTTTTCCAAACCGCCGCACAACAAATTGCGGAAGTCATCGAGAATGGCCGCTGCCGTTGCATCCGTAATGTTTTCCTCGAAGCTCAAGACGATCCCGCAATACTTCTGGTTGAACTTCGACCGGTCAATCAGTCGTTGCGTGATGGCCGGATCGCCGCGCAAAACACGCGCGGTCGGGTTGCGTAGCTGGTAACGGATGGAAGCGCGCTTGCCGCCGAGCATCTTGATCACCATAACGCCTCCATCGCCGCGCGGATGGCGGCCAACTCGACGGCGATTCTCACGGCGTCAATCCGCTCGCCGGTCAGGGCGGCGCGATTGAAGCCGTGCGCGATCTGATTCAGATTGTTGCCGATGCGCGCGAGCTGGCGCGTGACATCGCGCTTACTGTCGGCAACTTCGTTGCGCCGTGGTAACGGCTGACCGAGCGCGAGCGCCCGCAGGGAAGTGCCGACCGCACGCCGGGGGAACACATTCTGAAACTGCGCCCACTCCGCAGCGGAGAGGCGGATTTTCAGAATGTGCTGGCGGCGCGTTTTCATGGGAGGTCAAGGAGGGGACACCCTCCTTGCGAGCGTCGTGTGGCCTGTGGCCACACGACTATGCTCGCCATTGGGGTTTTTAGTGTTGAGGCCATAGGTGATGCACCACGAAGATGATGATGATAATGATGATGAACCCACCAAGCCATTGCGCCCCTAGTTTCCAACTTTCCGCGCGGCTGTGTTCCTGCTTCAGCTTCATCTCGGTTTCGACCAAAGTTGCCATCGTCGAATTGAAACGGCGTCCCTCGATTTCGATGCGCTCGCTTAACTCTTGCGCCCGCTTATTGGCCGTTTCGAGCGACGCGGCAATCGCGGCTTGGTCGGCGGCGAGTCGAGCCTTGGCCGCTGCAAGCCAGCGTTGCCGGAAATAATTATCCACACACTGCCCGGCATTGAAGGGCGGGCAGTCGGTCAAATCGCTGTCCGTACCCTGAATGAACTGACCGTAAGGAAACAACTGGATTCGCCGCCAAGCAATCGCCCGCGCCAGCGGGATGGCATGGTCGCGCTGATCCAACTTGATGATGACCACCTGAACCTGGCCGGTCGTGCGGTCTTGATACCGGAAGATGATGGCGGCGGCACCTCCATAGACCGTTGGCCTCAGCAGGTCAATCTGACCAATGTTGAAATGGCGATGCTGGGCGGAAAGCTCGACCATGTCAGGGCACATGGAATTCTGGCCGGGGGCATGAGCCTTGACCCATTTATCCACCGCCTCCGCCGCCGCCATGTTCAACGGCATTGGGCCAGGCATCTGGGCTTTGATGAGCGGGTTCGTGATCGTGACTTCCGGTTTCGGCGTCGCCTTGGCTGGAATGGATTGATCTTGGTTTAGCTTCTGGCCTTCCGGCTGAAGCCCGTCGTTGGGTTGCATTTCTAGTTGCATAAATTAAAAGTTGTTGGTGAATCCGTGCTGCCGCAGCGCGGCGTCGCAGGCGGCGACATCGAAGCGCACAACACGTTTGATTTTGAAGAACGCCAGCAAGCCCGCGCTCATCCAATTGGTGATGGTTCGCGGGCTGACGCCGTAGCGTTCAGCCAGCGTCGTTTTATCGGCGAAGCGCCGATCCGTTCCTATCTGATTAGTTATTTCCATAAGTCTCCCTCTGATTTCTGAATTGCAGCAAGTGCCGATCACACTCTGCGACATCAAAATAAATCCGTTTGCCGAGGCGCGTGCCGTGAATGATTCCGCTGCCGTGCCATTCCTCTATCGTGCGAACGCCAACCATGTAACGCTCCGCTAAGCCGCGCTTGTCCACCGTAACGAGGGACGATTCTGACTCAATTTTTCCCAATGAATTACTCATCAAGAATATTTTAGGTTCAACATTCGATATTTGTTGGACGAAGTTTTCCTCTTGGCGCGGGGTTGGCTTCATAGCGCAAACCACTCCTCAGCAGTGGCACGGGAAATGGCCGCGCGTGACTGATAATTTTTCCGGATCATTTTCGGGCTGGTGCCGCACTCCTCGGCAACCTTGGCAATGTCGTCCGTGAGAATCAGCCGGTAAGTGATGTAAGAATTTCTGAACGCATTGCGCTTGTAAGGCACGCCGGCCTTCGCGGCGATGCGCGCCCAAGCGCGTGTCAGCGAATTGGCGCTGGGCAAGTCCGCCGAAATCCGTTCGCGTTTCAAATCGGCGGAATATTTCGCCAGCCGCGTTTGCAAATTGGGCAGCAACGGCACGCGCCGTGCGGAAATTTTTCCAACGGCATCGGGAACCTTCAAACAGCCTTCGGCCTCGGCGACCATCACCCACCACAGGCGGACAATTTCCTCCGTGCGCACGCCGCTGAACGCCTTGATCTCCAGCGTGGCGCGGAGACTGTCATCGGCTGCGGCCAGAATCTTCCGCATTTCATCTGGCGAATAAATGTCGGTCGGCGTCGCCCTCGACCTGCTGCAACCGGTCGTTCCACTTTTTGACTTCTTCGAGGTT
>CAIXPZ010000093.1 GCA_903921455.1 uncultured Verrucomicrobia subdivision 3 bacterium | reverse complement strand
TCAGGGGGCTTCGAGGAGGTCGCGGGCGAGGGTGGTGCCGAGAATACAGGTGCGGGCGAGCGTGTGTTTGAGGATGGCTTGGGTGACGGCGAGCTTGGAGTGTTTGGGCCGGTTGAGCGCCGCCGGGTCGGGCCGGCGGTCGTCGGCCTGATAGCCCATGGCGACATAAATGACGCTGTCGCGGCTGGCGAGGGCCTGCAAATCCAGGTAAGTGGGATGGGGATTGAGGGTTTCGCGCACGCGACGCGGGGCCTGTTTTTCCAGGGAGACTTCGTCGCCGGTGGCGGAGATGGGCAGCAGGCAGATGTCGCCGACGGCCTCGGCGGGGAGCTTGATGCCGGCGTTCTGCCGGAGCCAGGTGAATAAAATGCCGTGTTCGGTGCCGGCGCCGCAGATGAGCAAATCAATATGGCGCACGGCGTGGTCGTAGGCTTTTTTGACGTCGTCGGGCCAGATGGGACAGAGGGCGAGATGCTGGCCGCCGAAGATCTCGGAGAGGCGCACGGCAAGGGTGTTGGCGCTGCGGCCGTAGTCCGAGGGCATGGACGCGGAGTTGAGGCTGATGAACAGCAGGCGGCGGGGATCGGCGATGACGGGCAGATTTTTCGACTCGGCCAGAAACCGGACGACGCGGCTGACGGCGAGGCCGCCGGCGTTGGCGATGATGATGGGTTTCTGCGGGTCGCGCTTTTTATCCTGGAGCAGCGCGACGATGCGCTGGGCGACAATCTCGGCGGCTTTGCGGCAAATGGCTTCGCCGCGAAAGATTTCGTCAGCGACGGGATTTTCGATGAAGGCAACGTAGTCGTTATTGACGACGTGGAAAGCGACGGGGCCGGGAAAACGGGCGGCGAGCTGGAGCTGGAGGTCGATCTTGATGGGCGGCCGGAGCTTGAGGAGCTTCTGTTTTTTGGCGTGCTTGAGGAGGCTGGCCACGCGGCCATGTTCCTTGGGGGTGTGATGGCCGTAGAGGATGTCGGCGATCTGCTTGGCGCAGTTGCCTTCAAGCACCAGTTCCACGGCGCGATACGCGGGGCCGTCCGTCGGTTGCCAGGATTCGGGCATAGGTATGGGGGCATGGTGATAAGCGGCGGATAAATTTGGAAGTTTTTTTTGCACGCTGACCGGGACGAAATCAACCGGCTGAACGGCTGCGACAAGGGCCGCTGAACGCCGCATCCGCCGGCGGCTGAATGGCGCGGGAAAAGCGGCCGGAAACCAACCGGCCGAGGGCGGCAAATGGCTGAAGTTAAAACCATTGCGACGACGGAGCCACCGGCTGAATGGCGCGGAAACGGATGACTGACTAAAACGGCAAAAACGGGGTGAATCCGGCGGGAAAATGGCGCTAAACCGGCGAAAAATACATCGCAACACGCTTGTTTGCAACGCATTGCAACAATCTATTATTTGACAGACCGGGGCGCGTCCGCGATTTTTCAGGAATCAGAAACCCGTTGGATTTGTGCCTAAGAACTTTCCAGACCCGGACTCCGTGCCCGTTGTGTTCACAACGGAGGCGGAGGTGTCGCAGATTCTGGTGAAGAACAAGCGGTCCCGAAAGCTGGCGAAACTGGGTGTGCTGCTGGTGGTGGTGCCGCTGGCGCTGGGCCGAATGTCGGGCCTGACGCAGGCGGGCGGGATCAAGCCGGCACCGAAAGTAAAAACGGTGAACGTGCAGGAAACGGAGCCGCACGCGGCGGCGGCACATTGGGAAATCGGGAAGCTGCGGTATCTGGAGGACTTCTCGGAGGTATGGGTGGCGGGGGTGCATTACGATCTGCGGGAGCGGCCGCGGATCCGGCTCTGTATAAAATATCTGGTGAAGCACGGCGCCTTCACCAGAAGACGGGCGCGGCACCTCGTCACGGGAATTGACAAGTATGTCTGCCAGCACGGGCCTTACCTCAGATCAGCGGATATCAAAATCGACCACTACTTCAAAGACCACACCGGAAAGTTTCAAACCCTTCGCAAAGCTCTCATTCACGCCGCCGGCCGGAACCGCAAATATTATCTCGCGGTTTTCTAGCCCGCCTTCCCCACCTCGCGGATTTTTTAAACAGGGTTCATTCGCCGTCAATTTGTTTGTTCTACCCTGTTCTACTTATCGGTTTTCAGGCCCGTAAACATTGGGTTAAAAATGCGCGCACGTTCTACTTGGGTAACTGTGGCGTTCAAATTCCGGCGGGCATACCGTGCGGAAAGTGAAGACACAAGCACAGTCACCAAAAAACGCAGCGGTCGCGCCCGGCGTGAATCCGCTCTGCTACACGCGGGACGAATTTGCGGCGGTGCTGCGGCTGTCGGTGCGGACGGTGGACCGGATGCGGAAGGCGGGAAAGATCGAGGGGCGGTGCCCGGTTGGGCGGCTGGTGCGGATTCCGTGCGCGGAAGCGGAACGGGTGCTGAATGAGCGCGCGAAAGGAATCCGGCCATGAGTGTGACGCTGACGATTGATCCGGGCCAGGCCGGGGGCATCGCCGTGAATGTTTTCGGCGTGGTGGATTGCCGCGCGATGCCGGCGACGGGCGGGGATTTGCTGCAACTGCTGCGGTGCATCCGGGACGCGGCGGCCAAGTCCGGCGTGGTGCCGGTGGCTTATCTGGAGCAGGTGGGCGGGTTCGTGGGCAAACCGCAGCCGGGCTCCACGATGTTTAAATTCGGCCAGCATTACGGCTTCATTCTGGGGCTGCTGCAAGCGCTGGGTATTCCGGTGGCATTGGTCCGGCCGCAGGTGTGGCAAAAAGTTTTCGGGCTGGGCACGGCGGCGAACTGCGCCAGCAAGGTGGAATGGAAAAACAAGCTGAAGGCGGAGGCGCAACGGCGTTTTCCGCAGCTGCCGGTGACGCTGGCGACCGCCGACGCGCTGCTGATTCTCGCTTGGTCCTTGCGGACGGCCACCACTGCCGGCCACGGCGCTGACGCGCAGTCGGCCAACCTGAACCCGGCCACGCTCCCCGTTCAAGGCGGAGCCGGCGCGAGCCCCACGGGCACCGTGATGGAACTGCAAGGAGCCGAGGCGGCGGCGTTTTTGGCCCGGATTTTTCCCAAGCGTTCACCCAAAACAATTTCGAGCCCGCACGGTGCGGGTTCGGATCAACGAACAGAGCAAACAAAGCAAACAGAGCAACATCATGAAAATCAAAACCAATAGCGGGAACTTCCAACCGTGTCCGGAATATACCGGGTCGGCGGTCTGCGTGGATGTGACCCCGCTCAAAACGGTGCAGACCCAATACGGGCCGAAGGAAAAATTCCGGTTCGTGTTTGAAATCGGCGAAACGAAGGACGACGGCTCGCGCTGGTGTGTGTGGTCGGCGCCGTTCACGCCTTCTTACCACGAAAACTCGGCGCTCCGGCCCTTCTTGAAAAAATGGATGGCGCGCGAATTGAGCCCGCAAGAGACGGTCTCTTTCGACACCGAAGATCTGGTCGGCAAACCGGCGCATATCACGGTGATTCATGAGCACAGCGACGGCGAGGTTTACGCGAATATCGCGCTGATCACGCCGGACAAGTCGGCGGAGCCGCTGAAGCCCTCCGGCAAATTCGTCCGCATGAAGGACCGGCAGGCAGAGCCTGCACGCAATGGTCCGGGACAGGCAGCGACGCCTGGCAATGGCGGCTATCGCCGCACGGAGCCGGCTGCTGAACGCGGAGCGGGGAGTGCGGAGTGCGGAACGGAATTCGGCGCGACGAAAATTCACGTCGGCCGGTGCAAGGGGCTGGAGGTGCGCGACCTCTCGCCGGAACAGGTGGGCGCGCTGATCGCCAATTGGCTGCCGACGGCGAAGGCGAACGCCAAGCCGTCGGCGGATGACAAGCGGCTCATTGCCGCGCTCGAATCGTGGCAGGCCGCGCAGGCAACGAAGCCGGCGGACGATGACAATGTGCCCTACTAACCAAACTTCGCGTCCGTGGGAGTCGGCGGCGGGAGGCCGCCGACAACCCGCGAGACGCGGGTGCTACCAGAATAAAAATTTATGCAACGGACGAATATTTTTGACGTGGAAACCGGGCCTTTGGCGGAAAGCGAATTATCAGCGCTACTCCCACCGTTCGACCCGGCGGAAGTGAAGTGCGGCAACCTCGGCCCCGAAAAAGCCGCGCAGAAAATCGCGGAAGCCCTGGCGAATCATCGCCGCGACTTTTTCGACAAGGCGGCGCTGGACCCGCTCACGGGCCGGGTGATCGCCATCGGCATCCTCGACCTGGAGACGGATGGGTTTTCCATCATCGGGCACGAGGATGAAGCGCAGACGCTGCGCGAGTTCTGGGCAGCCGCGCGCGGCGAGATGGGCCGCATCAATCCGCTCATCGGGTTCAACATTTGCAACTTCGACCTGCCGTTTCTGATCCGGCGGTCGTGGAAGCATCGCATCGCGGTGCCGTTCGGCATCCGGCGCGGGCGCTACTGGGGCGACCAGGTGGTTGACTTGCGCGATGCGTGGCAGCTCGGCGACCGGCAGGCCAGAGGGTCGTTGGACACCATCGCCAAGCATCTGGGCGTCGGGGCCAAGAATGGCGATGGCAAAGCCTTCGCGGAACTGTGGCAGAGCGACCGGGCGAAGGCGGAGGCGTATTTGCGCAACGACATCGAACTCACTGCCAAGGTGGCCGACGTGCTGGGCGTGGTGGTGTGAGAGGAAACGCTGAAACGCTGAACGCTGAAAGCTGAAATGAAAATGGAAAAGGAACGACATGCACCCACAACTCAAATTAACGGCCAAGCAAAAACGGGCCATCCGCAACATCAGCAAACGGCTGGCGGAACAACAAGCGGCCTATCTTAAAACCGAGCACGAATGTCTGACGGAGTTCGCGGAGTCGCTCGGATATGCCTCGCCCGACGATGCGAGACAACTACTCATCGAGCGCTTGCAACAAGATGAGGCGGCGGGCCAGATGGTGCTTTTTGACGAACCGGACTGGTCCCAGGCACTGACGCGGCTGGCGCTGAAGCAACTCCAAGAGTGGGCGAATGAGGAAATCAACAAGGCGCTGGAGGCGTTAATATGAACAAAAAATTGGACGAAATCTGGTTCCGATTCCTGGACCGTTTAAATCTTTGGACTTTGAACCGGCTGGCGGCGCATTGCCGGCGGGAAAAAATGCGCCAGTTCCGTCGCCTGATGGCTTGGCAAAACAATCACCGCAACTGAAATGAGCAGCATTCAACAGTCATCATTCAACGCCGAAGGTCCAGCGGAGTTTTTCGGCGAGACGCCGAAAAATACCCGCGAGACGCGGGTGCTACCATCTGACGCGGAATTTGAGGCGCGGGCGGCCGCTGCGCTGACGCCGGAGAATCTTTTCCACGCGGCGGCGCAGGCCGGGCGGAATTGTTTCCTGACCGGCGCGGGCGGCACGGGCAAGAGCACGCAACTGCGGCGTTTCATCAGTGAATCGTTGAAGCGGGTGAGCGTGACCGCGCCGACCGGCGTGGCGGCGCTGAATGTGGGCGGCATGACGATTCACCGTTTCTGCGGGATGCTGATTGGTCCCGCCGCCGGCCAGTCGAACGAAGATTACTTCAACCAACTGCAACGCGATCCGCGTCGGTCCATTCTCGCGGGGTTCAATCGCGTGCGCCGCTGCGAGGTGCTGGTGATTGATGAAATCTCCATGCTGCCGGGGCGCCAATTTGAGTTCGTCGAATTTCTGTTCCGCCGGCTGCGGGGTCGTGATGTCCCTTTCGGCGGGTGCCAAGTGATTGCCACCGGCGATTTCCTCCAGTTGCCGCCAGTCAGAAAAGGCGAAACAGAGCCATACGATTGGTCGTTTCAATCGCCGGCGTGGGCGGCGGCGGAGTTCCGCACGTTCGTTTTGGAACGGGTCCGGCGGCAGGATGAGCCGGGGTTTGTCCGGGCGCTGGCGGATTTTCGCGTCGGTCGCGTGTGGGGCGACACGGCGCGCATTCTGCAATCGCGCGTGCGCAGCAATCCGCCGTCGGCGATGACGCGGCTGTTCACGCACAACGTGCAAGTGGACAAGTGGAATCATTTCCAGCTCTCGGACCTGGGCGGCGACGAAACCGTTTTGGAGGCGCAACAATCCGGGCCCGACCATCAGCGGGAATTTCTCACGAAAAATCTGCTGACGCCGGAAATCCTCCAGCTCAAGCCGGGGGCGCTGGTGATGTTCACCGTGAACCGGTCCGCGCCCGGTGTCCACGCAGCGCGTGGGGGCGACCAACCCGTTTACGTCAACGGCCAACTTGGCACGGTCTTGGAGATTCGGCCCGACACCGTTCTGGTGAAGGCCAAGACCGGCGCGGTGATTGAGGTTGAGCGGTTCGTTTGGCGCTACGACTCGCAGGATTCAGACTCGGCCACGTTTAGTCAATTTCCGTTGAGGCTGGCGTGGGCCATGACGATCCATAAGGCGCAAGGGCTGACGCTGGACGCGGCGTTTCTGGACATCCGCGCCGCGCGCGAGCCGGGACAGGCTTATGTGGCGGTGTCGCGGGTGCGGTCGCTGGCCGGTTTGAATTTCAAGGAATGGTTTAAGGGCGTCCATGTGTCGCCGGAGGCCATTGAGTTTTACAAGTCCGTGCCGGACGGGCCTTCATAAAAACAACAAAACGAAAATGAACACACCGCAACGCACATTGACGATTTACATGATGCCCGTTTCCTGTCCGGGGGGCGGAACGCGATTGTCGGCCATGGGTTTCGGGTCGGATGGAACCATGTGGATTGATCCGGCGGACATGGGCATCGGCCCGCAGCACGCGCCGCTCCTGGCAAAAATTTCCGGCGGCAAATACCTGGTGCCAAATCCCGTCACCGGTGAAGTGATGATCAACGCCAAGGTGGCGCTGGAGGTCATCCCTGACACCGAACGGCGCGAAAGCTGGCGGAAGCACGTTGAAAGCATGATCCGGGACCACCAACAAATTCAGCAACAAATCGTCGCACACAATGAATCCACTCGAAACCATTGAACCACTGCTGGGGGCGGATGCGTTCCTCGTGCCGTGCATCCACGGCACGAAGATGCCGGCGGTGACTTACACGCAACGGCCTTTCGAGGCGACGCAGACGCCGGCCTACCGGCATGCGCTGGCGTCGGGCGAATTCAACATCGCCGTTTATCTCGGGCAGATGTCCGGCGGGCTGTGCGCGCTGGACTTCGACCAGGATGAGGATTTGGCGGCTTTCCTCGCCGTCAATCCGGCGCTGGCGACGACAACGCGCTCGCGCGGCAGTCGCGGCGGTATGGTGTGGGTGAGGGTCGCGGGCGACTTTCCGCCGAGCTGCACCACGAAACATTTTGAGTGGCGGGCAAACGGCCGGCTCTCGACGATTTTCGGCCGGCATCCGAAGGGCATGGATTATACGGTGACCGTAACCAATCAGCCCGTGGCCATTGCGTTTGCGGAGATTCAATGGCCGGACGGCTGGGAATTGCCCTGGGTGGGCGCTGCCGAGCGCGACGCCTTGGCGGCGTTGGCGAAGGAATATGGCCAGCCGTTTTACACGAACAAAGACGGCAAGGTGAGCGGCATCAATGAACGCTATTGGGCCGCGCTGTATGCGCGCGAGAATCGCGTGCTCTATGATCCCGATGAAAAAACGTTTTACCGCTACGCGGCCGGCACCGGGCTGTGGGAGGCCAGCACGCCGGAGAGCATCCGCGAAACCATTTCGGCACGGATCCTGGAAATCAGCCGGGAGGTGCAACAGTTCACGCTCGAAATCCAGATAACGCAAAACAAGCTCAAGGCGGTGGTGAGCGCGCTGATGGGCATCGTGGAGCAACGCGGGGTTTTCCTGTCGAAGCAACGCTTCATCCACGTCGCCAACGGGGTGATTCACCTGGGCACCGATGGCGACGTGACTTTCGGCGGATTTTCGCCGGAAGACTATTCCCGCAACCAATCGCCTTACGCTTTTGACGCGGAAGCCGAGTGCCCGCGCTTCCTGAACGAACTGATTTATTCCGCCGTCGAGCCGGACGACGCCGACTTGCTGCAACGCTGGGCTGGGCTGGCGCTGTTCGGCTACAACCTGCCGCAACGGCTGATGATTCTCGATGGCACGGCCAACGGCGGCAAGGGCACGCTGGTGCGCATCATCCAGGCGCTCGTGGGCCTGACGAACAGCTACCAGCTCCGCACGGAATGTCTGCTGGAACGGTTTGAGACGTTCCGGTATCGCGGCAAGACGCTGCTGATCGGGCCGGATGTGCCGGGGGATTTTCTCATGCAACGCGGGGCCACGATTTTGAAGTCGCTGGTCGGCGGGGATCCGTTGTCCGGCGAGGGCAAGGGTTTGAACGGGGATTTTCCCATGTTCGGGACGTTCAATGTCATCATGACGTGCAACTCGCGGCTGCGCGTGCGGCTGGAAGGCGACACGAGCGCGTGGCGCCGCCGGCTGCTGATTGTCCGCTACCAGAATCCGCCGCCGGCGAAACGGATTCTGGATTTCGATCATGTGTTGCTGCGGGATGAAGGCAGCGGGATTTTGCGCTGGGCGCTGGCGGGTTTCGTGAAGCTGCAGGCGGAGTTTGCCGAGCTGGGCGACTTCAGGCTGTCGGACGGTCAACGCGGGCGGATTGATTCGCTGCTGGCGGAGAGCGACAGCCTGCGGCTGTTCGTGAAGGAGCGCCTGCAGAAATATGCCTACGGCGACGTGACGACCAGCGAAATCAGCCAGGGCTACGCGGAATTTTGTGCGGACAAGGGCTGGAACGCGCTGCCGTCCGCCATCGTGGAACGCATCCTGCCAGACATCATGCTGGATGAGTTCCATGTGACGAAGTGCCATTGCATCGAGCGCGACGGCAAAAAATCGAATCGCGGCTGGAAACGCGTCCAACTGCTGGAGGCGTCCGAACTGATTCTGGAGGCCGCATGAGTCTGGACGTCGCCAAATTGGAAAAGGTGCGCAAGCTGGCCGGCGGCATCGTCCAGGCGCGGTGCCCGGCCTGCGCCGAAGGCGGCAACGATCGCGCCGGCGAACATCTGCGGATTTATCCCAGCGGCAAGTTCGGCTGCTGCGTTTATCCCAAGGACCGCGACCACCGCAAACGGATCTGGGCGCTGGCCGGCGTCCGCCAGCCGGGAACTTTCACCCTGCGACTCAAAACGCCGACCGCGTTGCCGGCGGTCCGGTCGGTGAAGACGGCTTTGGACACTTTCACGGTTAGGACGCTTAGGACGCCAGTTGCCGAGTCAGTTTCAAGCGAGGCAAAAATCACCCCGCCGGCGTCAGCGTCCAACACCCCCGACAGCGGCCAGCCTGATTTACTTTGTAATGACATTAGGACGGTTAGGACGGGTTCTTTAATGTCTCGCGCGTATAGGAATGAAACTGCACCCACTAATATATATGCACCCGTGTATATATATAAGGACTGGGAGTGTGCCGTCCTAAACGTCCTACCTGATTTGGCGGCGGAAACGGGTTTATCGCCTGTCCTTCCGGACGGGCACCATGAACGGCTGCCGTTCCTGACCGCCGGCGGAACGCTGGTTATCCCATTTGATTCGCCGGAGCGCTACCACTGGTGGCGCGGCGGTCAACCGGTCGCTAAAACCCTGGCCGAAGTGCGAACCACACTGGCCACCGAGAAAGTCTGAACTTATGTCGCATATATTCGAAAAACAAGAGCGGGAGTCCGTTAAGGCATTTGCCGCTTTCAGTCTGTATCTGAGCCTGGGAGCACAGCGGTCACTGGCCGAGGTTGCGCGGCAGTTGCAGAAAAGTGTGACGCTGCTGGGGCGGTGGTCGGCCAAGTTTGATTGGCCGGCGCGAGTGGCGGCACACGGCGCACACCTCGCCATCGTCGAGCGCGAGGCGATTGAGGCCACCGCGCGCGGCAAGGCGGCGGAATGGTCCAGCCGGGAGCAAAAACTTCGCGAAACCGAGTGGGCCATGCACGAGGCGGCTATTGCCGCCGCGAAAAAGGGTCTGGCGGCTTACATGGAGAAAGACAAGGTTTACGCCAACCTGGCCGACATCGCCCGGATGCTGGAGATCGCCAGCAAGCTGGGTCGGCTGGCGACGGGCCTCGGCACCGATGGCGAGCGGCGCAACGGCGACGATCTGCCGACGATGCGCGTCGAGGTCACCGTCGCACTGGAGAAAATTTATGGGGAGCCTCTGCCGGGGGAAATTGTGGACGTCGAGGCCGTGCCCGCCTTACCGGAGAAAACACCATGACACCTTGGGAACGCTATTTTTTGATGGGTCGGCGGGCGGGCTGCCCGAAGGACCAGATGCACCGCTTCGAGCGGGCCGACGTGATTTTGCAATCGCGGCAACTGGCCGCCAGTGCGGCGGCGCGATTGTGCGATTTGCCGAACGGGCCGACGGCCATTGGTTACGGCGGTGCGCGTGGCGGCGGCAAGTCGCATTGGTTGCTGGCGCAGCTCGGGGCTGACGATTGCCAGCGGGTCCCAGGACTGAAATGCCTCCTCCTGCGGAAAACCGCCAAGTCCAATATTGAAAATTTTGAGGATTTTCGCCGTCGGCTATTCACCCGGCTGCCGCATGAATTTTCGGCGTTCCGAGGGGTGCTGACGTTCAAGAATGGTTCGCGCATTGTCATCGGCCACTACAAGACCGAGTCGGAAATTGATAACTACTTGGGCATTGAGTTTGATGTGATTGCGGTCGAGGAAGCTACCACCCTGACCGCCCGAAAATATCAGGACATCACGACGTGCTGCCGGTCCAGCAAACCAAACTGGCGCCCGCGCATTTACAGCACGACGAATCCGGGCGGGATTGGTCATGCGTGGTATCGCACGCGTTTTGTGCTGCCGTATCTGGAGAAGCGTGAAACGGAAACGCGCTTTGTGCCGGCGCGCGTGAGCGACAATTCGTTTAATAATCCGGAGTATCGCAAGGTGCTGGAAAATCTGACCGGCTGGCAAAAACGCGCCTGGCTGGACGGCGATTGGGACATTGCCGCCGGACAGTATTTCACGGCTCTTCGTCGCGAAATTCATGTCTTGGACAATTTTGATGAAACGCGCGCCCGCGAGTTTTTCGTCGCCCTGGACTATGGTTTTGCCCACTACACCGTGGCGCTGCTCGGCTGCACCGATGGCGACGGGAACATTTTCGTGGTGGACGAACACGCGGAGCGTCTGTGGTTGCCGGAGCGGCACGCCGCTGCGATCAAGGCGATGCTGGGCCGTCACAAAATCGGTGGTCGGAAGCTCGAAGTCGGGGATCTGAAACGGATTGTGGCCGGCGCCGATGTGTTCTCCCGCCAGAGTGACGGGACCACCATCGCCGCGCAGTATGCGAAGCACGGGATCACCTTGCGGTGCGCGAACACCGATCGTGTGAACGGCTGGGCGGAAATCATGACGCGGTTTGGTGACGTTGACGCCGGGATCCGGCCAACGCTTTTTATCCTTTCGCGCTGTTCCAGGTTGCTGGACACACTGCCCGGCCTGCAACACGACCCGAATAAAGCCGAAGACATTTTGAAGGTGGATGCCGATGAGGACGGCATCGGCGGCGACGATTGCGCGGATGCGCTGCGGTATCTGGTGGCGACTAAGTCGCGGACGATCACCGTGCGGAAGCTGAGGGGGTTTTAGGAAATTACGATTTGCGAATGACGATCTACGAATTGATGTAGTTCAACATTACATTAGGGCACATCGTCATCATACAATCTTGTGACGATAATACATCACAACTAACCCAGCCGCGACAAAGCTCGGCGGCGCAACAAAAGCTAAAGCGTGAAGAAAACCAAGCAGTGAGTGAAAGTAGCCGCTGGCAAAAATCATCGTGAACGAGGCAGCACACAAACCGCCCATGAATGCTGCTCCAAATGATACTGGCTTCCCTTGTGTGATTCGATAGCGACAAAAGAAAGATGTCGGCAGAACTGCTATCAGCGCCGGAAAGCCGCAAAATAATAATAGTCCTAGAATCATACGCTGTGGCCTACTAGATAATGGACGTTGGCTTGTGTAGCCTATCCTTTGTCATGAATCTGACTTTATGCCGCTGTTGGCAGGTTGTCCAGTTTTTCACTACTGGCGAACTCTGAACGCCTGTGAACTGACGTAGCGTTTGGCCAACCCTCGAAGCAACCATTTCCCCACCATGAAAGCCGGTCCGGCGCATGAGGACAGAAGCCGTCCTACGAAGGCGGACAAAAGCGAAGCGTGCGGTGGCTGGCGTGAGACAGCCACAAAAGCGGCCGGTGGCCGCGTGAGTGCGGAGCACCAGAGCGGTGGCAGCGCCACCTGCCAACGCGTGCGTCTGAGCTATTAGCGAAGACAAGAGCGAAGCGTGAAAGCCGGTCTGGCGATTGAGGACATAGCCCGCGGGTGCGGGCGTGGCAAAGTGCGAAGCGCGATCAGCGCGGCAGCGCCCTAGCGCGGAGCACAAAAGTCCTGGGCAGGACGTGCCGTGCGAGTCGGCGAGCACAAAAGTGAAACGTGCCGTCCGTCTGTGGCGGACAAGAGCGAGGTGGCAGCGCCACCTGCCGAAGGCAAGCGTGCCAGCGCCGACCCTTGGGGATGGAAGGGTCGAAAGCGCAAGGGATGGGCGGGGGCTTTGGGGTAAGACGCCCCGACCATATTTTTTAAAACAGCGGAGCGGCGGAGTTGGCGTGCAGGATGCCGGCCAGTTGGCGCCCCGATAGCAGCGCCATGGGGGATGGCGCGACCGGCGGGGACGCCGGAGCTATCGGGGTGACAAGGCAGCCGCCGGATTGAACACAAGACGCAGTTATATCTCAATGAACCGGGCCGTCGGGCGCGGCATTTCGCGGGGAGACGGCGGGGACCCAAAACCGGAGGGTCCGCTTGCGGAAGCCGGTTTTAGGGGCGGCTTTGAATATAACTGCTCTTGTGTTTTGTCCGGGTAAGCATTCCTGCATGACAACGGAGCCGCAAAGCTCTCTCCAATTTGTCGGGGCGTCTGGTCTCGTTGCCTGGCATCGTCGCGGTAGCGCGATGCCAATTTTTCTGAGTCCCCGGTGATGGGTGTAGTGGAATGCTGGCCGGTTTGCGGGAGTCAGGGTCAAACCCGAGCCAGCAGGCCAATGAAACCCAGCATCGGGGTCTCAGACTATCTTGGTTTTCCTAGTGAGTCCGGCCAGTTTTGGGAGTGCAGCGCTCTGGAGCGTAGGCAGCCGGAGCGGAAGATTAGCGGAGCGAGCAAAAGCTGT
>CAIXPZ010000092.1 GCA_903921455.1 uncultured Verrucomicrobia subdivision 3 bacterium | reverse complement strand
GTGAATGCCAGTAGTTGTCGAGAATCACGAACAGCGCGTCACCCCACGTCCACGCGCAGTAATCTTTGCGCAGCCCGACCGAAGGCACGGTCTCGGTGTCGCCGGAATAAAACCGGTCCGGCGCTGGGGTAGGGTAAAATTGATTGCGCGCATTTTGCGCGTGGACCGCGACGGCATGGCGTTGGTCAACCTGATTGAAATTAAATAGCGACGCCTGCTCGTGATTCCCATTCAAGAGGAAAACCGGCGCGGATTGGGCGACGAGGCCGAGGAACGGGCGCTGCAAGGTGTAACGCGCGGCGACCGAATCAAAATTGACTTCTTGCACCGGTGCAACACTGAAATCGTCGCCCATGCAGATGTAAAAATCCGGCTTGTCGGCGGCGGCATTTAGCAACGTTCGCGCATACAGATTTGGCTCGCTCATCTGCGGACGTTCGGGATGTGAATCGCCCTGAATCGCAAACGTGAACGTGCTGCCCGTGGTGCGTTGCGTATGAAAGCGGCACTCCGGTCGCGCAGTGAAGCTGGTTTCGCCCGGCTTGCGGAATTGAAGGCGGTAAAAGTATTGGGTATTTAGTTGCAGGCTCGCAAAAATAGTTTCAACCGGCTTGCCCACCGGAAAATTGAGCAGGCCAGTTTTGATGGAATAATTGCCAGCCGAAGTCCCATATTCAAAAAATCCTTCAATCGTTTCTTTGGCAAGTGAGTTCACGGTCACCGAATGGTCGCCAACCCGCCCCAGCACCAACGACAACCAACTGAACGCCGCCAGTTCCGGCGGCAGCACATAATCGTCCGCGCCGCGCCGTCCGCGTCCGCCGCCCTTCTTGCGCTGGCCGGGTTGGGTGGTTTGCGCAAATATCGGCAACGAAAGCCAAGCCAAAGCCGAAGCGAGAGCGCCAAGAAATTGACGGCGGTTCGCAAAAAGTTTCATGTGCTGGCACCAGCTTTGGCCGTTTACGGAACTACGGCAAACAGAAAATCCGCATTTGAAATTGCCGGCGCGACAATCGCATCAGCATATACGAAGGGATTTTTCGCCGAGAATCCTTCAATGCCACGAAGCTTTTTAAGCGTGGCCCGTTGTTCCGCCGTGAGGGTCTTGTTCACTTCGGCAAAATGGGTGGCGTAATCAAACGATAGATTGCCGTCCAGTTCGCCGTAGTGCCGGCACAATTCCAGAACTTTTTCTTTGCTCGCCGAGCCACCGGCCATGAAATGTCGCAGTTCCGTGGCAACCGCGCGCCGCGTGCTTACGATGTTCTGCAAATCCTTGCGCTGAAGTTCAACTAGACCGGTGATTTGCTCGCGTTGCGACGGATTGAGCGTGTTCAAAAACGCCTCACCGCTGTCGCCAGTCAAAGCCGTGCTGATGGAATAATTCTTTTGATGCACTGCTGGCGCATCTTTCATGTAAAACGAGCCGAAGTAGGTGCCGTGGCCTTCCGGGCAGAAATAGGTGTCCGATTCCACCGAACCGGCATACCAACTGAAAAACTCGCTCGCGTAGGTCATCATCGCCACATGGACGGGGTGCGACACTGTGCGCTTGTTGAACGCCTCGGGCACGTCCGGCCAGGTGCGCGAGTCGCCGAACTTGAGCTTGGCAAACTCTGCCTTTTGCGCGACGGTCAACGAACTCACGATTTTCCCATAAACTTCCGCACGTTGAAACGCCAGTTCGCCGCTCAACTCAAAAATGCCGGACGTATATTTCATGACCGCCTCGCGATTCAAACCTTGGCTGCCGGCGGGGAAATTGCCCGCAAGATTGCGGCAAAACGCCTGGATGAGTGGCAGCCGTTTCAGCGCCAAATTCTCAATTTGCGGTGCCTGAGCTTTGCCAAGCTCAACCAATTGAGCTTTTTGTTCACCATTAAAGACGCTCAGCACATTGTTGGCGATGCGCGTGAGAAAATCCGTGTTGTGACCCATCAGCGCACCGTCCACGTCCCGCATATTTTGGAAGCCGAAAAAGTCGGAAATCTTGCCCGGCGGCAGGAAGGTGTCCTCGTTGAATCCGCCGGTGAGAAACGCCAAGCTGTCGAACGCGATGGTGTTGAGTTGCGCGCGGTCGGACGTGGCCTGCGCGATTGTATATTTGCCAGGACCGTCATGCTGGCGCGGCGGACGGTTCTGCGGCGGATTGACTTGGGCGGTGGCGGGATAAATGGCTCCAATGAGCGCAAGCGAAGTGACGAGCAGGATGAGTTTTGTTTTCATGGTGCTGAACTTTCTAAAAACACGGTAGCGCAACCAACCTTAAGAAGAGGTGAAGAAATCAGCAAGCGCTTCAGGGTGGAGCAATTTTATACGTCGTTGTAACTTTTTCCATGCTGGCGGCTCAATGCCAGCATGAACAGGTTGATGAACAGATGAACAGCTTGGTATGGATTCTGACCGGCGCACTGATCTTCATCAGCGTCTGGCTGTCGCAAGCGTTCAGCCAATGGTGGCTGCTGCTGACGTTCCTGGCCGGCGCGTATCTGGTTATCACCGGGTTCACCGGCCATTGCCCAGTTAAGAACTATTTGAGAAAACAACTTGGCGCATCAAAGGATGAGGATGGCGAGGAGGATTAAGTTTATGAATTGGACAACTATTTTAGTCATCGCGGCCATTGTCGCGGTCGTATTTATGATAAAACAATCCGGCCAAATTTCGGCCAAGGACGCGCGCGACAAACTGCGCAACGGCGCGCTGGTGATCGACGTGCGCAGCCCCGGCGAATTCAGCTCCGGCCATCTGGCTAAGGCCATCAACATTCCGCTGGACGAAATTGAAACCGCCCTGCCGAAGCTGGTGAAGGATAAAAGCCAGGTGCTCCTGCTGCACTGCGCGAGCGGGATGCGCAGCGGCATGGCCAAAACCAAGCTGAAGGGCATGGGCTATAGCAACGCCTTCAACCTTGGATCGTATGGCCGGGCGGAAGAAGTTGTTGGCAAAGCGGATGGCAAGTAATCCAGTTCGTAATTATCATGAAAGAACACGCCCTGAAAGTTTTCCGGCAGCCACCGGAGCGACTTAATTGCGCCCAATCCGTGCTGCATGCATGGCGCGAAGTTTCCGGTGACACATCGATCCCGCTCGATGAGGGGAAACTTTTCGGCGGGGGGCGGGCCCCAGGCGGGCTTTGCGGCGCACTGCACACGGCTTGCCTGGTTGCGACCGACCGGGCGGAAGCGTTGAAGCAAAATTTCGCCCTGCGGCTCGGCTCGATTTACTGCAAAGAACTGCGCGCGGCCAAAGTGCATCCGTGCGAAACCTGTGTCGGCCAGGCGACAGAACTGCTGGAACACAATTTTGATCAGGTTCGGGCGGGGGCTTGACTGAATATGACTTCGACACTTTTACTTTACCTCCTGATTGGGGGCGGCGCGGGTGCTGCGCTGGGCTATTTTGGCAGTTGTAAATCAGGTGCCTGCCCGCTGACGGCAAACTGGCGGCGGGGGGCCTTTTTCGGCGCGGTCATAGGCCTGCTATTCTATTCGTCGTATGGCGGCGGTGGAAATTCCACGGCGATGAATCAATCCACCGCCAATGTCAAACACATCACCGAAGTGGAGTTCGACACGGAAGTGACGCAGGCGATGATGCCGGTCGTGGTGGACTTTTATGCAACGTGGTGCGGCCCCTGTCGTCAACTCGCGCCAACGATGGACAGCCTGGCAGATCAATACGCTGGTAAAATCAAGTTCATCAAAGTCAACGTGGACGAATCGCCGAAGCTGGCGCAGAAATTCCAAGTTGAAGGCATTCCAATGCTGGTGTTTCTCCAGAAGGGAAAAACGGTCGGAACCTCGGTCGGTTTAGTCGCAAAGGAAGATTTGGTTGTGCGGCTGGATTCGCTGCTGCAAACCAACCCACAACCGGCCGCAACAACCCACGCCTTATAGCGACCTTAAAGAAAACCAATACCTTTGCCAGCAGGGCAAAAAACGGTTGGCAGTGCGCACGTTTAGTAGAACTTTAACCCATTGTTTATGGATGTCTTAACCCTCTCACGAATCCAGTTCGGCGCGACCATCGCCTTTCACTACATCTACCCGCCATTAAGCATCGGCCTGGGCATCATGCTGGTGCTGATGGAAGGACTGTGGCTCAAGACCGGCAACACCCTCTATCACCAGATGGCGCGATTCTGGACGAAAGTATTCGCGCTGACATTCGCCATCGGCGTGGCGACGGGCATCGTGATGGAATTTGAATTCGGCACCAACTGGGCGACCTATTCGCGTTTCGTCGGTGACGTATTCGGCAGCGCTTTGGCCGCCGAAGGCATTTTCGCCTTCTTCCTTGAATCCGGTTTTCTAGCGGTGCTGCTGTTCGGTTGGGACAAGGTCGGGCGCAAAACGCACTTCTTCTCGACTTGCATGGTGGCGCTCGGCGCGCATTTTAGCGCGGTGTGGATCATCGTGGCGAATTCGTGGATGCAGACTCCAGCCGGCTATCACATCGTTGGCGAAGGACTGAAGGCGCGGGCGGAAATCACCGATTTCTGGCAGCTCGTTTTCAATCCGTCCTCGATGGACCGGCTGTTTCACACCGTCACGGCGGCGTGGTGCACCGGTGCATTTCTTGTGGTGAGCGTGAGCGCGTGGTATTTGCTGAAAGGGAAACATCTCGAATTTGCGCGCAAGTCGCTGAAAGTCGGCCTGACGGTGGCGCTCGTCTCGACGTTGTTGCAAGCCGTTACCGGCCACAAGAGTGCGCAGGGCGTTGGAAAAAATCAGCCGGCCAAGCTCGCCGCGTTCGAGGGGCTTTACCAGACCACGTCCAACGCACCGCTCGTGCTGGCGGGGTGGGTGGATGAAAAAAATGAAAAGGTCGTTGGTCTGTCCGCGCCGGGAATGTTGAGCTTTCTCACGCACAACGATTTTCACACGCCGGTTATTGGCCTGAACGAATTCAAGCCGGAGGACCGCCCGCCGGTCACGGCATCCTTCCTGTTTTTTCACGGCATGGTCGGCATCGGCTTTGCGCTCATCGGCATCGCGGCGCTGGGCTTTTTATATTTCAAAAAAGGCACGCTGCACGAACGTCGCTGGCTGCTGTGGCTGATGGTTTTTTCCGTGCTGGGCCCGCAGCTGGCCAACCAGCTTGGCTGGTTCGCCGCCGAAGTCGGGCGGCAACCGTGGATCGTCTATGGCGTGATGCGGACGCCGGAAGGACTTTCCGCCGTTGTGAAAGCAAATGTCGTTTTGTCGTCGCTTATTTTGTTCACGTTGATCTATTCGCTGCTATTTGCCGTCTTCATTTATCTGCTCAACGACAAAATCCAGCACGGCCCGGATGATGCGGATTTGATTCCATCTGGCAAACTCGCGCTGCCCACCAATAACTAAATCTGCCATGCACCTCGATCTCAATACCATCTGGTTTATCCTCGTCGGCGTTTTGTTGACTGGTTACGCCGTGCTCGACGGTTTCGACCTCGGCATCGGCGCACTGCATCTGTTCACGAATAAAGACGAGGAACGCCGCGTCATGCTCAATTCCATCGGCCCGGTCTGGGACGGCAACGAAGTCTGGCTGGTCACCGGCGGCGGCGCACTGTTCGCCGCGTTTCCGAATGTGTATGCCACGGCGTTCTCCGGTTTTTATCTCGCGCTGATGCTGCTGCTGGCGGCGCTGATTTTTCGCGCGGTGGCAATTGAGTTCCGCAGCAAGCGGCCCGAACGCTGGTGGCGGCAGATGTGGGATGTGAGCTTTTCCGTCGGCAGCATCGTATCGTCCCTGCTCATCGGGACGGCGCTCGGCAACATCGCCTGGGGCGTGCCGGTGGATGCCAATGGCGAATTCGCCGGGACATTTCTCGGCTTACTATCGCCGTATCCGCTATTGGTCGGCGTGACAACGGTGGCGCTCTTCATGATGCACGGCGCGATTTACGGTGTGATGAAAACCGAAGGCGAACTCCACGACAAGCTGCGCCGCTGGGCGATGGGTTGCATCATCTTCTTTGTGATTTGTGCGGTGACGCTCACGATGTCCACGCTGCTTTATGTGCCGCACATGGCCGCGCGCGTCCGCGAAAATCCGTGGCTGTTCAGCATCGCGCTGGCGAACATGCTGGCCATCGCCAACATCCCGCGTGAATTTCATCACGGCAACGACGGTCGCGCATTTCTATCTTCATGCGCCACGATTGTCACGCTGATGGCGCTGTTCGCGCTGAACATTTTTCCGAACATGATTTACAGCCTGCCGAATCCTGAAAACAGCCTGACCATCTACAACGCCGCCTCGTCGCCGAAAACGCTGGGCATCATGCTCGTCATCGCATGCATCGGCGTGCCGGTGGTGATCGCTTACACGGTCTGCATCTATTGGATATTCCGGGGAAAAGTGAAGCTCGACCGGATGAGCTATTGAAGGCGTCAAGGCCGTGAGCAAGCGTCCCGAACACATTGGCGCAGCCAGCGGTGGGCCAGGTCGGCATCCATGCGCGGGTGCCAGAGCATTGAGACCGTGAACTCCGGCGTGGCCACGGGAATGGAAAAACTATGCATTCCGGCCCGAAGCCTTCCGGTGTGTCGTTCGGGAACGGCAGCAATCAGGTCAGAGCCGCGAGCAAGGGCCAGCGCGGTCGAAAAACCACCAACGATCGTAACCAGTTCGCGTTCCAGTCCAAGCGCCGCCAAGGCTTCATCAATCGGCCCCCGCTCGAGCCCCTGTCGGGAGACGCAAATGTGTCTCCCGGCGGCATAGCGGGCTGGGGTAATCTTGCCCTTGCACAGCGGGTGATGCCGGTTTACGGCACCGATGTAGCCGTCCCGGAACAACGCCTGGACACGCAACTCCGGACTGGTGGTCGCTTCAACCACCCCCGTTTCCAAATCAACAACTCCCTCACGAAGCGGCGCGCTGTCTTTGTCCGGCTTCGGCACAAACCGGAGCCGCACACCGGGAGCCTCCCTGCCGACACGGGCAATCAGCTCGGGCCCGAAGTTCTCCACGAAACCTTCACTGTTCCTGAGGGTAAACGTTCGGACGAGTTGTTTGAGATTCAGTTTTTCAGCCGGGCGCAAAGCCGCTTCGGCGTCCCGCACGATAAGGCCAACGCGCTCACGAAGTTTAAGCGCCTGCGGCGTGGGCACGAGCCCGCGTCCGGCCCTAACCAACAGCGGATCGCCCGTAGTCTCACGCAAACGCGCCAGCGCCCGGCTCATCGCTGAGGGACTCAGCCGCAACCGTCGAGCCGCGCGCGCAACGCTGCCTTCCGCGAGCAACACATCAAGGGTCACCAGCAAGTTAAGGTCGGGTCTGGACATGAAGCCACGATATTATGGCATGGCGTCAAACGCACGAATAAAGTGCAAATGGTGCGTCTTCCGCCATTCCGGCTAAAGGGCTACGATGGAACCCAGGATGAAAACCATCATTGCAGGACCGAACACACCAGAAATTGGCAGGGCAAAATCACGCCCTTCAGCCCGTCGGGCGCTGGTCAGCCTCTCACTTGCCATGCTGATGCCATCGCTCGACACCAGCATCGCCAACGCCGGCCTGCCGACCTTGGCGCAAGCATTCAACGCCTCCTTTCAGGAAGCGCAATGGATTGTGATCGCCTATCTGCTCGCCATCACCGCTCTGATCGTCAGTGCCGGACAGCTCGGCGACATCCTTGGCCGGCGACGGTTGTTCTTGGGCGGAATCGTTTGGTTCACGGCAGCCTCACTTCTCGCCGGCGTCGCCCCCACGCTCTGGCTCCTGATTTCCGCCCGCGCGGCCCAGGGTATCGGAGCGGCCATCATGATGGCCCTCACGGTGGCTCTGGTCGGGGAGACAGTGCCCAGAGCAAAGACCGGAAGCGCCATCGGATTACTTGGAACCATGTCCGCAATCGGCACCACGCTCGGACCTGCGGTCGGCGGCGTGCTGATCGCCGGACCCGGTTGGCGGGCAATCTTCCTCGTCAACGTGCCGGTGGGCATCCTGACCCTGCTGCTTGCGCAGCGTTACCTGCCCGTTGATCGCCCCGAGGGAAAGACCGATCAGCGCGCGCGCTTCGACGGGGCAGGCACGCTGCTACTGGCACTGACACTCGCGGCTTACGCCCTGGCCCTGACAATCGGTCGCGGCCATTTCGGTTTACGCAACATCGCCCTGCTGCTGGCGGCCAGTTTCGGCGCGGGCCTTTTCGTGCTCACCGAGGCGAGAGTCACATCGCCCTTGTTCCGGCTGGCGATGTTTCAGGACAGGGTGTTGAGCGCGAGCCTTGCGATGAGCACGCTCGTCTCGACGGTGATCATGGCCACCCTGGTGGTCGGACCGTTTTATCTCACGCGGGGACTCAGGCTGGAAACGGCGCTGGTTGGACTCGCTTTGTCGGCTGGTCCGCTCGCCGCCGCGCTGACTGGCGTGCCGGCCGGACGGCTGGTGGATCGCTTTGGCGCGCAACGCATGACCTTCGGCGGGCTCGCGGGAATGGCGGTCGGAACTGCGGCACTTTCCATGATACCAATGAAGTTTGGCATCGCCGGCTATCTCTCCCCAATCATCCTCCTCACCGCGAGCTATGCGTTATTCCAGACAGGCAACAACACAACCATGATGGCAAATAGCGGACCGGAACAGCGGGGCGTCATTTCCGGCCTGCTCAGCTTGTCACGCAACCTGGGACTGATCACCGGGGCATCAGTCATGGGCGCCACATTTGCCGCGGCATCCGCCACCACAAACATCCTGACATCGAGCCCCGAAGCCGTTGCCACTGGCATGCGGATAACGTTCGCAGTCGCATACGCGCTAATCATGGTTGCCATGGTCATCGCGGCAGGTAGCTGTGTCCGCCGGCAGCACCGGCTGGCCCAGCCTGCAGGTGCGGAAACGCGCCGGTCAGCATCGATTGGATATTCCGGGGAAAAGTGAAGCTCGACCGGATGAGTTATTGAGGGCGATCGGCCGGGACCGAGGGCGCGTTGGTCTGGAAGAGGGGCTGACGAAAGTGGCGCTGGACGAGACCGTCGAATGCCAAGCGCTGGCGGGGCGTGAGGGACTCCCGAATTTCCAGCCGGGCATCCTGGACGGTCTTGCGCATCTGGTCCTGGCCTTCGGCGATAATTTTTTGGACCGCCACGCGCTGTTCCGGGGAGAGCCGCAAGCTCTCGTCCAGGCTCTGCAGGAAGCGTCTGCTGAAAAACTCGGGCGGGCGCGACGGGGCCGGGCTGCCCGCCAATGGCGAAGGCCGGGCAGCTGGAGGATGAACCGCAGCCGCGGCCCGCCACAGCGACCGGGGATGAGCGGGCTGAACCTGTTTGATCAACAGGCCGCCGGTAGTGGCGCCCGCGAAGAAAAGGGCCACCGCAACGACGATGACTTTCCAATAATTCATACAGTGCAAACATCCCGACAAAACGGGGCGCGCCTAGGTCCGCCAACCCCAGCGAGCGCAGGCGGCACGGCCACAGCAGGCATGAACGGAACCATTAACCAGACGCGGCAGCCGTTTGGGAGGTTACTTGACAGGCGGTTAGCCCGCCCGACCAAGACCGGCTAAAGGCCGGCGGCGATCCCAATCCGGGCAGATTTCCCGCAGATACATTCCGGCGCATGGGTCCGGAGGGAATGTCGGTGGTGGACGCACGACTGACGCTACCCTATCATCAGCCCCACGACGCTGAAAATAATGCCGCCTACCAACATCATTCTGGGCATTTTCGCCGTGACGTATATCGGCATTGCGATCGGACACGTTCCGGGGCTAAAGGTCAATCGCGTTGGCATCGCGTTACTGGGGGCGATTGGCATGATGATCCTGGGCGGGGTTTCCACGAACGAGGCAATTTCCTATCTCAACGGGCCGACGATCTGCCTGCTGTTTGGATTTTTTGTCATCTCCGCCCAGCTGCGCCTGTCAGGATTTTATGACAAGGTGGCGGAGAGCCTGGCCGCGCAGATGGGAAATCCCGCGCGCTTTCTCCTGCTATTGATGGTGGTGACCGGCGGGCTTTCGGCGGTGCTTAACCACGACATCGTGTGCTACGCATTTGCGCCCATCACCGGCGCCGCGCTGTTGCGCAAAAGAATCAATCCGGTTCCATTTTTGATCGCTCTGACCATTGCCAGCAACATCGGCGCGGGCGCAACCTTGATCGGGAATCCGCAGAACATGATGATCGGCCAGGTGGCGCATCTGGATTTCGGCCACTACATGCTCTGGAGCATTGTCCCGGTCGCATTGGCCATGACGGCCGCCTATGGCATCATCTGGCGGCTGTCGCGGAAACACTTTTACCTGGCGGGCCCCTGCCAAAATGACCGGGCCCCACACGGCTATCCCTATGACCGACCGCATACCATCAAGGGAATCATCATCCTGATAGTGGTCATCGGGCTGTTCTTCACGTCCATTCCAAAAGAAGTCATCGCCCTGGCGGCCGCCGGCATCCATCTGGCGAGCACCAAATTTCGCACCGAGGATTTGCTCGGACTGGTCGAATGGCCGATTCTGGTGCTGTTCATCGGACTGTTTGTGGTGGCCGGAGCGTTTCAATCCACCGGCTATGGCGACCAGGCCATCCACTGGCTGGCGCAAGGCGGATTCAATCTCGATGCCCCGGTCAATCTGACTTTGACGACGGCGGCGCTGTCCAATCTGGTCGGCAATTCCGCCGCCGTGATGCTGCTCCTCAAAGTGGTCAATCTGGCCGGTCCCGCCACGCCCTACCTCCTGGCGCTGGCCAACAGCTTTGGCGGCAGCCTGATCATCATCGGGAGCGTGTCCAACATCATTGTCGTCCAGCAAGCGCGCGAAATGGGAATACACATTTCCTTCTGGGATTTTGCGCGACTGGGAATTCCCGTGACGCTGGCCGCCCTGGCCGGACTGCTGGGCTGGGTGGCATGGGTGAGCTAGGTCAAATCACCCAGGAATGGTTTTCCGCGCCACCGGTCAGTCCCCGGATCCGGCCAGCAACCCGATAGTGGCCAAGGCACCCATGACCGGCAACGCCACCCAGAATTGAAAGCCGGGATTGTGATAAAACCAAATCAACCAGGCGCAACAACCCTGGCCGAACAACAGCAGGCACAAGGTCATGTTTTTGCCGGCGGAAGCCATGAGCCACCGGCGGAGGCACTCCCTATATTTGTGAACGATCATGGCAGGCGAAAAATCCGGTCAAAGCAAAAAGGCCAGATAAACCGCCACGGCCAAGCCAATGACGGCGAGAAAACCGGCGACCCCAAACGTGAAGGCCGACCCATAAGCCTGCCGGAACTCGCCCCGGTCAAGCGCCTTAATATAGCGGCGATGGCGCAGGGCCGCGAGGAGGTTCACCAGGATGCCCGCCACGATGAGGGAAATGCCGACAGGGAGGGAAAGGCCGCTGTCATGCTGGGGAACGATCACATGATTGCTGTGCGCAATTTCACGCAGAAACAGGCCGAAGCGGGCAACCACGAAACCGAACCCCATGAAAGCGATGCCGGTTCTGAGCCAAGCCAGGAAGGTGCGTTCAGCAGCCATATAAATACGCGGATCAGGCGGAGAAGCGGGCGGCTCATTCATGACGTTTGAGTATAGCCCAAAATCGGTGTCAGTGAAAGCGGAGAAGTATTGCCGGCCCCCATTCAGGCGGGCTGCCTGCCATGAAAAAACGCAATTTGCTTGCAACTGCCCCGCGACTGTCGGCTCGATATAGGGCATATGCAAACACACCGTACGCTCATAGATTGAGCGATCAAATACATGGACGCTGCCTTATGGAACAATCGCTTTGCAGCGCCGCAATATGTTTACGGCGAGGCCCCGAATGCGTTCGTGGCGGAAATGGCGGCGCACATTCCCGCCGGCCCGGTGCTCTGCCTGGCGGAAGGCGAAGGGCGCAATGCCGTGCATCTCGCAACGCTCGGACATCCGACAACGGCGGTGGATCAATCCGCCGCCGGTCTAGTCAAAGCATGGCGCCTCGCGGCGGCCCGCGGCGTGGAAATTGAGACGGTGTGCGCGGACTTGGGAAACTTTAACATCAAGGCGGAGGCTTGGGCTGGCATCATCGCCACGTTTGCCCACTTGCCGCCCGTGATTCGTCGTCAAGTTCATGCGCAAGCGGTGCGGGGTCTGCGGCAGGGTGGAATGTTCGTGCTCGAAGCCTATACCCCGGCGCAATTGGCGTTTGCCACCGGCGGGCCGAAAGCTCCAGAACTCCTCATGACGTTGGCGGGCCTGCGGGAAGAACTGGCGGGATTGGAATTTGTAATTGGGCGCGAAATCGAACGCGATGTCATCGAAGGCGCTGGTCACACGGGGCGCGGCGCAGTGGTGCAAATTCTAGCCCGCCGAAATGAGTAACGGGTTTGTCCAACGTGGCGGCTGGTGGGTGGTGGGGCAATTCCTGCTGTTGTTGGCCATCGCCATTCTGGCCATCGCCGGTCATGCGGCACTGAAACCGCTGCCGATTTTCATTGGCGGTCTGATTTTGATCATGACTGCCACGCTTATCAGCCTTGCCGGATTGGTGGCGTTGGGGCGAAACCTGACGCCGTTTCCCAAGCCGTCGGGCAAAACAGAACTGGTCCAGCACGGCATTTACGCCCTCATCCGACATCCGCTTTACACTTCCGTTTTTTGCGCCGCCGCCGGGTCGTCATTCCTCTTTCAAAGCTGGCCGGCCTTGGTCGCTTCCGTGGGGCTGGGGGTTTTCTTCGACGCCAAAGCCCGGCGCGAAGAGCGCTGGCTGCGAGATCAGTTCCCGGAATACGCGGCGTATGAGCGGCGCGTGCGGCGATTCATTCCGAGGCTTTATTGAGGGAGATTGCGGGTCAAATCTCCGGGTGAAACACGGCGACCGCGCACCTGGCATCCCTGGCCATCTTGCCGCAGGCCAGATTGAACAGGGAAAAGACCATCGGATCGGCAATCTGATAGCGAATGAAAGTGCCTGCGCGTTCGCGTTTTACGAGATGACGGTCGTGCAGGATCGCCAGCTGCTTCGAAACATTGGCCTGCTTCATGCCGCTGGCTGCCACCAGCTCATTGACCGTCAGCGGCCCGCCCTTTAGCGCTTGCAGCAAGATCAGGCGGCTGGATTCCGACAGCACGGCAAACAAGCGGGCCACCGCGTCAAGCTGGCCGGCGGACAAGGGCTGGTGATTTTGGCTGGTCATGGCGGGAGGAGAACTGCCCAACACAAAAAACAGGGTTTTAAACCGGCCCGCAAGGTTAATCTGCCATATCTGCAATATGAAAATATTTTCATATAGCGTTCACCTGATTTTTATCCGGCCGTGATAGTGTCTACCTATAGAACCTGGAAACAAAATGCCTTACCTATGAAAAATCAAAATTCTTTTGGCAGTGATGCTGGCATTGGCACTGCCCCTGGCCATTGCCGCTCTGGACATCACTGGCCAGGCAGCACTGAAGCCGCTGTCCCTTTTCATTGGTGGTCTGCTCTTAATCGCGGCGGCCGCGATCTGCAGCCCTGCCGGGTTGCTGGCGTTGAACGGACTTCAAGAGTTGCAAGCAGGCGCACGCAGAAAGTTTGTAACTTTTCCTGTCCTCGCGGTTCAGTAATCGTAACATTGGAGTATGCCATGAAAAAGGTTTTCGAACTTACGGAAACGATTTTTGAAACCGAGGTTCTGCGCGCGACCAGCCCGGTTCTGCGGTGGTTGGCGCTGGTGGGATTACTATTGGCCGGAGGCAGCCAACCGGCGCAGGGCTCAACCAATTTCACCCTGGTCGGCTGGAACAATCTGGGCATGCATTGCATGGACAGCGATTACTCCGTGTTCAGCATCCTGCCGCCCTACAACACCATCAACGCGCAACTCATCCAAGGCATCAACGGCACCGCCACGGTCGTCAATACCGGCATTGCCATCAGCTATAAAGCGGTGGCGGATCCCACCGGCTCCATCAACATGTCTTCGCGCGGCAAGGGCAACTTCTACGACCATGTTGGCTCGATTTTCGGTGCGAACCTGCCGGTGGACATCGGGCTGCCGGTGCCGGGACCGAATTCCTACACCATGCCCGGGACCAACAATGTCCCGCAGTTGATGGGCCAAGAGACCAACATGAACTGGTTCGTCGCCTACGGCATTCCCATTTTTCCGACGGACGATGCGGGGAAGGCAAACCAGTATCCGATGATGCGTCTCGTCGCGAGCAACAACCTGAACCAGGTTCTTGCCACGACCGACATCGTGCTGCCGGTCTCGGACGAGATGAATTGCCGGCTCTGCCATCTTTCCGGCTCCGGCCCGGCGGCCCGCCCGGCGGCCGGCTGGGTGAACGATCCCAATCCCGGCCGGGATTACCGGCTGAACATTCTCCGACTGCACGACGAACGGCAGTGGGCCAGCAACGCCGCGCTCTATGCCGCCGCCCTCTCATCGAACAAGTTCAATCCGACCGGGCTTTATGCCACCGTGGTGGTGAATCAGCATCCATTCATCTGCGCCTCGTGTCATCTCTCGGAAGCGTTGCCGATCCCGGAACTTCTCGGCATCCCGCAGCTCACCCTCGCCATGCACGGCCACCACGCCAAGGTCATTGATCCGCGCAACAACCTGACACTGGACGCGTCGGACAATCGGCTCGCGTGTTACACCTGCCATCCCGGTTCGGTCACGCGCTGTCTGCGCGGGGCGATGGGCAAGGCGGTCAATCCGGCGGACGGTTCAATGGCGATGCAATGCCAGAGCTGCCACGGCAGCATGAGCACCGTTGGCAAAACCGGTCGCACGGGCTGGTTTGAGGAGCCTAACTGCCAGGCTTGCCACACCGGCAACGCCGTGACCAACAGCGGCCAGATCCGTTACACCTCCGTCTTCACCAACGGCGTCCTGCGCGTGCCGGCCAGCAGCCAGTTCGCCACGACTCCCAACATGCCCGCGACGAATCTCTCGCTTTACCGCTTCTCCGCCGGTCATGGCGGTTTGAAATGCTCCGGCTGCCACGGCTCGACCCACGCCGAATTCCCCAGCGCGTTCGCCAATGACAACGTCACCAGCCAGCAGCACCAGGGGCACGTTGGCGTGCTGATGGAATGCGACGTCTGCCACGGCGCGATGCCAACCAATTCCTACAGCGGCGGACCGCATGGGATGCATTACCTTGGCCAGCCGTGGGTCATTGCGCTACCCAGCGAATCCAAACCCCACGCCAGCGCATTCAACGCGAGCAACAAAAACTGCCAAACGTGCCATGGCATCAGTTACACGGGAACGGTGCTGTCCCGGATGCAAAAAGATCGCACCCTCAACACCCACGATTTTGGCACCCGGAGCTTCTGGCGTGGCCAGCAGATTGGCTGTTATGATTGTCACAATGGCGTGGTTGACCACGGCAATCCAGCCCCGGCGGCGCCGGGCGCGACGAGCGTGGCCGGCTCCACCAGCGCGGGCGTGGCGAAGACCTTTGCGCTGACCGGCACCGGCGCGGTCAGCTGGCGCATTGTCTCCCAACCGGCCAACGGCACCGTGGCCATCAGCAACGGCACGTTTGCAGTTTATTTTCCAGGCCAAGGTTTCACGGGCACGGACACTTTCACCTTCGCGTCTTCCAGCGGTTTGCGCGAATCGGCGCTGGCAACCGGCACCGTGACAGTGACCAACACGTTCGCCCTGACCGATGGCATTCCCGATTGGTGGCGGCAGGCCAATTTCGGCTGCACCAACTGTCCGCAAGCCGCCGCCGCCGCCGATCCGGACGGTGACGGCATGAGTAATTACCAAGAGTATATCGCCGGCACCGACCCTAACGACGTCCGCAGCCACCTGCGCATTTTCGCTTTCGATCTGACCGGCGGAAATCCGGCGATCAATTTCGGCTCATTGCTGGGCTATCACTACGCGGTGGAATACCGAACCAATCTCGGCACCGGCAACTGGACGACGCTCAGCAGCAACGTCTGGGGCCACACAGACGCAACGATCTTCACCGATCCAACCGCGCCGGTCAAAACCCAGCAATTTTACCGGGTCCGCGTAGTGCCCTGATTCATCCCGGGAATCGAAGCCCGACCGGGTGGATAGCAATTGATTTGTAACTTTTCCGGCCCGCGCGGTTCAGTAATGGCAGCCACAATGGATTTTGCCGTGAAAAATATCACCGAACTAACGGACGCTAATTTTGAAACCGAGGTTCTGCGCGCCACCAGCCCGGTGCTGGTGGATTTTTACGCGCCGTGGTGCGGGCCATGCCAGATGCTGGCGCCGCTGCTTGAGCAGTTCGCCGCCGAATTTGCCGGCAGGGTGAAGTTCGCCAAGGTGAACATTGATGCCGCCGCCGCACTGGCGAGTGAATATGAAATCGGCAGCGTGCCAACGCTGCTGGTGTTTCGCGACGGCGAACCGGTGGATCAGGTCGAAGGGTTTTACGGGCCCCGCCCGTTCAAAGCCTGGCTGGAGAAGGCGGCAAATTTGAACGTCACCGCTTGACGATTCTCAATTACCGTTTTTGCCGCAAGTCGAACCGCCAAACCGGGTGCAAACTGGTTGTAACTATTCCGGCGCTGGCGGCTCGGTATGAGTATATGAAAATGCACATGCTCATCCGCCGGTTCGCCGGCACGTTTATCCTCATCAGCCTGCTGCTCGCGCATTACCACAGCCCGAACTGGCTCTGGTTCACCGCGTTTGTGGGCTTCAACCTGCTGCAATCGTCGTTCACGCATTTCTGTCCGCTGGAAATCGTGTTGAAAAAGGTTGGTGTCGGCGGCTCGTGCGATGGCAACCAGAAAAAGTCTGACAGCTCGTGCTGTTCCTGACAGAGTTGTGCTACTCCATGAAACGCTTTTTGCTTTCAACCCTCATCGCGGCGATTCCGCTTTTCTCCGGCTGCCATAAGGCAACGGAACAAAATCAGACGGAATTGCCGTCCGCCGCCGTCCGCACTCAAACCGTCGATCGTAAGTCACGCGCCGCCACCGAGGATGTCGTCGGCACGGTGCGCCCGAAATTGAGCGCCGTCATCGAGGCGAAAGTGAGCGGGCGCATCGAGCAAATGCTGGTCGTTCCCGGCCAGCTGGTGAAGGCCGGAGAGCGGCTCGTGCTGGTGGACGCGCACGAGATCCAGTCGCGCCTGGATCAAGCGACCGCCGCGCGGCAGCAGGCCGAGAACGACTTGAAACGCAACACGGACCTGATGCAGCAAAAAATCCTATCACAGGCGGAATTTGACAGCGCGCAATCCCGGTTCCGCATGGCGGCGGCAGCCGAGGCGGAAGCGAAGACCATGTCCGGCTACACGCTGATCCTCGCGCCGTTCGATGGCATCATCACCCGCAAGCTGGCCGACGTGGGCGATCTGGCCGCGCCGGGCAAACCGCTGTTACAAATGGAGAACCCGGAAACCCTGCGGCTGGAAGCGGATTTGTCCGAGGCGCTCGTCGGCAAGGTGAAGGTCGGCGACAAACTTGCCGTGCACATCGCCGCCGTGGCCAGCGAAATTGAAGGCACGGTTGCTGAAATGTCGCCCACGGCGGATCCGAACAGCCGCACCTATCTGGTGAAACTGGATTTGCCGGGCGCGACGGGTTTGCGTTCCGGGCAGTTTGGGCGCGTCTCGGTTCCGGTGGGTGAAGCGAGCGCGATTCGCGTTCCCGCTGCCGGCGTGATTCAACGCGGACAGATGGAACTGGTTTTTGTGGTCGTCGGCAATCACGCGCAAATGCGCATTGTCAAAACTGGAAGTCGCATCGGCGACGAAATCGAGCTGGTTTCCGGCTTGAATTCCGGCGAGCAGGTGGTGACCGACAACGCCTCAGCCCTGGCGGACGGACAACCTGTGAATGTCAAACCGTGAAAGCCCGCCAAGACAATCCAGCCGGCGCGCAGCCGGGCATTGCCGGGCGCATTGCGCAGTCATTCATTGATTCCAAGCTGACGTTGCTCATTGTCGTCGCATCCTTGCTGCTCGGCGTGTTTGCCGTGGTGATGCTGCCGCGCGAGGAGGAGCCGCAGATTAAAGTGCCGATTGTGGACGTGTTGGTGTCCATGCCCGGCTTCCACGCAAAGGAAGTCGAGGAGCGCGCCACGCGTCCGATGGAAAAATTGCTCTGGGAAATTCCCGGCGTCGAATACATCTACTCCACTTCGAGTGAAGGACAGTCAACAGTCATCGTTCGGTTCAAGGTTGGAGAAAACATGGAAAGCAGCCTGGTGAAGCTGAACCAGAAGCTGCAGCAAAATTTCGACAAGATTCCCCACGGAGTTTCCACGCCGCTCATCAAGGCACGGACGATTGACGATGTGCCGATGCTGGCCCTGACGATTCACAGCCCGCATTACGATCATCTCACGTTGCGGCGGCTCGCCGCACAAGTGGACGATGCGGTGAAGCAGGTGCCGCTGGTCGCCGAGACGACCCTCATCGGCGGGGCCCAACGACAGGTGCGGGTGCTGCTCGACCCGGTGCGGTTGGCTTCACGTAATCTGTCGCCCGCCGGCCTGGTGCCGTTGCTGCAACGGGCGAACAAGCAGTATTCCGCCGGCAACCTGACCAGCGACAACCATGAAATCATCGTGGAAACCGGCGCGTTTTTGCAAACCGCCGACGACGTGGGCAACGTGGTGGTGGGCGCATATTACGGCAAGCCGGTTTATCTGCGGGACGTGGCGGACATCAAGGACGGCGCGGAAGAGCCAAGCCAGTATGTGTTCTTCGGCTCGGGGGCGGCGAACACATTGGCCGCCGATGAACCAGCCGTGACCATCTCCATTGCCAAGCGGCCCGGCGCGAATGCGATTTCCGTGGCCCGGCAGGTTTTGAAGAAAGTGGACACACTGAAGGGCTACCTCATTCCGGCGGATGTCCAAGTCAGCGTCACGCGCAATTACGGCGTGACGGCAGAGGACAAATCCAACGAACTACTCTGGCACATGCTGCTGGCGGTGGTGAGCGTGTCGTTCCTGATCCTAATCGTGCTGGGCTGGCGTGAATCACTGATCGTGGCACTGGCAATTCCGGCGACGCTGGCGCTGACACTGCTGGTGTTTTATCTCTACGGCTTCACGCTGAATCGCATCACGCTGTTCGCGCTGATTTTTTCCATCGGCATCCTGGTGGATGACGCCATCGTCGTCGTGGAAAACATCGTCCGCCATTTTCATCTGCCGGAAAGCAAAGGCCGCAGCCGGATGACCGTGGCGATCGAGGCGGTGGGCGAAGTCGGCAACCCGACCATTCTCGCGACCTTCGCGGTGATCGCCGCCGTGCTGCCGATGGCATTTGTCGGCGGGTTGATGGGGCCGTATATGCGGCCGATTCCGATTGGTGCAAGTGCAGCGATGTTTTTCTCGCTGGCGATTTCATTCATCGTCACGCCGTGGGCGGCCATCCGCATTTTGCAATGGCGGAAGAAAATCAAGGGCCCTGACAGTCACGTCCCGGATCATGCGGTGGCCGGCGAAAAACTTTTTGACCGGATGTATCGCGGGCTGATGACGCCGCTGATTGCCAGCGCGAAACGGCGCAATCAATTTCTCGCGGCCCTGGTCGTGCTCCTGCTGGTTTCAATGGCGCTGGTTTATGTCGGGTGGGTGAAGGTAAAAATGCTGCCGTTCGACAATAAGAGCGAATTTCAAATCATCTTGAACATGCCGGAAGGCAGCTCGCTGGAGCGCACTGCGCAGGCCGCGCGGGAAATCGCCGCGGCAGTCCGCACGGAGCCGGAAGTGACTGATTACGAGATATATGCCGGCGTCGCGTCGCCGTTCAACTTCAATGGGCTGGTACGCCACTACTTCATGCGCCGGGGCGCGAACGTGGCGGATGTGCAAATCAACCTGGTGCCGAAAAACGAACGCAAGGCGCAGAGCCACGACATCGCCAAGCGAGTGCGTCCGCGCGTGACGGAAATTGCCGCAAAGTTCGGCGCGCGGGTTGCCGTGGCCGAAGTGCCGCCCGGCCCGCCGGTGCTGCAGACCTTGGTTGCCGAAATTTACGGACCAACCGAGGAAAACCGTTTGAAGATGGCGCAACAGGTGATTGATATTTTCCATAACACGCCCGGCGTCGTGGACACGGATTGGTATATCGAGGCTGATCAGCCGAAAGTCGAGTTCGTGATTGATAAGGAAAAAGCGGCGTTGCATGGCATCAGCGCAGAGACAATTTCGCAGACGCTCAAAATTGCCGTGGGCGGCGAGTCGGTGGATTTGCTGCACGTCCCACGCGAAAAAGAGGACGTGAACATCGTCCTGCAACTGCCGCTGGCCAGCCGGAGCAACCCGGAAGAATTGCTCGCCCTGCGCGTGCGCTCCGGCGATGCCAATGCCCTGCCCGAACCGGCGACCGCCGGCAGCGCCGCGCCGCTGGTGCCGCTGCGCGAACTGGTGACGGTCAAACGCACTATCATTGATAAAAGCATCTATCACAAAAATCTCATGCCGGTCACTTACGTCATCGGCGATGTGGCGGGCGTGGTGGAAAGCCCGGTGTATGCGATTCTGAAAATGAATGACGCGCTGGCGAAACTCGACACGCGGGAATTCGGCGGGGATGGAACGAAGTTGAAAATCCTTAATGCAGCCCTGCCGTTCTCTGATCAGCAGCCTTCAATGAAATGGGATGGTGAATGGCATATCACGATTGAAGTATTTCGCGATCTCGGCCTGGCTTTCGCCGCCGTGCTGTTGCTGATTTACGTTTTGATGGTCGGTTGGTTCAAGTCGTTCCTCACGCCGATGATTGTAATGGTGGTGATTCCGTTTTCGCTGATTGGCGTCTTGCCAGCCCACGGGATTTTACATGCCTTTTTCACGGCTACCTCGATGATCGGTTTCATGGCGGGCGCGGGCATTGTGGTGCGCAATTCGATCATCCTCGTGGATTTCATCGAAATGCGGCTGGCAGAGGGCCACCCTCTGGCAGAGGCGGTGATCGAGGCGGGCATGATCCGGTTCCGCCCCATCATGCTGACGGCGCTGGCGGTGGTGGCGGGGGCAACGGTAATCCTGACCGACCCGATTTTCCAAGGGCTGGCGATTGCGCTGATGGCGGGCAGCTTGATCTCAATGTTCACCGCGCCGGTGCTGGTGCCGCTGCTGTACTTTATGGCAAACAACCGGAAGGAGAAAACTAGCCGCCTCCAGCCTTGGTGAAATGACTTATCAGGTTCTTAGGCGAAAGTCTGTTGCCAGCGGTCGCCATAAACAACTTTTCAGACCCCATTGAGGCGGATTTTTGAGGATTGAATGCGGACCCGCTGAAAGTACATATTCCCCTTATTTATCAGTGTGTTTATTGATATTTCAAAAATATTTCCGCATCAAGGCCGCCGATGCCATGCAGGCCCGGGCGAAGTCGCGCGGGCTAATGCTGAAACCTTGGCCGGACGAATTCTCGCGGCCTTTGGACGCGCTGCCGGAAGTGTGACCGAGTCCGTGCTGAACGGGCTCTCCTCGCCATCGGTGAAAATCTGCGGAGAACGTATCAGCGAAAGGCCAGCCGTGAGAAACCATTCGTAAACCTGTGAAGGCTGGCCGGTGCTGGCGTCGCGGTGGCGTCAGCCGCCGCCGCCAGCATGAGCGCCGGCGTCCGCGCGCGGGAACTGATCATCGTAAATGGAGACCGTGAAATTGCCGCGCGATTCGTCATTGTTGAGCGCAGCGAACAAACTTCCTATTGAGCAACGTGAACTATTCGAGATTATCCAGGAGCTTTTTCAGGTGTGGAAACAGGGTGTCGGCGACGACCAACTGACCTTCGAGAGATAAATGTGAGCCGTCGCGCAATAGCATTCGAGAGCGTGGATGTTGATTTAGCGCAGTATACGCATCCACAAAGACGGCTTTGGGAACCTGCTCAATCCGTTGCTTTAATTTAAGCGCACAGTCCCGAGCAATCCGATCGGATCGCTTTCCGCCAAAGATAAATGGGGACAGCACGACCGGGATGATATTTTGTTCCGCAAGTGCCCGGACGATTTGCTCCATGGTTTGCAAATAGACATCTGGGTCGGTGACTGGCGCGAGCCCTAATGCATTGCCGACGAGGCTTTGAGCCTGCCAACGCAGCCGGTCGGTTAAGACCGGGTTTGCGGTTGATACTTTTCTGTGCACCGGCTTGCTGCCGTGGTGATGATGCCGGCGAAGTGGAACTATCAGGTCGCTGGTCCCAAATTGCAGAACGACGATATTCGGATGAAAATCCAGGCAGCGGGGTTTTAAATGTTTCGGAACGCGCGTCACCGGAAAGCCGCCGAAAGTGAATTGCGACGTGATGATCTTGTGGACGCTCTGTTTCTTTAACCGCTCGATGGCTTGGTAAAAAAATGAATCCTCCGGTCGGTGTGGAAAGCCACCGATCATGCATGCGCCAAAAGCTCTGATGTGACAATCCATGAAAAGGCGAAATTGAAAGGGTTAATTTAACGGTAAAACGGACCGAGTAAACATGAAATACGAAGGTTGGACATCATGCCTAAAAATCAAGCATAACAATGAAGTTGGGGCGTTTCTCCGCAGCCATGACGTTGGAGGCAAGCCACGCGTCGCTGAGGATACCGAGCAGTCTTTTCATGGATATTTCGTATTGTGCGGAGATGCTTGTCACACTGGCGAGTTGATCCCGTGTCAGTTCCTGTCGCCATTTTGATTATTTCGTTCCTGGCCCCGACCACCGCCTTGTCCACCTTTGCCGCCGCGACGATCGCCACCACCGCCTTGACCTTGAGGCCGATCGCCGGGCGGGCGTTTGCGATAGACATCAATGCCTTTCTCAGCGCGCTCGGTGATGGTGTCATTGGGGGTGAGGTCGCGGCCTTTGAAGGCGGGATGATCGGCAGTGTAGCGAAAAGCGCGGAAGGCGGAGTTCACCATCGGCAATGCATCACCGAGGGTTTTCACCGCGCCGTCGCGCGTGACGGGATTGATGTATTCCCAAACGAGTTTGCCATCGGAAGTCACCTCAAAAAAATGGCCCTCAGTGTCCGAGCAGATGAAGGTGTTGCCGTTCGGAAGGCGCTGGCCACTGGAGCCGATGTGGCTAAACATGCCGTGGTTGTTCAAAGAACGGTAGCTCCAGACGATTTGCTTCGAGATCTGGCGTGGCTCATTGTGCGTGTCGTGGTCGTAGGATTCGCGCCGGTAGCCAGCATCGGGCGGGTTGACATATTTGCCCGTGTCGCGGGCGTTCCCGTCGAGGAACGGGTTGATTTCCAAAACCGAGGAACCGGGTGTGCGCTGGTAGAGATATTGGCCGTTATTGAAGACCATGAGGTGTCCCGCGCCCGGCAGACCCGGCGGAATCCATGATGCATCGTGCGAGCCACCTATCTGTTTGTGCCCGGAAGTTGCCGAATCCCAGTTCTCCAGCACGCGTGGCGGATCGCCTTGCGCGTAGCGGGCCGGATCGCCGAAACGATAGAGAAAATCCCCCGCTATGCTCGCGGCCCTGGCGATGCTGGCCTTGGCGTCGCTGGCAACAAAAGTCCCGTCGTGGTCAATGACGTAAAGTTCGCCTTGCACGGAATTGATGACGAGGTGGCCCGACGTCGCGTTGTAATCGAGCGAATTGCAATGGAGCCAGTCGCGCCGCAGCGGTTTGCCGGGCATGTTGAGGTTTATGCGGCCGGGATAATCCGCGATGGTTTTTCCTGCGCCTACATAATTCGGTTTCGTTGCGTCTAAATCCTGCACGACGTGATCGAAGAAGCACCATTCCCAAATCACGTTACCCTGCATGTCCACTTCCACGATGGCGTCCATCTGGCCACCATCCATTGAAACTTTCTTCGGGTCGCCGCCGGCGGCGACGGCATCATCATACGAGATGGATTTGTTCGCAATATAGAGCGTGGTCGGCGCGTTGAGCTTTTTGTTGAAGATGCGCACCCAATCGTGATGCGGCGCGTAGTCCGCGCGCTTCTCAGTGTATTCCCAGACCGTCCGGCCGTCCCAGTCCACTTCCTTGAAACCCTGGAAACCGCTTGGATCATCCTTCGACGCGTCGAGGACATTGCCATTTTCCAGCAAATGCGGATTCGTGCCGACGGGCCAGGTGTGAGCCACGCGGCCTTGCAGGTCGAGCAGGTAAGTCCGGTTGCCGACACCGAACAATGTGTAGCCGGGCTGTGCTTGGTTTGTGTCGCAGAAAAGCAATTCGGTCGGACCCTGCAATCGTTCGTAGGCGAATGCCGACGTGGTGATCAGTCCGCAAAGAATTAGGACGCGTTTCATAGTCGTGTTCTCTTTAGCGTTGGGGTTGGCCGTCACGCGGCGGACGGTTCCCACCTTGTCCGCCACGCCCACCACCACCACCACCCGGACCGCGATCGTTGCGTTGCGCTTCGGTCATGAGGTGGAGGCCGGTCTTGCCCTTCTCGGAGGCTGGCAATTCGATGACGCCTTTCGGAGTAAGGTCGCGCCCAACCAAGCCGGGATAATCGGGTGCGTAACGATGGACCTTGAAGACGGCGTTCCATAAGTGGCCGCGCATATCTTTGCCGGGAAGTTCGCCTTGGGCAAGGATGCCGCCACGCACCATGGGATTCACATATTGCCAGACGGTTTCACCAGTCGCCGTGACCTCAAACAGATTGCCGATGACGCCGGCGCAGATGAGCGTGTTGCCGTTGGGCAGGCGATGCGCACCGGAAATTTCCGACGAGAAAAAGTCGGTGCGGTTCTTCGCCTCGTAATGCCAGATGGGCTTGGCGGGGCCGTAGGCGTTGCCCGACGCTAGAGTGTAGTGACCATTGGCATCTAGTGGTAAAACTATTTCCTCAATGCTGGACCAGCCGCGCTCGTAACCGTTGTTGAAAATCATGAGGTGGCCGGCACCGGGGTAACCATCGGGGATCCACTCGCCATCGTGTTGCTGAATCAATTGCCGGTCAGCAGCGGTGCCGCGCTGGTAAGCGGCGGGATTGCCCCAGCGATAGATGAGGTCGCCGCCTTTGCCTTGCTTGCCACCGATGTGGCCAGCGGCTTCCTTGGCCGTGGTGCTGTGGTCGATGATCCAAATCTCATTGCAACCCCGGACGCTGAGCGCGATCTGGTCGAGCTTCGCATTGTAGTCGAGCGAGTTCATGTGGTTCCAGAACGCGGGCGTGGCGCGGCCATTGCACGCGGTGTCAATCAACTCCGGATGCGCGGTAACGTCGCCGTAGTTGGCCTTGGTGCGATCTCGATTCTGGATGAGGTGATCCCAGACATGCCATTCCCACACGATGCGGCCGCCCTTGGGCAGAATCGGTTCAATCTCCACCACGGCATCTGGCACCAAATACTCATCGCGCATCTGGCCGGGATCGAAACCGGCCGCAATCGCCTCCTCACGGGATTTGCGCTCCACCATTAGCGCAAGCACGTGGCCATTCGGCAGCGGTTTGAGATCGTGGTGCAACTGGTAATTGCGGGTGGCGTGGTCAAATTCCCAAATGAGTTTGCCGTCCCAATCAAACTCCTCGATGCGTCCGCCTTCGCCGCCACCCGTGCCGCCCTGCACCCGGAGCATTCCGGCGCGCAACAGATGGCCGTTGGGGAGAAGATAGGCGGTTTGTCCTGGCTCGTAAGCGCTCTTCCACTGGTGAACGACCTGCCCCTGATTATCCATCAGGTAAGTGACCATGTTGTGCTTCGGCGGGAACAAGGTGTAGCCGTTGAACGCTTCGGGAGTGTTGAGAAACAAGCCGACGGTCTGACCTGGATTCGGCGAAGTGGGTGTTTTGTTTTCTGGCATTTCGCGTCGCCCCCCACCGCCTTCGCGATCGCGCCCCTCTCCCGCTGGTCGGCGCGGGCGGTCGTTGGGCTGTTCTTGGGCCAGGGCGAAACTGCAAAAGAGTGTCGCGTTGGCGGCTAATATAACGGCGCAGGAAATTCGGCTGAGTTGGCGATTGATGCGATGTGTTTGATGATTCATTTGAAATCCTCGTTTTCAGGTGTCCGTCTGTTCAACGTTGTTTGGCAGGGCCATCCGGACGGTTGCCGGGTTGATCCGGGCCAGGGCCTCGACGATCTTCCTGATTAATGGCCCCTTCCGGCCGGGTGTAAGTCACGCTCAGTTCCGCCGTGGCAAGCAGCTTGTCCTTCATGGCGGCGAGCAGAACGTCGCGGTTTACCTCGGCGGGGGCGACGGTAATTTGCGGCGGGGCCGAGAGGGCATAAACGGTATAGATGTAGGTCTTGGCACCGGGCCCTTTTGAATGCGGCGGGGCGTATTCCTGACGACGGGTGACGCTGTTATTGCCGAGCGTGCCGATGCCCTTCACGTTTTTCGGCAGTTTCCGAATGTCTGCCGGAATGCTGAAAAGAATCCAATACCACTTGGTCTGGTCGGGAGCCTCATGGTGCATGATGAGCGCATAGCTCTTGGTTTCGGCGGGAGCACCGCTCCATTCCAACGGCAAGGTGGCGGCGACACCGTCACCCGTGAACTCCGCCGGCAACGCGCCACCGTTGGTCACCTCGGAGCTACGCAGGATGAAATTTCCAAATGGCTTACGTAGTGAGTCACTGGAACTGCGATTGCTTGCTGCCTGCATATCAGCTCGCGGCGGACGTTCGCCGTTTTGCTCGCCACCAGGTTGACGTGAAATCCCGTCTGGTCGCGGACGCCGCTGGCCGCCTCCGGGGCCGCCATCACGACCGCGGATTTGTTGAACGGGCGTGGGCTTGATGACGGGCCGACTTTCGGCATTCACCGGCAGCACGACGCGGAAACCAAGATGGTAATAAGGATGATCCGGATCCTGCGGGCCGCGGAAATAAGATGGGTTGCGATTGGAGACGCGACCGTGACCGTTCTCGCCGTTATACCAATTGCCGCCGCGCATGCCGCGATACGGTTTGCCGTCCGGCATGATGCTGCCGCTGGCCGGACCGGCGGGATTGTTCGTGGGACTGTAAGCGTAATAATCTCGCCCATACCAGTCGTTGACGAACTGCCAGACGTTACCGGACATGTCGAACAGGCCGTAGCCATTTGCGCCGTTTGAAGTCTGGAAAGTTTCCTGAGCGCCAGGCCAGCCGAAGTTGGACTTGCGATGCAATGCGCCGTTGAAGAATCCAACAGGCGTCGTCCACGGGATCGGGCCGGCGCGAAAAGGATTTTTTGATTCCGGCCAGTTGGCTTTGGTGGGATTAGCTTCATTGGCCCACGGGAAATTCCAATAAGGCTGCTGCTGTCCACCGCGGGCGGCATATTCCCACTCCGCCTCGGTCGGCAGACGAAAGCCGCTCTGGTTGAAGTCGCAATCCCACGTCGCCGTGCCATAGCAAAGCGGCTTGCCCTGCTGCGCGCTCAGCCAGTTGCAGTAGGCTGCCGCGCCGGGCCAGCGGAGGCAGACGACCGGATGGTTTTCCTTTCCGTCGAGAACGCTGAATTTTCCACCGCTCCAGCCGATGCGACTGTAGGCTGACATTTCCCGCGTCTCGCACAGCAGTTCCTTGCCACCGAGGAGAAACACGCCGCCATCGCGAACCTCAATTTGCTTCGCCACCATCGCGGAGTTGAGGAACTCGCAATACTCCCTGGTCGTGACGTCATTGATGCCAATGTAGAAGGCATCCAGCCGCACCGTGTGGATCGGGGTTTCGTCACCGCCATGCTTCGGGTCCACAAAACCGTGGTGGTCGCCCATCTCAAACTGGCCCGCAGGGATCAGCGCCAAGCCGGGCAGTTTCTCCTGCGCCGAAAGAGCGGACGCGCCGAGCGTCAAAGCGGCAGCCAGCACACCCCGAAATTTCGAGAGACAAGGTTGAGTCATCATTCCAAGGGTATGAACGGATTCCAGACCCCGGATTCTACAGCCTATTTCAAGGCAATTGCATGATGCGATAGAAACCTTGCGGTTGATTAAGCCGGGCGGCGTTGGTGTCCGTGAAGAACGTCAGCGTGCCAAGGCTGCGGTTCGTGGCGATGCTCGTCCAAGCTGGCGCGGTGAGCGATGGTTTGTAAAGGACGGCGTAGTTTTGCGAAGGCAAGCTAGACCAGCCGAACTGCACACCCGCTGGAATCCGCTGGCTGGCTACCAAACTCAGAGTTTGATTTACAGGCACTTCGAGCGTGCCATGCGAGGTCAGGTCGCGGCCCACAAAACCGGCAAAATTGGTCGGGTAACGGTCCACCCGGAAGACGGCGTTCAGGAATTGGTCGGTGCGGGCAGGGTCCACGGGGATGCTATCGCCCTGGGTTAAGAATGTGCTGGTGACGGGACAGAGGTAATGCCAGACGGTCTGGCCGGCGGTCGTGACTTCAAACAAATTGCCCTTGGCGCCTTCACAAATCAGTGTATTGCCGTTGGGCAGACGCTGGGCACCGGAAATTTCGGCGGAATAGAAATTGGTGGGCGGAGTGGCAGTGTAAGTCCACACGGGTGATGTGGGACCAAAGGCTGCGCCGGTGGCGAGCGTGTAATTTCCAGCCACGTCCACGGGCGGCACGATCTCGTTGACGGTCGAGTAACCGCGACCGATGCCGTTGTTGAAGATGAGGATGTTTCCTGCGCCCGGGCAGTTCGTCTCGATCCAGTGGGTGTGATGTTGCTGGTAAAGCTGTTGATTGCCGGCCGTGCCGCGATCGTATTGGCGCGGGTTGCCCCAGCGGTAAAGGATGTCGCCGCCTTTGTTGTAGCGCCCGCCGTTGGTGCTGGCGGCCTGCGCGGTGGTGATCTGATGATCGACGATGAACACTTCGCTGTTGCCGCGAATGCTGAGCATGACCTGATCAAGCTGCGCGTTGTGGTCAATGCCGTTCACGTGATTCCAAAACTGCGGAATCTTGATACCCGGGCCGTTGACATCGATCCGTTCAGGATGATCGGCCACCACGCCGTAGTTGTTTTTGGTGGGGTCGTAGTCTTGGATCATGTGATCCCAGAGATGCCATTCCCAAACGACCGTGCCGCCGTAGGGCCGCGTGGGCGTCACTTCGACGAGGCAATCGGGCAACATGTAACCCTGCGTGAAAATGCTCGCGTCGAGCAGGTTCGTGTTGAACCCGGCGGCGATGACCTCCGCCAACGTCTTCTTCTCGGCCACGAGCATGAGGACGTTGCCGTTCGGCAGCACCTTGAAGTCGTGGTGATGGATGTAAGTCGGGCTGTAATAATCAATCGCCCAAACCAGATTGCCGTCCCAGTCGTATTCCTCGATGCGTCCGCCTTCGCCGCCGCCGGTGGACGGCCCGCCCTGTTTCACCATGCCGGCGCGGAACATGTGGCCGTTCGTCATCAAGTAGGCGGTGCGGCCGGGTTCATAGGCGCTGCTCCATGAATGCACGACCTCGCCCGCGTTGTTGATGAGGTAAGTGTTCGTGTAGTGCATTGGGGCCATCAAGGTGTAGCCCGGGAAGGTGTTCGTCGTGTTGAGGAACAAGCCAACAGTTTGAAGTGTGTTGGTATTCGTGCTGCTGCCAGCTTGCACGGTGTAGGCGAGCATGGCGGCAGGCGAATTGGTCGGATACTTCGTCACAAGTCCTCCGCTATCGGTGGCGGTGAGGTAATAGCTAACTGTCGTGCCGAGCGGGAACGCCGGGATGAATGCGCCATAGACATGATCGCCCGGCGCGCCGTCCAGATGAAGGCCATCATCGAGCATCGCGACGTTGGTGGAACTACTGCCGCCGGAAACGACCTTCACGGAAATCTGATCGAGATCCATCCGATTTTCCGCGCTGCCGCCGCGGAACTGGAAGCGCAGATTCAAACCACCCACTAATTCAGCCGCTTGAAGATCGTAGTGATATTGCGTCCAGCCATGATTGGTGCTGGTGAGTTCGCTGAGCCGCGTGACATAGCCGCTGCCGGAATCCAGTTGAAACGTCCACCCGGCGTTGCTGTATTGATTGCTGATGGTCAGCGTCTGCATCCAGAACTCCACAAATCCTGAGTTGCCCCGCGCATCAACGGAGCTTGCAGTGGTGATCATGCTGTCCGTCAGGTTTGTCGTGCCGCCTTTGAACTCCAGGCCGTTCGTGTTGCCCGTGCCCGAGTTCGCGCCGCTGCGCTGCTCAAACACATTGCCGGTGACAGTCCAGGCGTTGTTGCAACCCGCGCCGGTCCACGGCTTCACTGCGTTCGTCGCCATGGTTTCGAGGAACACCGTGTTTGTCAGGCTCGCACCGCCGCTGCCGGTGCTGTAGGTCAGCGTGACATTGCTGACGCTCGCGTCGTCCGTGACCAACGCCGTGACCCAGACGGTGTCGTTGGTGGTCGGCGTTGCCGGAGTAATGGAAACACTCGCGATGACGGGCGGCTGGTTGATCGTGACGACCTCGTTGGTCGTGCCCGCGACGCGCATCCGCAGCGAGTAGAGCGAACCCGCGTCGGTAGTGATGAACAGAGTCTTTCGGTCGCTGCCGCCAAATTCCAGGTTCGTCGGTCGCTCGGGCACGGCGATTTGCTCAACCTGGTTGCCAGCGGAGTCATAGACCAGCACGGCGGTTTCGCAGAAATAGAGATTGCCCTCGGCGTCGAGCGTCATGCCGTCGCACTTCACGCGGGCGAAAGACGTCTTGTTCGTCAATGTGCCGTCCCCATTGATGCTGTAACGGAACACATTCGTCGCGCCCCAGTCGGCGAGATAGAGCGTCTTACCATCGGGCGTGCCGACAAGGCCGTTCGGCCGCACCGTGTCGCTCACGACGCGCAGCACCGAGCTGCGATCGGGTTTGAGGTAATAAACGTATTCGCCGCCTTGCACGACCGAGTGGCCGAAGTAGGTCGGATCGGTGAAATAGACGCCGCCTGCTGGATCAATCCACAGGTCGTTCGGCTCGTTGAACCGCAAGCCGGCATAATTGCTGGCCAAGACGCTCACACTGCCTTGCGGCGTGATGGAGGTGATGCGCCCGTTGTCGCCTTCGCAGGCCAGCAGATTGCCGGACGCGTCGAAGAAGAGTCCGTTCGCGCCGCCGGAATTCGTGCGGAAGATCGAAAGCTGATTCGACACCGACCACTTGTAGATGGTGTCCGCCGGGATGTCGGAGAAGAACACGTTGCCCGCCGCGTCCGCCGCCGGGCCTTCAGTGAAGTGGAGACCGGTGGCGAGATTGGTCAGCGTCGATCCCGAGCCGACCACACTCGTGTAGCCCCGCCGCATCACGCGGAAACCGATGTGATACCACGGACCATTCGGATCGCCCGGGCCGCGGTAATAAGATGGATTGCGATTGGCAACCCGCGCATGACCGTATTGATCCTGGCCATTGAACCAGTTGCCGCCGCGCAACCCGCGATAGGGCTTGCCATCCGGCATGAGGTCGCCAGTTACCGGCCCGGGCGGATTGGTCACGATGTTGTTGAGCACGCAGTTCGTGTAGTAGTTGTTGGCATACCAATCGTTGATCCACTCCCAGACATTGCCCGACATGTCGTAAAGGCCAAAGCCGTTCATGTTGTTGCGCGTCTGATAAGTCGTGTCCGCGCTCGGCCAGTTGAAGTTCGTCTTGGATTGCAGCGAGCCGTTGTAGAAACCCACGGGCGTAGTCCACGGATACGCGCCGGTCGTGAATGGATTGGTCTTGCCCGCCCAATTGGCCAGTGTGCCGTCGGCGTTCGTGTCGCTGCCCCACGGGAACATGCCGTATGGAGTGTAAAGCCCACCGCGCGCGGCGTATTCCCATTCGGCTTCAGTGGGCAGTCGATAACCGCTGTTGGTCAAAACGAAGTCACCGGTGGCGAGATTGTAGCAGGCGGAGAATCCGTCGCGGGCGCTCGCCCAGTTGCAGTAAGCGATCGCACCGAACCAGCGGATGCCTGTGATGGGGTGCAACTCGCGGCCATCGCGCACGCTGAACGCGCTGCCGCTCCATTGCACGCGGCTGTTCGTGTCCGAGCCGTAGGTGTCGCAGTAAATGTTCGTGCCACCGACGCCATAGACGTAGTTCGAACGAACCTCGACCAAGCCCTGCGCCAGCGCGGAGTTCAGGAACTGCACATACTCTGAGCAGGTGAGCAGCGTCGTCTCCATGTAAAACGAATCAACCGCGACGTTATGAACCGGGACTTCGTCGCTCGGATGCGCGAGATCAACGAAGCCGAAGTGATCGCCCATCTGATACGAGCCGGCGGGAATCTTCACGAACTGTGGCGTGAAGGAGTTCGTGGATGAAGTTGCGTTGGTCAACCCGCCCCGCACACAGCGGACGAACAGGTTCGTCGCCTTGTCATCGTAGCTCACCAGCCCAAGCTGAAAATCCACCCACCAGGCGCGATTGGTCAGATTCATCACCGTAGTCGATGACCAGTGACGGGAGGTGTTCGCCCCGGCAAAGAAGTTGGTGTCCAACGAAGGATTGCTCCGCGTTTCGTCGTTGATGGATTGGAGTTCCTTGATGTTCGGCAAACGCCAGTCGGTCTGGCCACCGAGCGAAAGTCCTTCCGCATATTGCAGCGCAGCTTCCCAGTTGGTGGCTGCGCTTTCGGCCTGCTGCCAGATCAGTCCGGTGTCTAAATCGGTGATCGTGCCATTCAAGTTGTTGGTGAAGTGATGCACGGGTTGGCCGGACAGAGGTGCCCCGCGCACGCAGCGGACATGGTAGCGGAATGTGCCGCCGGCACTAATGGTCTCGTCCTGCCGATGTGCGCCAATGCCGCCGCCAGCGTTGATAGCCCAGACGCGAGTGGCATCCGCGAGTTGGAGGTCCGCCGTCCACCAGTATTGCGCCGCCGAGAGTGTAAAGACATTCGTGTTGAGTGCGGGGTTAACCGTGCCCTGGTTGAGGAGGCTGAAAGCCTCATGGCTGGTGGGCAACCGCCAGTCGCTCTGGCTGCCGACGCGATTGGTTGAAGCGTAGAGCACCGCATTGGACCACGTCATCTCGCCACCATCTGCCTTTTGCCAAGTGAGGCCGGTGACATTGTCCTTCACCGTGCCATCGCCATTGTCGCTGAAGGAGGGAGGATTGATGGTGTAATCCGAATCTTCACCCGTGGTCACGGTATAGGAGTTCGTCTGGCCGGTATCGGGAAGTTTAAGCATTGTCCACCCGCCGTTTGTGGTCGCAGCGGGGCGGTTGACAGTCACAGCAAACCACTGCCAATCAATGAGGCTCGGAGTGCCGTTATCGGTGACAACCACGAGAAATTCATTGGTTGTCCCAGCGTCTGCCCCGGCAGAAACCCACGTGAGCAGACCGTTGGTTGGGTTGATGGCTGCACCAGCCGGACCTTCGACTAGATCGTAATCGAGCACTTGGGGCGGAACCTCGGCATCACTGGCGGAGTTTGTAATCCTGAGCACACTGCCAGGCTCGATGATGCGGTCAGCCACTGGCGCAAGCACGGGCGCGGTATTGGCGACAACAATTGCCCTGAAAGCATTAGTTGCACTCAGTTGCGGCACACCGCCGTCCGTCACGACAACGGTTATCTGGTTGGTGGTGCCCAATTGTGCCAGCGTCGGTGCGAATGACACCACACCACTTGCGGGATTGATGGAAGTGTTTGCCGGCGCACTCAAGAGGGTGAAGCTCAACGACTGGGTCGGAAGGTCGGCATCGAACGCAATATTCGTCACCAAAAGCGTATAACCCGGGTTGACGGTGCGATCCAGTTGTGGGGCCAGAACTGGCGCTGTATTGGGGGCGGCGATTACGACAGAGAAACTCTGCGCGCCGAGCAGGGCGGGCACACCATTGTCGAATACTAGAACAGTGAAACTGTTCGTGGTGCCCGTATTGGCAACTGTGGTGGGCCAGGTGAGGATGCCGTTGGTGGCATTGAGGGCCGCGCCGGACGGAGCGGTCACGAGCAGATAAGTGAGCAATTGAGGTGGCACCTCCGTGTCCGTGGCGTGGTTCGTAACGACCAGCGTATCGCCAGCGTAGAGCGTGCGATTGGGAATTGCGGCAAGAACCGGCGCGGTGTTGGCGATAACGAGCGCCTTAAAACTATTCGTCGCACTCAACGCTGGGTAACCGTTGTCCGTCACGACCACCGTGATGGTGTTTGTCGTTCCAAACTGCACCAGCGCGGGGGAAAATGTGACCACGCCGTTCGAGGTGTTTATCGCGGCATTTGCGGGAGGATTCAAAAGACTGAATGTGAGCGTCTGCGCCGGCAGGTCGGCATCGGCAGCGACATTCGTGACGAGCAGTGTGTAGCCCGGATTGACTGTGCGATCTATCTGCGCCGCCAAAGTGGGCGCAGTGTTGGCCGTCGCTGCCGGAACCGTGTAGGCGAACAGATTCGTATTGAGCGGCGCTCCCGACGGAGCCGTGACCTGTCGGCCGGCGGCATCCTGCACACGAATGAAATACTGCACGACGGTGCCTGCCGGGAAGCCCGAAATCTGGCCGCCATAGATGCTGTCGCCAGCCAACCCATCCTGATGTAATCCGTCATCCAGCAGCGCGACCGAGTTTGTTGTGCCGCTGGCGACATAGGTGAGCGTCGCCGAACTGACATTGGTTCCGCCGGTGATAGTTGAAGTGACCCACACGCCCTGATTCGCAATGGGAACGGAATTCGTCGTCGCCGCCACGGAAAGCGGCAGGATGAAATAGCTGTATGCCACCATGCCGTTGGTTTTGCCGGCACCTTCATCCGCTGGGAGGAAGGTGCGGACATAATCCACTTTCACGCCGGCGGGAGAAACGGTGAACCGGGTGTAGCCAGTATTGGGCAGCTTGACGCCCGTGACGAAGGCGTCGGCGTTATTGGTGGCGTAGTTGGGATCAGCAGGATTGGGCAGCGTCTGATAAATCACGCCATCAAGCTGCTGCCGCACCCAGATATGGTCATGCCCCTGAACAAAGGCGGCAACGTTGTTGGCGGCCATGAGTTGATGCAGCGGCGCGGGCCAGGCCGGGCGGTTGGTGGTGAACCCCCAGGTGCCATTGGCATTCTGGCCACCCCATTCGTAAAGAGACGCCTCATCTACGCCACCCCGCCCGGTGCCAAGAACATGATGCGCAAAAACGAATTTGTATTTGGCCTTGCTCTGTTCGAGGGTGGCCTTCAACCAGGTGTATTGGGCGTCGCCGTGCGTGACATCCCAGAGGTTGGTTCTTTTCACGCCGGTCCAATAATTGTCATCCACGCAAATGGGATCCGCCCAATAAGGGTCAATGGTCACAAAAAGCGCATCGCCCCAAGTCCAGGCGAAATAGTTCCTGAGCTGCCCGATGAAGGGAACAACTTCGGGATTGCCCGAATAGAAGCTGTCCGGTGCCGGTTCCGGGTAGTAGAGATTGCGGGCGTTTTGGGCCCAGACGGCGATGTTGTTGGAGGTGCCATCCAGCAAATAGCGGGCGGCCTGCTCATGGTTACCGTTGACCAGAAAGAGCGGCGCGGAGTTGCCCACCAGTCCCAGGTATGGCCGTTGCAGTGTGTAGCGGGCCGTGACCAGAGCGTTGTTGATCAGGTTGGTTGGAATGGTGTCCACGCTGAAATCATCGCCAATGGTCAGGTAAAAATCCGGCTGGTCGGCGGCTGCCGTGAGCAGGGTGCGCGCGTAAAATGCCGGATCAAACATCAGATTCAAGCGTTCGGGATGCGAATCGCCCTGAATGGAAAACGTGAACGTGCTGCCGGGCGCGCGCTGCGTGTGGAATGTATGCTCTGCATCCGCCAGATAATTCGAAGCCTCAGCTGTTTTATAGCGGAGGCGATAATAATAGCGGGCATCGGGTTGTAGCTGACTCAACATCACCTCCAGTGGGTTGCCGGCGACGAGGTTGGTTACACTGGTTTGATTCGTGTAGGTCCCCGAGACACCGCCGTATTCCAAATACATCTGCACGTCATTGCTTGAAAGCAGGCTGATAGTCATGGATTGATCGGTGGGACGCCCCAGCACGATGGAGCCGGAAAACGGCGTGACCTCAGTGGCAGGGGCGGAGAAGGCATAGCTGTAGGTCACCATGCGATTGGTTTTGCCCACACCCTCGTCGGCGGGTAGATAAACGCGCACATAATCCACCGTGGCGTTGGTGGACGTAACCTTTACCCTCAAATAACCGGAGTTTCCCTGCACCACGCCGTTTGTGTAGCCATACCCGGCGGCGGCGCTAGTGCTGTTGTAATTCGTGCGGCTGGGCTGCGGACATTCCTGGTAAACCAGATCGGTGATGCCATCGCCATTGGCATCGAGATCCTCTTTGGCAAACAGGTGATCGTGACCATGAAAGAATGCATTCACCTTGTTGGAGAGGAGCAGGCTCTGGATGGGCATGTCCCAGCCGGGTCGATTGGTCGCAAAGCCCCAAGTGCCGTTCGTGTTGTAGCCACCCCACTCGAAGAACGGAGCATAGGAAAGACCGCCGCGCGCTTCCATGGCGTTGGCCGCGTCGAACGCTCCACCGACCAGATGATGGGCGAACACAAACTTGAACTTAGCCTGACTCGTTTCCAAGGTGCGTTTCAGCCATTGATATTGGCTAGCTCCCAGCGTCCAGTCCCAAGCGTCCTTGGATTTGTTCGTGCCCGGCCAGCTATACCAGAAGTTATCGAGCACCACAAAGAGAGCGCTGCCCCACTCGAAAGCATAATAACCGTCCCGAGCGCCGCCACCCAGATACGGGTCGGCGTTGGTGCTCCCCGTATAGAAAGAACCCGGGATGGGGCACGGATAATACGTTTCCCGAGCATGATCAGCCCAAACCGCACTGTTGTTGGTGGGAGCAGTGTTGTTGAGCAGCCAGCCAAGTTCCGGATCGTGATTGCCGTTGACGAGGAACAAAGGAACCGAGTGTCCGGCGATGCTAAAGAATTCATTGCGCACAGTCTGGCAGGCGCCGTAAATGCCGGGCTGCGACAAGGTGGAGCTGTTGGTGCTGTAGTATTTCTCCCCCATGAAGGTGTCGCCCAAATCAATCAGGAAGTCCGGCTGATCCACCAGCATGTTGGTGAGCGCGCGGCGCCAGACCGGTGGGTCGTTGTCCAGATAATGTGGGTCCGCTTCAATGATGAAAGAAAAGGTGTCACTTGAGGTTCGCTGGGTATGGAAAGGCCGATCTGGCGCAGCGTTAAAAGCCCCACCGCCCGGCAACCGGTAATAGAGCCGATAGTAATATTGCTGACCAGCCGCCAACGCATCGAGAGTGATCACCGTCGGCGTCCCCGCCGCGACGTTGTTGGTTGCGGTTTGGTTGCCATAAAGTCCGGCTTGGGTTCCGTAGGCGATATATGCCTCCAGATTGTTGGTGGAAAGCAGGCTTACAGCTATCGAATGATCCGTCGGGCGACCGAGCAGGACGTTGTAATAAACATTGTCCTGGGCATTGGTGGTGACAGAGTAGGAATAGACGTTCCCGGGTGCGCCGACAGGATTTGTGGCTGAAAGACTGCCGGCATCCGCAGCGGCAACGAAGTATTGCACCGTGGTTCCTGCGGAGAACGCAGGAATCAGTCCCCCATAAACACCATCACTGGCAGTGCCATCCTGATGAACGCCATCGTCGAACAGGGCTACATTGGTGGAAGTGGCCCCGCCGGTCGTGACGATGGTGAGGGAAATTTGATCGAGGAAGATACGGTTGTTGGTCGCCGCCGGATCACTCTGGAACTGGAATTGCATCACCAGATTGCTGGTCATTTCACTCGCCTGAAGGTCATAGTGGTATAACTGGGCCACATGGCTGGCGACGATCAATTCATTGGTGCGGGTGACGAAACCGGAGCCGGAGTTGATTAGGAATGCCCAACTCTCGCTGTTGGTTTGCAGCAATCCGCGCAGGTAGAACTCCACGAACCCGGAACTGCCCCGCGCATCAACGGTGTTTGCCGTGGTGATCGAGTTGTCTGCCAGATTGGTGGTGGTGCTGCTGCCTTTGAAGATCAGGCCGTTCGTGTTGCCATTGCCATAATTTGCGCTGCCGTTTTGCTCAAACGGATTTTTGGTGCCATTGTAAGCCACTGTCCAAGCATTATCGCAGCCTGTTCCGGTCCAAGGCTTGGCGACATTGGTGCCCATGGTCTCCGAAAAGACCAAATTGGTCGCGCTGGCGCTGACGGCTCCAGTGCGGTAATTCAACACAACCGAAGCCACTCCAACATCATCGGCGACCTGCGCCGTGATGGTGACCGGATCCGCGCTGGTAGGTGAACTTGGAAATTGCAGCACGTTGCTGATCGTTGGCGGAAGATTGGTCCCCGCGGCTTGAACGGTGTAGGAAAACAGCGAACTGGACGAGGTGTTATCAAAGCCATCGGTCGCGCTGATGAAATAACTGACCTGCGTGCCCGCGGCAAAGGCTGGGATGGACGCGGCATACACCACGCTGGTGTGTGTCATGGAGATGGCATTGGTGATCGCGCCAACGATGTAGGTCAGCGTAGCCGATGTGACGGTCAGATTATTTGTGATGGCGGCGGTGACGGAAACCGTGTTGGCAGCGTATGGAGTGGCGGGAGTTTGATTAATGCTGCCGATGGATGGGGCGGAAATGTAGGCAGGCGATTCGCCGGTGATCGTGCTTTGCGGGATTAGGGTGCGACCGATAAACGCTGGATGGTTGGTCGCGAAGCGATACGCGCGGAACAGGGCGTTGTGCATTGGCCAGGTGTCGCGCTTGTAGGTGATTATGCCTTCGGCGCTGACCGGGTTGATGTATTCCCAAACCGCGTCGCCGGTGGCGGTGACTTCGAAGATGTGGCCCTCGGTCGAGTCGCAGATGAGCGTGTTGCCGTTGGGCAATCGCTGCACGCTGGAGTCGAGGTGGCTGAACATGCCTTGGTTCGCCATCGAGTAATACATCCATGTGATCTGGCGCGACATGGACTTGGTGCGCTTGTCGGTGTCATGACCGGGCGCGGCCCAGTTGTTGTAACTGGCGATGGGCGGATTGACGTAGGTCCCCGTGTCGTTGGTGCTCGAATTGAGGTAGCCGTTGATTTCGAAAATGTAGGACTGCGGAGTCGTTTCGAAAAGATCGCCGCCATTGTTGAAAACCAGGAAGTGCCCTGCGCCGGGCAGCCCGCTCGCGATCCATTGTGCGTGGCTCGAACCGCCGATCTGTTTGTTGCCGGTGGTGGAAGTCGTCCAGTTCTGTTGGATCGAAGGCGGATTGCCCTGGCTGTAGCGCGCCGGATCTCCGAAGCGATAAATGAAATCACCATTCGTGCTGGCGGCGAGCGCGATGCTGGAAGCTGGATTGCCGACGACGAACGTGTTGCCATGATCAATCACATAAAACTCGCCTCCCGCCGCAGTAATGACGATCTGGTCGAGCGACTGGTTGTAGTCAATCGAGTTGCAGTGCAGCCAGTCGTTGGTCACGGGCCGGCCGGGCAGATTCAGATTCAGTCGGCCGACGTAATTCGAGATGCTCTTGCCCGCGCCGACGTAGTTCGACTTGCTTGCGTCGAAATCTTGGATGCCGTGATCGAAGAAGCACCATTCCCAAATCACATTGCCTGCCATGTCCACTTCCACAATGGCATCCACCTGAGCGTTCGTATAAGAGCAGTTCGCCGGATTGCAGCCGGCGGCGACGCAGGCATTGGAGGAAATGCTTTTCGCGGCGATGTAGAGCGTGGTATTCGTGCCGAGTTTAGGGTTGTAGATGCGGGTGAAGTCGTGGTGCGGCGCGTAGTTCGTGCGCGCCTCGGTGTATTGCCAGACGGTGGTGCCGCTCCAATCCACTTCCTTAAGGGTGGTGAAGCCGCTGACGTCGCCACTCGTGGCGTCGAGAATGTTCCCGTTGGTCAGCAGGCGTGGGTTCGTGCCAAGCGGCCAGGTGTGGACTACGCAACCTTCCATGTTGAGCAGGTAGGTGTTGCTGCGCACGCCGAAGAACGTGTAGCCGGCATACGCATTGGTCTTGTTCCAATAGAGCACCTCGGTTGGGCCTTGCAGACGCTCGTAAGCGTGCAAGAGTCCGGCGCTCACAAACAATGCCGCCACCGCGATGACTGATTTGGAAAGAGTTTTCATGATACGCCTCGTCGTTTGAAATTTCATGTGCGTGTGGGTGGCGGGTTATGGCGAATAATAGGAAGGCGTGCGGCCCGTGATGGTGTTCCCCGGCGTCAATGTGCGACCCGCCAGCCCCGGATCATTCGTTCCGATGCGAAAGGCGCGGAAGATGGAGTTATACATCGGCCAGTTGTCGCGCTTGAACTTCAGAATCCCGTCCGATGTAACCGGGTTGAGGTATTCCCAAACCGCGTCTCCGGATGGTGTCACCTCGATGACATGCCCCTCCGTGTCTGAACAGACGAGCGTGTTGCCGTTGGGCAATCGCTGCACACTGCCGCCAATATGACTGAACATGTAATGACTCGCTTTAGGCTGGTAACTCCACACGATCTGCCGCGACATCAGTTTCGGATTAGTGCCGGCGGTGGATGGAGAAACCCACATGTTGTAGCCCGCGGCGGGTGGATTGACGTAAGCCCCCGTGTCATTCGTCAGCGCATTGAGAAAGGGATTGATCTCGAACGCGTAGGATCCCTGCGTATGCTCAAAGAGGTTCTGCGCGTTGTTGAACACGAGCAGATGGCCGGCGCCCGGCAGCCCGGACGGAATCCAACTCGCGTGATGCGCGCCGCCGATTTGTTTGTTTCCAGTCGTGGAGATGGTCCAGTTGGTGAGTATGGAAGGCGGGTTGCCCTGGTTGTAGCGCGCTGCGTCGCCGAACCGATACAGGAAATCTCCGTTTGTGCTGGCGGCGAGTGCGATGCTGCCAGCAGGATTGTTGCTCAGGAATGTGCCCCCGTGATCAATGATGTAGAACTCGCCGCGGACCGAGTTGATGACGATCTGGTCGAGTGCCTGGTTGTAGTCAATCGAGTTGCAGTGCAGCCAGTCGCGTTGCACCGGCAGGCCGGGGATGTTTGCGTTCAGCCGCCCTGGATAATCCGCTATGGTCTTCCCGCTGCCGACGTAATTGGATTTGGCGGAATCAAAACTTTGAATCAAATGATCGTAAAACGCCCATTCCCAGACGATGTTGCCCGACATGTCCACCTCCACGATTGTGTCCATTTGGGCGTTGGTGTAGTTGCGACCATTTGCAGGGTCGCAACCGACGGCAATACACTGGTTGGAACTGACCGTCTTGTTGGCAATGTAGAGTGTCGTGAAGGCATTCAACTTCGGATTGAATATCCGAGTAAAATCGTGGTGCATCAGATAATTGGTCCGCGTCTCGGTGTATGACCAGACATTTGAACCGCTCCAGTTCACCTCCGTTAGGCCGCCAAAGCCGCTGGGGTCATCCTTCGAGGCGTCGAGCACGTTGCCGTTGGTCAACACATGGGGGTTCGTGCCGATCGGCCACGTGTGGACCACGCGTCCCTCCATATCGAGCAGGTAGGTCGTACCGCGCACGCCGAACCAAGAGTAACCATTGTAGGTGTTGGTTTTGTCCCAATACAACAGTTCTGTCGGCCCTTGCAGTGCCTCGTAGGCAAAAGCCGGGGCAACCAGGGAAAGCAATAGCAATAGTGCATGTTTCATGTCCAAGAGGATGAACGGCGAGCCAAGGTTGCTTTCTACACGAAAAGCTGAAAATTTTGGTTTTTCTCAAACGGCGGTAGAAAATTGCAGTCCGTTTGCGTTTCAATCAATATGGGCCATTGGCATGACCAGCGATTCCAGCATCCAGGCTGATGAGATTGAAAACCGCCTTCGCAGCGGTGACATTCAGGCTTTGGCCGAATTGTTCGACCACGAACGGGAGCGCCTGTGGCGGTTGATTCAGTTTCGGATGGCTGAACCATTGCGGGGTCGTTTGGGCCCAGATGACGTTTTGCAGGAGTCCTTTCTGGCCGCCAGCCAGCGCCTGAAACATTATGCCGAAAGTCCCGCCACCACGCCCTTTATCTGGTTGCGCATGATTGTTAACCAAACACTCGTTGACCTGCACCGGCAGCATTTGGGCGCACAAAAACGTGATGCGGCCCGCGAGATCAGTCTCGACGGTGCGCCATATGTGCAAGCGACCTCGGCATCCGTGGCCATTCAATTGGTCGGAGCTTTCACTTCCCCGAGCGGGGCGGCCGCGCGGGCCGACATGCACAGCCTGGTGCATACTGCCATTGAACAGATGGACCCGATTGATCGCGAAGTGTTGGCGCTACGACATTTCGAGGAATTGACCAACAGCGAAGTCGCTGAGACGCTGGGCATCGAGCAAAAAGCGGCCAGCATCCGCTACATCCGGGCGCTGCGGCGGCTCAAGGAAATCCTGGCGCAGGTGCCCGACCTCGCGAAGCAGGCATAATATGGCGGACGCCACCCCAGATCGCGACCCATTGGAACTGCTGGCTGCAGAATACATGGAACAGCTGCGGCAAGGTCAGCGTCCTTCAATCGAGGAATATGCCGCGCAGCATCCCGAACTGGCCGGGGAAATCCGTGATCTCTTTCCCACCATCGCCGTTACCGAGCGATTAAAGGCACAACAGGCACGGAGCAGCGGCGGATTGGCGACACTGGGGGCGGCACGACTGGAGCGACTGGGTGACTTCCGGCTGATCCGCGAAATTGGGCGTGGCGGTATGGGGGTGGTCTTCGAGGCGGAGCAGGAATCCCTCGGCCGGCGAGTGGCGGTGAAGGTTCTTCCCCGACAAGTGCTGTTGGATGAGAAGCATCTCAAACGGTTTGAGCGCGAGGCTCGCATTGCGGCTAACCTGCACCATACGAACATCGTCGAAGTTTTTGGCGTGGGCGAACAGGACGGCTTTCACTATTACGTGATGCAATACATTCGCGGGGCTGGACTGGATGCAATCATCCCCCGGCTCGCGAAATTGGTCTGCAACCCGGCAAGTGACCAGCCTCGACCGACGCCGACCGCTGATTCAGATGAGGCGATGGCCGATGGTGCCGCGCGAGGATTGCTCGGATCGGAGTTTGACAGCCGCTTGGGTTCGCATTACTGGCAAAGCGTGGCCCGGATCGGCTTGCAGGCGGCGGACGCGTTGAATTATGCGCACAGCCTGAAAACACTACACCGGGACATCAAGCCGGCCAATCTACTGCTCGACACCCAAGGCACCGTCTGGCTCGCGGACTTCGGTCTGGCCAAGGCAGCGCAATCTGAGGACGTCTCACTCTCCAAAGACCTCGTTGGGACTTTGCGTTATATGGCCCCAGAACAGTTTTGCGGCAAGTCCGACCACCGAAGTGACATCTATAGTCTGGGACTGACGCTTTATGAACTGCTCGCGTTGCGACCGGCGTATGCGGAGACGGATCACAGTCGTCTGATGCAGCGCATTGCCGAAGGGCCGCCCCCAGCGCCGGGCAGCACCAGCGGGCAGATTCCGCGTGACCTCGAAACCATCATCCTCAAGGCCATAAGCCATGATGTAAACCAACGCTATCAATCGGCGGTGGCCATGGCCGACGACCTGCGATGTTTTCTCGAAGACCGGCCCATCAGCGCACGCCGGGTTGGCGCCGCGGAACGGTTAGCACGCTGGTGTCGCCGCAATCAAGTTTTGGCCAGCCTCACCGGCGCGACGCTGTTTCTGCTCGTGCTGGTGGCGGCGACTGCATCCATCGGTTACATACACACCAAGAACGCCCTGCAAGGAGAAGCGCGGGAACGAACCAAAGCCGAAGCCAATGCCAACCTCGCCCGGGAAGCGCTTGACCGGATGTTTGAGCGGTTTTCACCCAGTAGAATCAGGATTGTTCCGGAATCATCCGTGGATGCTGACCTCGCTATTCCCAGTTCACCGGTTCTGTCGAAGGAAGCCGCCGCGCTGCTTGAAGAAATGCTGCCGTTTTACGACCGGCTTGCCCAGCAGACCGGTAATGATTACAAATTGCGAGCCGGAACGGCTGAAGCCAATCGCCGCGTGGCCGCCATTCGGCAGCGACTGGGGCAATTTGATGAAGCAGTCAAAGCCTATGGCCGCGCCATCTCTCTGTTCGAGGAGTTGTCCCCGTCCACAAATCTGGCCTTCAAGGTGGAGGTGGCCCAGATCAAAAATGAGTTGGGACGGTTATACACTTCGCGCCGACAATTCAACGAGGCTAGGGCAGCACATCTGGGGGCGATTACTTTGCTACAGACAGGCGGATCGAAGTCCTCCGCTCCGGAAACGTTGCGCTTCGAATTGGCCCGAACTTACTACTTCCTCGGCACGCAAGAGCGCCCACTTCCAGCGGCGGGGCAACGTCAAGGGGGGCGGCAGCCCCAGGCCTCAGAAGCGCAACTGGACTATCTGGCAAAAGCCGTGGCTTTGCTGAACGCATTGCCGTCCTCACCTGCCGCCAATCCCGAATACTCGCATCTACTCGCGCTTTGTTACTTGGAAGGCGCAACTGGAGGCGACGCTCCAAACCGTGAAGCGAAAGGCGGTGCCGAACGGGCCATCGGTATTCTTGAAAGCTTGGTTAAAGCCTATCCGGGGGTTCCCGATTACGACTTTGACCTCAGCGATGCCTATGCGCGAATACAAATCCCTCGACCGCCCATTCCCACCGAGACGCAGAAGACGATCGAAGACCGGTTGGGCAAATCCCTGGCCTTACTGGTAAAGCTCGCCGCCGAACATCCCGATGTTCCCGATTATCTCGCCGCCGAAGCGCGTCTCTACGACAAGCTGGGGGCATTTTACCGACAGATTGAACGTTGGTCAGATGCAGAACAAAACTTTCGCAAGGCCATCGCTATCCAGTCGCCATTGGTAAAGCAATTTCCTGATATGCCCTATTACGGACTTTGGATGGCAACCTTCCGAATCGCCTATGCCGACGCTTTGATCCATCGAAACCAGCCAACCGAGGCGTGCGTCGAGTTGGAAGAAACCCTTTCAACACTCTTCCGCCAACTGGAGCAAAAGCCGGAAACGCCGCGCCCCCACGACTTGCTGGCCTTGGGGTATTCTAAGCTGGCGATTGCCCTGCGCCAGCTAGGCGAGCGAGAGAAGGCAGACGAAGCCACACAAAAGTCCGAGCAGGAACGGAAAATTGGACGCTTTTCACCGTGACTACAGCACCGCGCAAGAATCGACATGGTTGTAGATGTGGATTTGAGGCGGGTGGGCACGTTGGGCGGCATGATTGTCAGACACAGTGCATGGTCTCGCCGTGAGGTTCGATTTGGTTTTGAAACGGCCGACATCGGCAGTGTATCTGTAATATTTTTCGACCAGGGTTAAGATTTGAGGCGAGAAGTGATGCCGGCGAGGGTGATGGCGGTGACGGCGTTGCAACCCGGCACCCAGCCTCGCCAGCTTAAGTAAAAAATCAATCAATCCGTTTCACCCGGCCCACTGAAAAAATGTAGAACCATGATCAACAATCAAAATACTTCATCAATCAGCCGTTTCGTTCGCGCCAGGCTTCCTCATCTTTACTGCAGAAAATCATGGGGAATCCAGTTGCGAGCACCGGCTGAAATTATTGTGCGGCAGCTTCCGTCACTGGCTCGATGCGAACATTGTCGAACCAGTAAAGGCCTGGCGGATGATAGGCAAAGAGCATCACCTTAATTTCAGTCACATCCTTGCGGAATTTGGTCGGGTGAAAAATTTGCGACTGGGTTGTCCAGCCGTCGTCTTTTCCGTGGCAGTCAACGTAAGTTTCCCAGCGCCGGCGCTTTTCGCCCGCAAAAATTCCGTAGCCGCGCACCCAGACTTTCGCGCCGCCACGACCCTTGAAATCAAAGGTGATGCGATACGCCTGTCCCGGTGTCACCGACATGGGGGCGGAATAGAGCGACAGCCCGTAAGTTTCCGCGATGGGATTTTTTTCCGGCTTCGGGATGTTCCAGATATTGGTCAAGCCGGTCTTGATCCACTGTGCCTGCATTGTCTGCTCGATCAACCGCGTATCCATGCGAATCGCCCGGCCATGCGAATCGCGCGGCGACTGAATCCATTGAATGCCTAATCCGTCCACGCGATCCCAGCCGGCGGGCCTGGCTGGATCCGCCGCATCGGGTTTCTCAAAATCGCCATCGGCCAAAAGGCCCTCAGCCTGCGTGTGAACAGCCGTTTGGAAAATAAACAAAACAGCCAGCGCCAGAGCCGTAAATCGTAATTTGCCAGTCGTAAATTTCACCTCGTCGCTCCTTCCGCCAGCGCGCGGAAATATTCGCCGGCCATTTCCTCGTAGCCCTTCGGCACACCGTCTGCCACACCAGTGCGGATTTCCGCGCGCATCCACGGTGGCAGCTTGTCCTGTTCGCGTCGCACGGTCACCTGATGATCCACGGTTTTCTTCGCCTCGCCCAGCGCGCTCACCGCCTGGTTGAACGCGCGGCGGACGCCCAGTCCGTCATTCTTGCGCGCGGTGTCCTCAAGCTGGTTCATCGCCTTCACCGACGTTTCCAGCGCGCCGCTTGAAATATGATAGCGCCGCAATTGCAACGCCAGCGCCTCGGCCTGCTGCCGGATTTTCGCCTGCTGCTCCGCTAGCCGCGGCATCTTCTGATTTGAACCCGGCGCAGCCGGCCCGCGCAGACCTTCGCCGGCAAACCCGCTCATTTTTCCGCCGCCCGTCGAGCCGCCCGTGTCTTCCTTGGAAGAATCTTTCACGCTGCCCTGTTCAAACGGTTCGGGGTCCAGGCGCGTCGGCGTTTCTTTGCCGCCCTTGCCTTCCGCAGTATCCGAGACCATCTGCCCGTGGCTGCGGCCGTTGCGGCCTTCGCCGGAACGCCCGCCGACTTCGTTTCCGTTCGGCAATTGATTCCCGGTCACGCCTTTCGCACTCATGTCGGAAATCGGCCCGTCGCCCGTGCCCCAGCCCGCGCCCTTGTCCAGTGAGGCCATGAATGAACTAGTCACATCATCCACATCCGGCGTCATCGCGTCCTCCTTGTCGAGCAGATCGCCGACGAGATCCTCCAATTCCTTGGGCAGCTCGGCCATGGCGATGTCCGCCGGCGCGGTCGGCTCTTCCATGTTCCACTTCGTGTGGTCTGCCGTGTCCGGCAGCCATTTTTCAAGATTATTGACCAGCTCCTGCGCGTTTTCCATGCCCCCTTTGGCGCTCGGCACGGCGATCTCGACATTCTGTTTGGTGAACGCGTCGGCCGCCGGCTTCACTTCCTGGTAAACTGAATTCAATTCCTGCGCCAGCGACGAATCCGCGAAATCCTGCGCCGGCAGCTTGCTGAAATCAGTCAGCTTCTCCTCCAGGAATTTCGCCCACTTGTCCTCTTCGCGCGCCATTTCGCCCACGTTTTCCTTTTCTTCCTGCGTCAAATCTTCCGGCCCTTTGTCCGCTAGCGTGCGGGCCTTTTCCAAAATGCGTTCCTGGTCGGCGACAAACTTTTTCAGGTCGGCCAGCAGTTCTTTTTTCAACTCCTCCGGCGTGACCGGCGGTTGCTTGTCTTCCTTGCCGTCGGCGACCGGCTTCAGCTTTTCCGTCCGCGTATCGGCAATCTGCCCCAACAATCTCAACAGCCGCGCCAGAATTTGTTCCTGCCGCAATTCAATGCCGGCGACCTGGCCAGGCAAATCCTTTTTCGCTGTTGCGGGCAAATCGCGCAAATCTTTTTTCACGCCCATCATGTCCGTGTAAACCAGCGTGGACAACGGCGTGCTGAAAATCTTCCCATCCGGCTGCGCGTCAAAAAGCACCAAGGATTTTCGCCCGTGATTGACGGCGTCGTTTTGCTCCGAGCCGATAACGTCCGCCTGGCTGGCCAGCGCCCGTTTGCCGACAATGTCATCAAGATAGGTTTTGAGATTGGCCGAGAGCCGGGCGGATTTTTCCTGCGACGCAATGGCGAGCTTGAGTTCAGCAAACGCCGGCGCCAGCGGATCGCCGTCCGTCAACGAAATATCCTCCGCCGATTTTACGCGCAGCACGATCGGCCGCGACCGCGACGGTGTGCCGCCCGGTCGAAAATCATTCGCCTGCGCTTCGAGATAATACGTCGCGCCCGACTCGAACACGCGCGGATCAATCGTCAGCGCCAGCGTCTCGCGCACCGGGCCGGGATTTCCCGGCGGGCCGAGATAGCGCCAGCGTTTCACCACCGTTCCGGCATCCGCTTTTTCCACCGGCCGTGCGACGACGGAAATATCCGCCAGCCCGAAATCATCGCGCGCCGCCACGTCCACCGCCAGCGTCTGGCCGAACTGCACGATGCGGTTCCGGTCGTCCGTCACAAAATCCACTTCCGGCGGATTGTCGGGCAACAGCCGCAAATCGCCGCGCACCAGCGTCACCGGTTCCGCGCTGTCGCGGCAACGGGCGAAAATTTCATACGCACCGGCGTTCGTGACGGTCGCCGTTGCTTTCCAACTGCTGCCGCTGCGGTCGAACGCGATTATTTTTCCGGCCAGGTTCGCGGTCGCCGATTCAATGGCCGGCTCCGTTCTAAACGAAATTTCCAAACCCGAACCCGGCAGCGCGCTGACCGGCGCGGGCGGGCCGGCCACCACCTGCGGTTTCAAACCGGTGTAGGCCGGCGGCGCGATGCGAAATTGCCCGTCCTTCAATTGCGGCAGCGGCAGCACCTTCACCTGGATGCTCCGCGTGAAACTGTCGCCGGCAAAAACGCGGAACGACAGCGGCGTTTGGAGATTGGCAAACGTGTGGACAAATTTATTTTCGCCCGGCGTCATCGCGATGTTTTCCCCGGCGCTTGGCACGGGCTGAATAAAATTCGCGCGTTCCTGCCAGACGATGACCGGCGGCTTCGCCAGCGGCTGGTTGCCGGGCGATTGGATTTCGAGCGCCACGTCGAGATTGCCGCCTTCCGGAACGGTCACATCACCATCGGGCGTGAGTTTCAAAACCAAATTGCCCGGCGGCGGCGTGTCGCCCAGCGGCAGCGCGTAACGCTCGACCGCCGCGCCGAACTGCCGGGGAAACACGACGATAAACGCAAGCCACAACACCAGCACCGCCGCCGCCGCGCCGCCCCAGACGCGCAGCGCGCGCCAGTCCCAGAGTTCGCTGAAGCGCACGCGATCCGCGATATCGCCGGACACCGCGATGGTCTGGCCGGCAAAAACCTGTTCCTCCGGGCGCAACGACTGGTGCTGAAATTGAACGGCGTTGATCAGCAGGTTTTCGCCGATGCCGTAGCGCTGCTCCAGCATCACCGCCGTGCGTTCCGGTGTTTGACGGCGCCACGCGGGCCGCAGCACTTTGCGGAAAAGCTGGAACGCGGTGAAGGCCGCGCCGCCGAGCGCCAGCGGCAGCCGCAGTCCGGCGGGCAGGCTTAAAAAATTATCGGCGGTTAACAAAAGCAGCCACAAGCCGAGGCAGAGCGCAACCCACCGGCACGAACCGGCCAGCAGGGCGGACCATTTCAGGCGCGCGCCGGCCGCGCGCACCATCGCGTCCAGATTGTTGCTGGTGGGATTCATTGGCCGTTGTCAGACCAGACGTCACCGTTCCGATGAAGGTTCCACAGTTTCTCCGACAATTCCACCGGCGGCGGCGGTTGATTTTTGGCGGTCGTGCCGCGAAAGAAATAATCCTGCCCCGCCAGCATCACGCGCCGGTCGTCGTCCAGCTTCCAGCGATACAACTCCAGGCGCCAAGATTGGTTGCTTGTGCCGTAGGTTTTGCCTTTGCGAATGGCGAAGACCAGCGAATAGATCTCCGAATTCGTTGTGTCCTCCACCGCGCCTAAAACCTGCCGGTCGTCGAAGAAATCCTCCGAGTTCGTGAGCGCGTTGCGAACGAGCGTAACGACTTTTTCATCTCTCGCCTTCGGCCAGCCGACCTGCATCCTTCCCCCACTTTTCGCCGCCAGGAAAAACTCCTTGCCGAGCGGCGACGGCATGGAAAATTCACCGGGGACCCCGCTGGGTTTGGCTTCCAGTTGCACGAGCGCACCGCGCGTGATGGCGACGACTTCCGGTTTTGCTCCGAGGCCAGACAATTTTAATTTCACCGTCGCCGTCGCCACCGTCGCGTGGTCGCCGAAGGAAATTCGTTTGGGGTAAACCAGGGACGGCATCGGGTCGCCTTCCTTGCCGCGCTGCTTGGCAAGCAGAATGACCTTTTGCACATTCTCGCCGTCCGCGACGTAAAGCACGGTCGTGTAAAGATGGCCTTTGATTTTTTCACCGTCGCCCAGCGTGACCGTCGTCGCCAGATGCCGCACCGGATACGGGGAGCCAAAAAACTCCTTGGCCGTCTGTCCGGCTTCCTTGAACCGCCAAGCGCGCTCCATTTCCTCCTTTTCTGGCGTGAACCGGATTTCCTGCACCCGGTCAAACGCGAGCACCCGGACCGACGAACCGTCCTGGATTTTTAATTCGGCACCCGGTGTCAGTGAAATGACGCCGGACAAAACATTACTGTCGGAATACTCAATCTTCCCGGCGCGCTCCTGCGCCATGGCCGCCGCAATGCCGCCGAGCAGCAACGCGAAATTCACAATGACAAGCTTGAACTTTTTCATGGCTAAAACAAACCCAGCTTCCGACGCAAAATCCACTCAAACACCAACCCAGCCAGGAACACCAGCAAAAACCACGGTCCGGCTTCCGCCAGCGACGATTCCTCCACCGTGATTTTATGCGAATTTTTTACAGTGAACTGCGCCGGCAACTGCGCCGCTTCGCTTTCGCGGAAATATGCGCCGCCGCCGGTCTCGGCGAGTTTTTTCAAAAACAGGTGGTCCACTTCCAGCCGCGAACCTTCCGCCACCTGCGGCTCGACCGGGAAATTCTTCTCGTAAGTTTCCAGCACGCGCCCGCCTTGATACGCCACGAGCCGGAAGTTGTAATCGCCGCGATCGTGAAACCGCAGCTTCACCGAAAACGCCTGCAGCTGCCCTGCCACCGGCTCGACCGTCACGGGCGTGGTCTGATTTTTTGCCGCGAGCGTCGCCGTGAAACTCAACCCCGCCGCCTTCGGGTTCAACGAGCGGATTTCGCCGGCGACCATTTCGCCCGGCCGGTAAAAATCCTTGTCCCAGCGCACCGTGAGATTTTGTCCGCCTTCGGTTTTGCCGGTGAGCACGCGCACCGCCTGCCGCCAGAGCAGCCCGTAAGTCGAACCTAGCGGTTCCGGCTGCGCGGCCCATTTCCAGAGCGTGCTGGACGCGATGGCCATGACCTTGCCCTTGCCGAACGGCTGCGTCGCGACGACCGCCAGTTCTCGGCCGTTCACCTGCACGGCGAGCAGCGCGGTCGCGCCGGGCTTCAACTCGTACACCTGGTTCACCGCGTCGAGCGCCACCGCGCCCCGCGCAACGATTTCCTCGACGGTTGCGAGAATCGGATTGCCCGCGCCCATCGGCGGAACGTGAACCGGGAAAATGCCGTGCGCCAACTCCGGCTCGCGATCGGAAATCCGCCACGGAAACAGCGCCGCCAGCGGCGTTGAGGCATAGCCGCCGCGCCCGAATGCCGCGTCGCCGCCGATGAAAATCACCGTGCCGCCGTCCTCGGCAAACTGCGTAAGCGCCTGCATCTGCTGCGGCTGAAAATCTTCCGCTGGCAGCGGGCCAAGGATGATGGCGTCGTAGGGTTCGAGCGATTTTTTCGCCGTGGGAAAGCCGTCCGCCAGCGCCTCGTCGCCGGGCAGCCGGTCGCCTTGCAGCAGGAAGCGGCTGCCACCGGTGCGAAACAGCGCCGTGAACGCGAGGCCCGGATCGTGCGCGAGTTCGTTGCGGAGCACCTTGAATTCCTGGCCCAGCGTCTGCGCGAAGAACAGCACATGGACGGATTTTTTCTGCACGTTCACCGTCACGCCGCGGGAATTGTTCAGCGGCGAAAGCTCGCCCGTCACCGGCGCGACGCCGACGCGGTAATGTTGAATGCCAATTTCGCTCGATTTCACGGAAAAATGAATCGTGTTATGCAAATTGGATAAATCCACGGTCTGGCCGCTGACTTTTTCCCAGGTGTTCGTGCCGGTCGCGTGATCGAGCGAAACGTGAACCTGCGCCAGTTGCGACGCGAAGCCACCGCCGTGTCCGGCGCGCGCCTGAAGTTCCGCCGTGATTTCAAAGCCCACGTCCTTTTCCGCCGTCGGCGGGCAGTCCAGGCTGGCAACCGAAACGTCATTCCACGTCGCCGGGTCGGTGCCGACGCCGACGAGGTAAAGCGGCAGCTTCGGCAGCGCGGGATTTTCCAAAACCTCATCGCCCCCGTCGGTCAGCAGCACCGCGCCGAGATAGGAAGCCAGGTCATTGCGCTCGGACAACGCCAGCAGGCAGCCGCCGAGATCCGTGCCGCGCAACGCGGACGACGCGGCGTCTCCCGGCTGGTGGATGGCGGTGTCAATTTCAAGTTCGTCCACCTGCACGCCGCGCGGCAGCGCGCCTTTCCACGACTCGACAAGGTCCCTGGCGCGGGCCACGCGCGGCGAGCGGTAATCGTCTGCCACGTCCATGGAGGAGGACGCATCCACCAGCACCAGCAGCTTGCCGTTGGCGGACTCGTCTTTTTGGATGGCTGAAACCGGGTCAAACAGCACGAACAGGAGCGCAAGCATCGTCAATCCTTTCGGCAGCAACAGCCAGCGCGCCCGGATCGGCGAAACACGGCGTTCCATCCGGCGCTGCAAAAAGAACAGCCACACCGCAGCCGCGAAAACAATCACGCCACACCAGACGCCGCTGAATCGCGGATGCCACTGGATCATCGCCAGAAAAAATTGATCAGCGGGCACCGGCATTTTCCTCCTTTGAAAAATTTTTTGCGCCGACGGGTGATTTGATTTTCAGCGGGAGCGGATTGGCCAGCCAGCCCTCGGCGGCTAGCGCGAGCAAAGCGAGCAGCAATAGCAGCGGGCTCAAGTCCAAAGATTTCTCCAGCCGCTTGAATTCCGAGACCAGCGCATCGCCGCCGCCGAAATTCTTCACCGAATACGCCAGCTTGCCCAGTGCCGGCAGCGCGTCGCCGGAGATGAATTGCTGTCGGCCCTCTTTTTCGGATGAGCGGACGGCGACGTAGCTGGTTTCCCTGTCACCACGCACGGCATAAACGCCGGAGCGCGGCAGCGTGGCCAGCAGCCCGAGCTTGCCTTTCCAATCGAGCGGGCTGCCACCAAACGATTGCACCTGAACCGCTGCATCCGCCGGTAACGCGAGCCGCAGCGGTTCGCCGGCAGCCAGCGGAACGACGTTGGTTTCCGCGCCACTCTGCGTCAGCACAAGATTTTGCGCCAGCGCAATGAAAGCGGGTTTCAACGTCAGCGTGCTCCATGCGGAATCAAACGCGAAGCCGCCCGCAAACAAACTGCCTTTGCCGACTTTTTGTGCCGTGAGCAGCGCGCGTCCATCCTCGAGGCCGAGCACCGGCATGGCTTTGGGCGATGATCGCAGCGGGCAAAATTGGAACACCTTCACATTATGAATGCCGATGCCGCCGCTTTCGTCGCGGATGTCGCCGAACATCGCGTGCGTCTTGTCCAGCACGGTGAGGGCAAGGCCGTTTGAGACAGCCTGTAAACTGCCGGGCGCGGAAGCCAGCCAGTCCGGCGGCAAACCGAATTGCGCGGGCGCGCCCGCCGCCGGCACAATCAACGCGCTGCCACCGGCGTCGAGAAACCGTTTCAACACGGCCCAGCGGGTTTCCGAATCCGTGGCAAAGGAATTCCACGTCAGTGCGACAAAACTGCCGGCGCTCTGGTCGTCGGCAAGCTTGGCCGCGTCAACGAAAGACGGAATCAGACCGGACAATTTTCCTTCGCCGCCCGGGGAAATCGCCAGCGGCAACTGGCCGAACTCACTGGGCTTGCCGGCAAAGATGACGGACTTCTTTTCCTGGCAGTTGAAGCCGATGAACGCGCGGTTGTCGGCGTCAAAATCATCGCCGATAATTTGCAGGCTGACCCAGCGGAAACCGGCATTCTGCGGTTCCAGCGTCAGGTTCACCGTTTTTTCCGCGTGCGCCGGCACAATGACTTCCGCGTCGCTGCCGTTGCCGGAATCGGCCTGCCAGTTCAGATGCACATGACTTTCGCCGGCCGTGGTGCTGGTGAGTTGCACCTCCAAAGGCAACCGGCGGCCAGACAAAATTATTTTTGCCGGCACGCGCACGCCGGTGATCGATACATTTGATTTCGGCGCGTTGGGTGACGGGACCCGATGGACAACGATTGCGGTTCCGGCGCGTGGCGGGCGCAAATCCACCGGCGGCTGATTCCATTTTTCCTGCTGCAAGTCGGAGAGGACGTGGATTTCAAAATGCGTCGCTGTGCTCCCGTTGAACAAATTCACCGCGCGCGCCATCGCGGCGGCGACGCTGCCGCTGGCCTCGGTTTCGCCGATGCGGTCAAGGGCGTTGCGCAACGCGGATTTGTCCGCAGACAATCCGGCGGGCACCGGCACGACCGGATCGTCCACGAGCAGGATGATCCCCGCGCTGTCCTTGTCGCGCAGTTGGCCGATGATGCCGCGCGCGGCATCCACGGCTTCCTTGACCTTGCTTCGGCCGTCTTCGCCCGGGCCGCTCATCGAGCCGGAATTGTCAATCACCAGCGCGACGGCGACCGAACCTTGCCGACCGATGCCAAACCAGACGGGTTTTGCGAGCGCGAGCAGCAAAAATAAAATCAATAGCGTGCGCAGCAGCAGGATCAGCCATTCGCGCACCCGGCGTCGGGCGTTAAGTTGCGGGTCAATGCGGTTGAAGAACATCAGCGTTGGAAACACGCGTGGCGATTTTTTCAGCCGGAAGAAGAGATGAAACATCACCGGCAGCGCGGCCAGCGGCAGCAGCGACAGGAACAACGGGTTGAGCGCGGTGAGGCCGGTCATGGCTGGCCGAATTTGGCGTGCAGCGCCTCCTCGACCGGCG
>CAIXPZ010000091.1 GCA_903921455.1 uncultured Verrucomicrobia subdivision 3 bacterium | reverse complement strand
GTGCGGATTTGCTCTTTGAGCTGCGCCGTTTCCGCCGCAGTCATCGCCAGCTTGGTTCGTTTTCTTGCCATGCCCGAGTTTGCACCACCCACAGCCCTTGCTCCAGCTATTTATACCGATTGTTATAGAGAAATGATATTAGGTGACTACCGAACTGTTTACGGACTGGACAGGTGCCGGGCGAGCCGATAAGCTTTTCGGAAGGAGACGACTCCGACTTTGCAGTCTAAATCAAATGGCTGCGCCTGGCTGAACAAGCCAGTCAAAAAACATTACCATTATTATTATCATGAAAATCATCAACGCCATTAAATCCAAGACCCGCCAGATTACCACGCCCAAAGCCAAACGCGCGGCGGCTCCGCCCGTCGCCCAGAAAACCGCCCCGAAGACCAAGGCCAAGCCGGGCAAGATCAGCGCGCCCAAGGCCAAACGCGCCACGGTTCCCGCCGTGCAAATCACCACCGAACAAATCGCGCGCAAGGCGTATTCCATCTGGGAGCAGCAGGGTCGGCCGGCCGGCATGGACTCGGTGCATTGGCTCCAGGCGGAGCAACAGCTCAAGTCGTCCCAATCGTTCACGGAGTAAGACTGAAGCAAAGTTTTGCCGCTGGACATGGAGGCTGCCGGGATTTTTTAACCCAATGAATCTTCCCGGCGCTTCCGCGTCCCGGTGACGGTCAAGACTGATTCACGCGGCAATCTTCAGATGCGTGATGCGGAAGACGGCACCGCGCGCGTCGTTGGGCAGGCAGGTGATTTCCCAGCCATGCGCGAGGACGATTTGTTGCACCACGGCGAGCCCGAGGCCGGTGCCTTTCTGATGCGTGGTGAAATAGGGTTTGAAAATCTCCAGCCGATTTTCGGGCGCCACCCCATGTCCGTCGTCGCAAACTTCCAGCGTCGCTTCCGTCGCGCCCGCCCGGCGCACTTCAATTTTAATCTGACCACCTTCGCCCACGGCCTGCGTGGCGTTGATGAGCAGGTTGAACAGCACCTGCCGCAATAATTGTTCGTCCGCCTCGATGGCCAGCGGGTCGCCGGCAACTTCCACATGCAGTTTCTTTTCCTCAATGTCGTAGGCCAGTGTGCGGACGATTTCCGAACAGGCGGCGGTGAGCGCGATCTTGGTGCGGCGAACTTCGCGCGGCCGGGAATAGTTGATGAACTCGGTCAACTGCGCCGTTACTTTGTCCGTTTCGTCCACGATGATCTTGGATTTCTCGCGGACATCAGGCGCGGCGTCCGGCAGACGCGCAATCATCTGCGCCTGGCCACGGATGAGGTTGAGCGGATTGCGCGTCTCGTGCGCGAGGCCGGCAGCGGCGAGGTTCATTTCCTTGAGATGCGAATTCAGTTCGCTGGCCCGCACGAGGCGGATTTGCAGCTCGGAAGTGCGACGAAGATTCCGCCACGACAGCCCGGCGCCGAGCGCGGAGATGCCGGCAAAAAATGCAATGACGCCGCGCAGCCAGAGGTCGTGCGTGCAGAGCGCGCGGTAATTTTCGGTGGACATGGCGAGGACCAGGCCATGCAGTTCGCGCTTGGTGGCGAGCGCCTTGAAGTCGGCGTCGCTCATCCCGCGCATCCACGGCGGCCGGCCACGGCCACCGCGCGAACGGTCGCCGCCGCCGGGCGGACGGTTGCCATCATCCGGCGGCGGTTGCATTTCGCCGTCCGCATTCGTGGGCGGCGGCGGAAAATTGGTCGGCGGGATTTCAAACGCGTTGGTTTCGCCCGGACGGCGGTCCCGCCGTGAAAAATCGCGGTTGCGCGGCACGCCGTTGGTCAGGTTGCGGAAGGCCGGCAGCACCACGGTGGGATTGTTGGTCACACCTTCGGGACTGACGCTCGCGCCTTCGACCGGCAGGACAAAAATCACCTCGTGATCCGACCAGTGTTCTGTCTCGGCGATGATTTCGTGCGAAAACAAATTCGTGTCGCCGACGGCCACCACCGGGTCGCCGTCAGTATTGAGCAGGCCGACATACATCAACTTGACGAGGACGCTGGTGCGGTTGCTGACAAGTTCGCTGAGAACCGGTTCAAGTCGGTCCTGAAACAACGCGCCGCGAAACCGTAGCGCCCGCGTGACGGCGCTCAACGTGCCGGCAATCTCGTGCGAGCGGCTGCGGAG
>CAIXPZ010000090.1 GCA_903921455.1 uncultured Verrucomicrobia subdivision 3 bacterium | reverse complement strand
GAGAATGGCCGAAGCCTGCGTCAGCGCGTCATCGGGCGTGATGCGACCGTCCGTCCAGATTTCGAGAACCAAACGGTCGTAATCCGTGCGGTTGCCAACGCGCGCCGCTTCGACAGCGTAACGCACGCGGGTCACCGGGGAGAAAATCGAGTCAATCGCCACGATGCCAATCGCCTGGCCGGGCTTCTTGTTTTCGTCGCTCGGGCAGAAGCCACGGCCGATTTTCACGGTCAGCTCCATCTCAAATTTTTTCTTCTTGTCCAGCGTGCAGATGTGCTGCGTCGGATTAACGAGCTCAACATTCTGATTGGTCTGGATGTCGGCGGCGGTGACGGCACCATCCTTGTTCACCGAGAGCAAGAGCACCTGCTCGTCGCGGGTGTGGGCTTTGAACTTAACCTTTTTGAGGTTCAAGACAATGTCGGTCACGTCTTCGACGACGCCCTCGATCGTGGCAAATTCATGCTGCGCGCCGTCCACCTTCACGGAGGTGATCGCCGCGCCTTCCAGCGAGGAGAGCAACACGCGGCGAAGCGAGTTGCCGACGGTGTGGCCGTAACCGGTTTCAAACGGATCGGCGATAAACTTGGCGTAGGTCTCGGTGGCAGAGGGTTCATCCTTCTGCAACCGCTTGGGCATTTCAAAACGTCCTAAACGAACTGGCATGGTATCCTTTCGACAATTTTAATCTGACGATTCCGGCACAATTTATTCCCGGCCGGAAGCGCCCGTGTAATTGTCTTTCTTGGTTTACGGGTTAGCGGGAATAAAATTCAACGACAGCCTGCTCATTGGCGATCGGCTGGATCTCGTCGCGAGTCGGGATGCGCATGACGGTGCCCTTGAACGCTTCCTTGTCCAAAGACAACCAATCCGGCACCGCGCGGCTGGCGGAGACTTCCAAATTCTTTGTCGCCAACTGGCGCGACACGTTGTGGTTCTTGACCACGATGACATCGTTCACCTTGAGGGCGAAGGACGCGATGGCCGCCTTGCGACCGTTGACGGTGATATGGCCGTGATTGACCATCTGGCGGGCCGCGGCGCGGGTGTTGCCGAAACCGAGGTGGAACACGACGTTGTCCAAACGGGTCTCCAGAATCTGGAGCATCGTCTCGCCCGTGACGCCACGGCGGTTCTTCGCCTTTTCATAGACGCCGCGAAACTGCTTCTCCATCAAACCGTAGTAATAACGGAGCTTCTGCTTCTCATTCAGACCTTCACCGTATTCGGTGGTCTTGCGGCGCGACTTCGGGCCGTGGACGCCGGGACCATAGTTGCGGCGTTCGAGATATTTCGTCGGGCCGAAAATCGGAATACCGAAACGGCGGCTGATGCGGACGCGGGGACCTGTATAACGAGCCATAGAAAAATATTATTTACGGTTTGCGATTGAAAATTTTTAAACGCGGCGTTTCTTGCGCGGACGGCAGCCGTTGTGCGGCACGGGCGTCACGTCCTTGATGGTGCTGATCTCCAGACCGATGGCCTGGAGCGCGCGGATCGCGGATTCACGGCCGGAGCCAGGACCCTTGACGCGGATTTCAACTTCCTTCATGCCGTGCGCCATGGCCTGGCGGGCGGCGTCCTGCGCGACCATCTGCGCGGCGTAAGCCGAACTCTTGCGCGACCCCTTGAAGCCCACGCGACCGGCGCTCGACCAACCGATCAGGTTGCCCTGAGCGTCGGTGATGGTGACCTGAGTGTTGTTGAAAGTGGCAAGAATATTCGCAATGCCTGAAATGATGTTCTTCGCATGCTTGGCCTTGACGACCTTCTTTGCGTTCGGATCTTCACCAAGCAAATCCGCAGCGGTCGGCACCGCAATCGCAACCGGTTCAGCGGGTGCGGCGGGCGCGGCTTCAGCAGCGGGCGCAGCTTTTTTCTTCGCCGGCTTCGCTTCCGGCGCGGCGGCGGCGGCGGCAGCAACAGGCTTCACTTCTTTTTCCTTCTTCGGCGCGGCTGGTTTCTTTTTTTCTTCGGACATATCGAAATTTAGTTATTAGTGGATACCAGCTTTGGCGGTCGGATTGCGCTGCACGCCAACCGTCTTACGCGGACCTTTGCGCGTGCGGGCGTTGGTCTGGGTGCGCTGACCGCGCACGGGCAGGCTGCGCATGTGGCGGATGCCACGGTAGCACTTGATGCCCTGCAGACGCTTGAGGTTCATGCCGAGCTCGCGGCGCAGATCGCCTTCGATGACGTATTTGCCCTCCTGAATCGCATGAACGATCTGGGAAAGTTGCGCCTCGGTCAAATCCTTCGCGCGAATCGAAGGGTCGATGTTCGCGCGTTCGAGAACTTCCTTCGCGTTGACGGGGCCGATGCCGTAAATGTAACGGAGCGCGATATCAATGCGCTTGCCCGGCGGAATTTCTACACCAATGATGCGTGCCATAAATTATTAATTAACCTTGACGTTGCTTGTGGCGTTTGTTCGTGCAAATGACGCGGATGACCCCGCGCCGCTTCACGATTTTGCAGTGCTCACACAATTTTTTAACTGACGCTCTGACTTTCATGCTTAAATCTTTTTCGTTTCGACTAAAATACGCCCCACGCTCAAGTCGTAAGGCGTCAATTGTAACTTCACTTTGTCACCGGCTTTCGCGCCGGCAAAAATCCTCTGATCCCGCCCGGCCACAAACGCCGTGAGGCGGTGGCCGTTGCTCAACTCCGCGCAAAACGTGCCATTGGGCATCGCTTCAATCACGCGGGCTTCAACGCGGAAGGCATCTTCGCCCATGTCAAAATCTCCGGCTCGCCGTCCGTAACGAGGACGGTATGCTCAAAATGGGCAGATAGTGAACCATCTTGCGTCACCACTGTCCAGCCGTCTTTCAGTATTTTTACCTCGGGACGCCCCACATTCACCATGGGCTCAATGGCAATCGTCATGCCCGCCTTCAATTTCGGCGAGGTTTTCTTACCCTCGTCAAAATTCGGCACTTGCGGCTCTTCGTGCATCGATCGACCAACGCCATGACCCACAAATTCACGCACCACGCTAAACCCGTTTTGCTCAACATACCGCTGAACCGCCCGCGATACATCCAGCACGCGATTACCGGGCCGCGCCTGCGCGATGCCCAAGTAGAGTGACTGCTCCGTCACGTCCAGCAATCGTTGCGCCGCGACACCACACCCGCCCACCGCCACGGTCCGTGCCGTATCGCCGATAAAACCCTTATGAACCACGCCGACATCCACACTGACGATGTCGCCAAATTTCAATTCGCGTTCCGACGCGATCCCGTGCACCACTTCGTCGTTCACTGACAGACAGGTATGACACGGAAATTTCCGATACCCGAGAAACGCGCTCCGGGCGTCGTAACTCTTGATCCGCTCGGCCGCAAAATTGTCAAGCTGGCGCGTGGTCAAGCCCGGCTTGATGAACGCCGCGATCTCATCCAACACTCTACCGGCCACCCAACCCGCCGGACGCATCAATTTCAAATCGTCCGCTGACTTGAGCTTTATCCCAGCCACAAAAATTAAAACCGGCCGCGAATCTTGCCCTTTTTCAGGAACCCATCGTAGTGGCGCATCATCAGGTGCGATTCCACCTGCCGCATCGTGTCGAGCAGAACACCGACCGCGATCAAAATGCTGGTGCCGCCAAAAAATTGGGCCACATCCGGGGGAATGTTGAGCTTACGTCCCAAAACGATGGGGATGGTGGCGATGATGGTCAGGAAAATTGCACCCGCTAGCGTAATGCGGCTCATGGCGTGGTGCAGGTAGTCACTCGTGCCCTGCCCCGGACGCACCCCGGGAATATACCCACCGTTTTTCTTCAGGTCGTCGGCAATCTGGATCTCATTAAACTGCGTGGCCACCCAGAAATAGGAGAAGAACAAAATCATCGCCGAGTAGATTCCCATGTAAAGCCAGGAACCATAATTCAAGGTTTGCGCCAAGCCACGGAAGAAATCCTGCAAGGCCGGCACCTTGGCGAAGGCATTCGCCAGCCAACTGCAAACCGGCTGCGGGAACATCAGAATGGACTGCGCAAAAATAATCGGCATGACACCGGCGTAGTTCACCCGCAGCGGCATGAACGACGTGCCGCCCGCATACATCTTACGGCCAACGGCGCGCTGGGCATATTGGACCGGAATCTTCCGCTGGGCTTGCGTAATCGCAATGACGCCGCCGACGACCATCACGAGCAACAATAGCAGCAACACGCCGGTTCCAGCAAAGTGGTAATTCGACTCCAGGCCGCCGGCAGGATGAAACATATCAATCAAGGCGCGCACGGCACGGGGCAGACGGGCCAGAATGCCGATGGTAATGACGAGGGAAACACCGTTGCCAATGCCGCGCTCGGTGATTTGCTCGCCCAGCCACATCAACAACATCGTGCCCGCAGTCATGACCGTGACGGTCACAAAGTAATAGGCAAATTGATTCTGTATGAGCACCAATTGACCGATCCCCGGGAACTGGCCTTCGGGATGCAGCCAGCTGTTGGCAAAATAAATGCCCTGGCCGATGCACAATAGCACCGTGAGGTAACGACCGTATTTGATGATCTGAGTGCGACCCCCTTCTTCACGGACCAGCTTACTCAAACGCGGAACCACCGCCGTGAGCAATTGAATGATGATCGTCGCGCTGATGTAGGGCATGATGCCCAGCGAACCGATGGCGCAATGTTCAAACGCGCCGCCGGCAAAGGTGTTATACATTCCCAAGAGACCACCGTCGCCGCCCTTGGTCGCGAAAAAATGCGAGAGCGCATCGCCGTTCAAGCCGGGAATACGAATAACCGCCAAAAGACGGCAAACCGCCAAAAGTCCGAGCGTAAACAAGATCCGGGACTTTAATTCCGGAATCTTGAAACAATTGCTAAGGGTGCTGGCGATGGAGCGAAACATTCTTCAGCCCAGTTATTTCTTGGCCGGAGCCGGAGATTTTTTGGCGATGATTTCGACCTTGCCGCCTTTGGCTTCAATCTTCGTTTTCGCCGAGGCGCTGATGGCGCTGACGATCACGACCAATTTCTTGGTCAGATCACCGGTGCCGAGAATCTTGATCCCGAGTTTGGGGCCATTGGCCAGCCCCACGGAACGCAACGCCGTTTCATCAACGCGGGCCCCGTCTTCAAACTGGTTCAGATCGCCAACGTTCACCGGGCTATAGGCCGTGGTGAAGCGGGCATTGTTAAAACCACGCTTGGGGATGCGGCGGATGAGCGGCATCTGGCCGCCTTCGAAACCGATACGGATCGAGCTGCCGGAACGGGCGGTCTGGCCCTTGCCACCACGACCGGCCGTTTTGCCACGGCCGCTGGATTCGCCTTGACCGAGCCGCTTGGTGCGGTGCTTCGCGCCGGGACGGGGTTTAAGATTGTGCAGTCGCATAGAGATTATTTTTAAGCCGCTACCACTTCAGGAGCCTTGGGCGTGGCAACCTTTTTAATTTCCAAACCGCGCGAGGTATAAATCTGCTCGCGAGTGCGGAGGCTCAACAGTCCGTTCAAAGTCGCTTTGACAACGTTCGCCGCGTTCTTGGAACCGAGCGATTTCGTCAAAATGTCTTTCACGCCGGCGGATTCCAAAACAGAACGAACGGTTTTACCGGCAATAATGCCGGTGCCGGGCGAGGCCGGCCGGAGGAGGATTTTTGCCCCACCGTAGCAGGAATACACTTCGTGCGGAATCGTGACGTCTTTCAACGAGACCGATTGCATCTTGTTGCGGGCGAGTTCGCCGCCGCGCTTAATGGCATCCGCGACTTCCGACGCCTTGCCGAGGGCGATACCCACTTTGCCCTTTTTGTCGCCGACGACGACGAGCGCGCTGAATTTGAAGCGGCGTCCGCCCTTCACGACTTTCGAGGAGCGGTTGATGAAGACCACTTTTTCGACGATCTCTTCGCCACCCTTGGCAAAGGCATTTTCGCCGACATCCGGGCGACGGCCACGGCCACCGCCACGACCGCCCTGACCACCGCGTCCGCCAAATCCACCGCGCCCACCACCACGCGATTCAGTCGGCGGTTTCGGCGCTTCGGGAGCGGCAGCAGGAACTACTGGAATGTTTTCGTTTTCAGCCACAATAAATTCTCCGGTTCAGGTTAAAATTTCAATCCGGCTTCGCGCGCGGCATCGGCCAGAGCCTTGATCTTGCCGTGATAACGCGTGCCACCACGGTCGAACACCACCGCCGAGATGCCCTTGTCAATCGCCGCTTTCGCCGCGTTCGCGCCGACTTTTTTCGCACCATCCACATTGGCGGACAATTCCCGCACCTTGCCCTTGGTCACCGTCGAGGTGGCGGCAAGCGTTTTGCCGGCAACGTCGTCAATAAACTGGACGTGGATGTTTTCGTTGGTGAAGCGGACGCTCATGCGCGGGCGCTCGGCCGTGCCGCTGACCCGTTTGCGAATGCGCCAATGGCGCAACTGCTTCAGTTTTAATTTTTTTTCGGTTCTCATCTCAGTGGGTTCACGGTTTAGGCCGTGAACTAAAATTATTATTGGACGGTTTTGCCTTCCTTGCGGACGACGTGTTCGCCAGCATAACGGACACCCTTACCTTTGTAAGGTTCCGGCGGGTAGTAAGCCCGGATTTCGGAAGCGACCTTGCCGACAATCATCTTATCGGGCCCTTCAATCGTCAGCTTGGTGTTTTCCTCAACCGTAACTTTAATCTGGTCGGGAATGGTGTAATTAATCGGGTGCGAGAAGCCGAGGGAGAGGTTGACCACCTTGCCCTGAACGGCGGCCTTGAAGCCGACGCCCTGGATTTCCAGCTTTTTGACAAAGCCTTCCGTGACACCCTTGACCATGTTGTTGACGAGCGCGCGGCTCAAGCCGTGCAACGCCTTGGCCTGCGCGTCTTCACCGGCGCGGCTCACGACAATCTTATCGCCCTCAACCTTGAGGCTGGTGCGCTCGGGTAGTTCCCAGGCCAGCTTGCCCTTGGGGCCTTCGACAGAAACTTTTTGCCCTTTCACATCCACCTTGACCTTGGCGGGAATGGCAATCGGCTGTTTTCCAATACGAGACATAAAAAATATTACCAGATGTAGCAGAGAAGTTCTCCGCCGAGGTTTTTCTTGCGCGCCTGCTGGTCGGTCAACAGACCTTCCGAGGTCGAGACAATCGCCACGCCCAGTCCGCCGCGCACACGGGGAATTTCCGTCGCGCCCACATAGCGGCGCAAACCGGGCTTGCTGACGCGTTTCAGGCCTTCAATGACGCTCTTCTTGCCATTGAACTTCAGGCGCAGCTTGAGGGTCTTCTTGGTGTCGCCGACGACCGAGACGTCGGTGATGTAACCCTGCTGCTGCAACAATTTTGCCACGCTTTCCTTGATGCGTGAATGCGGCAGTTCGACAGAGGGCAATTGCGCCGCACCCGCGTTGCGGATGCGCGTCAACATGTCAGAAATCGGATCACTCATATTTACTTTTTAACTTTCGTCCTGCGTTTCGGCTCCCGCACAATTGCGAAACCGACAGCCAGCACGAGCAAATTTCACCAACTGGCCTTAGTCACCCCGGGAATCAACCCGTTCAACGCCGCTTCGCGGAACGTCAAACGCGAGACCCCGAACTTGCGCCAATAACCGCGGCGACGGCCACTGAACGCGCAGCGGTTCACCACGCGCGTGGGGCTGGCGTCACGGGGCAGCTGCGCCAGGCCGGCGTAGTCCCGCTTCGCCTTAAGTTCAGCGCGAATCGCGGCGTATTTCTTCACCGTTTCTTTTTTGCGGTTGTTCCGCTCAATCCAGGATTTCTTGGCCATAACTAAAATTATTTGTCTGCGAACGGAAAACCCATCAGTTTCAACAGGTCGTGCGCCAGGTCGTTTTTGCCGGCGGTGGTCACGATCGTGATGTCCATGCCCTGCTGGCGCTTAATCTTTTCGAGTTCAATTTCCGGAAAAATGGTCTGATCCGGCACACCGAAAGTGTAATTACCACGGCCGTCAAATTTGCGCGGCGACAACCCGCGGAAATCGCGGATGCGCGGCAGGGCGGTGGCAACCAAGCGGTCGTAAAATTCATACATGGCATCGCCACGGAGCGTCACCCGGCAACCAATCGCCTGATTTTTACGCAACTTGAAATTAGCAACATCCTTCTTCGACCGGCTGACAATCGGCTTGCGGCCAGTCAATTGCGTCAGGTCTTTGGAGGCATCTTCCAGGGCGCCTTTTTCCAGCGAGGCGTTAATGCCCATGTTGACGACGATCTTAACGAACTTCGGAATCTGGTGAATGTTCGCAAAGTTGTGCTTCGCCTTAAGCGCCGGCACCACTTCGTCGGTATATTTTTTGTAAAGTCTGGCTTTCATTTTTAAACTCACGGTATCGGCCGTGAAAATTATTTACGCGGCAGCTGCCTCCGCTTTTTTCACATTCGAGATGTGAATCGAACCTTCGCGGTCGAGAATCGCTCCGTTCGGGTTCTGCTGGCTCTTCTTGACGTGCTTCTTGACCATCTGCAGGCCTTCGACAATCACGCGCTGCTTTTCCGTCAGCACATGAATGATCTTGCCGCTTTTGCCCTTTTCTTTGCCAGCGATGACAGTGACCTGATCGCCTTTTTTAACGTGAAATTTTGACATAACCTTCAAATAACTTCCGGTGCAAGTGAAATGATCTTCATGAACTTCTTTTCGCGCAGCTCACGGGCGACCGGACCGAAAATGCGCGTGCCCTTCGGATTCAATTCCTTGTCAATGATGACGCAGGCGTTGCTGTCGAAGCGCAGCACCGAGCCGTCATTGCGCGTGATAATGTGACGCGTGCGAACGACGACGGCGTCATGCACTTCGCCTTTTTTAACCGAGCCATCCGGCGCGGCTTCTTTAATGTGAACCTTAATGACGTCGCCGATGCCGGCATAACGCTGGTTGCGACCGAGCACGCCGATGTTCCAAGCCACCTTGGCACCGGTGTTGTCCGCCACATCCAAACTGGATCGAACTTGCAACATAAATTTATAATCAGGCTGCGACTGCGGTTAGAGCCTCGCCGCGCTCGACCACTTCGACGAGCGTCCAACGTTTCAACTTCGACAACGGGCGGGATTCCTCAATGCGAACGGTGTCGCCCGGTTTCGCCTGCGCTTTTTCGTCGTGCGCGTAAAACTTCTTGTAAGAGGTGACGATTTTCTTGAATTTCGGATGCGGGAAACGGCGTTCCACGCGCACCACAATCGTCTTGGTCATCTTGTTCGAGACAACCTCACCGACGCGCTGTTTGCGCTTGCCGGTCGCCGCCACAATATTCGTTGATTCAGCCATACAAAATTATTTAGCCGCCGGTTTCGCCGCCTTGTTCCGCAATGCCGACATACGGGTTTCAACGCGCGCAATATCCTTGCGCAGCGTGCGCAAACGCGCGGGTTTTTCCAACTGCGCGCTCGCCTGCTGCAGGCGCAAGTTGAAGATTTCGTGCCGGAGGTCACGGCCCAGGGCCGCCAACTCCACCAGCGTGGCATCTTTGATCTTGGAATCGGAAAACTTCATATACTCAGCTCGTGTGTTGATGGCGCGAAATAAACTTGGTCTTAATCGGCAATTTGGTGGCAGCGAGGCGCATGGACTCGCGGGCTTCCGCCTCCGTAATGCCGTCCACTTCAAACAAAATGTTGGCCGGCCGGATGACCGCCACCCAGCCTTCGAGGGGCGCCTTGCCCTTGCCCATGCGGGTTTCGAGCGGCTTCTTGGTATAAGATTTCTGGGGGAACACCCGAATCCACATCTTGCCCTTGCGCTTCATGTGGCGGGTGATCGCGACGCGGCAGGCTTCCAGCTGCTTGCCGTCCATCCAGCAACGCTCCAACGCCATCAGGCCGAATTCGCCGAACGCGACGGTATTGCCAGTCAAAGCGAGCCCCGTGCGACTGCCACGGTGCATCTTGCGAAACTTTACTTTTGCCGGTTGCATTGCCATAACAAAAAATCTTCTAAAAAATTAACCAACGACCGGTGCGGCCGCTTTCACTTCTTTTTTCTGGGGCTTGTTTTCGCCCTTGCAAATCCAGCATTTGATGCCGAGCTTGCCGTAAACCGTCTTCGCTTCGGCGAAGCCGTAATCAATGTTGGCGCGGAGCGTGTGCAACGGCACCCGGCCCCAGTGATACATCTCCACGCGCGCCAATTCAGCGCCACCGAGGCGGCCACCGGCGCGGATCTTGATACCTTCGGCACCGAAATCTTTTGCGGTCTGCAACGCCTTCTTCATCGCGCGGCGGAAGGACACGCGGCGCTCGAGTTGCAAGGCGATGTTCTCCGCGCACAACTGGGCGTCGAGCTCCGGCTGCTTCACTTCGACGATGTCGACGTAAACTTCCTTGCCGGTCTTCTTGCTCAACTCTTCCTTAAGCTTGTCAATCTCCGAACCTTTGCGACCAATGACGACACCGGGACGGGCGGTTAAAATAGTGACGCGGCAACGATTCGTCGCGCGTTCAATCAAAATCTTCGGCACCGAGGCGCCTTCGAGCTTCTTCTTGAGCAAATCGCGGATGATACGGTCCTCCGTGAGCAGCTTGCTGAATTCTTTTTTGTCGGCATACCACTTCGAGCGCCAGTCTTTGTTGACCGCGACGCGTAAGCCGATTGGATTGGTCTTTTGGCCCATAATTATTCGTCGGACAAAGTGATTTTGATGTGGCAGCGGCGCTTCAAGATCGGACCCGCCGAACCGCGCGCCTTAGGCTGAAAACGCTTGATGGTCGTCGCCGTGCCCGCGACCGCTTCCTTGATACGCAAGGTTTCCGGGCGGAGCTTGTTGTTGTTCTCCGCGTTGGCGATGGCCGAATGCAGCGTCTTGGCGACGAAGCGCGCACCCTTGCGCGGCACGACGGCCAGAATCTGTTCGGCCTGCAACGCCGGCAAACCCTGGATTTGCCGCACGACTTCGCGCATTTTCTGCGCGGACATCGGGATATTCTTGGTGATGGCGAAAACTTCCATAAAAACTATTTGGCTTCCGCCTTCGCGGTGTGGGCGCCGTGCTTCTTGAACGTGCGCGTCAGGGAGAATTCCCCGAGCTTGTGACCGACCATGTTTTCGGTGATGAAAACCGGGTTAAATACCTTGCCGTTGTGAACGGTGAACGTCAGGCCGACAAATTCCGGCGTGATGGTCGAACGACGCGACCAAGTCTTAATCGGCGTCTTTTGATTGGCCGCCTTCGCCTTCTGGATTTTTTCCAAAAGATGGCTTTCTACAAACGGACCTTTTTTTATCGAGCGTCCCATAAATTATTTAATTTTCATCGGCAAACCATTGCGTTGAACCACAATGAAACGGTTCGAAGATTTGTATTTCGCGCGCGTTTTGCCCCCCTTGGCGACCTTGCCCCACGGAGAAACGAGCTGCTGCCAACCGCCGCCGCCCTTGGACTTACCCTGACCGCCGCCGTTCGGATGGTCCACCGGGTTACGGGCCACACCGCGAGTAATACCGCGATGACCACGATGGCGAGTGCGTCCCGCCTTGCCGAGAATAACATTTTCGTGCTCGGTGTTACCCACCTGGCCAATGGTCGCGTAGCACTCTTCGTTGATCTTGCGGATTTCGCCGGAAGGCAAACGAATCTGCGCGTAACCTTCGTCCTTGGACATCAAGGTCGCCGAACCACCCGCGGAACGAACCATCTGACCACCACGACCGGGCTGCAGTTCCAAATTATGAATGGCAGTGCTAACCGGAATAGCTTTTAAAGGGAGAGAGTTACCAATCTCCGGCGGAGCCGTCGGCCCGCTGGAAATAATGCGGCCCACCGTCACGCCGACCGGCGCGATGATATAACGCTTCTCGCCATCCTTGTATTCAAGGAGCGCGAGACGCGCGGAGCGCATCGGATCATATTCAATCGCAGCCACCGTGGCTTCTACCCCGTGCTTGTTGCGCTTGAAATCCACGAGGCGAATTTTCTGCTTGTGGCCGCCGCCGATGCCGCGCGCAGTGACGCGACCGTAATGGTTGCGTCCGCCCGTCTTCTTGCGGATTTCCACAAGCGACTTCTCCGGCTTCGTCTTCGTAATGTCGCTAAAGTCCGCGATCGTAATGTATCGCGTGGACGGCGTTAGCGGTCTAAATGTTTTTACGGGCATAATAACTAAAGTTTTTTTCAGCAACTTTTTGAAGTCAGCGAGCCATCAATCCTGTCCCTGCTGGGAATCAGTTATCGGTTCACAAACATGCTGTCCGGCCTACCTTACGGGCGGCGAGGAGCGAGGAAATTATCAAATGCAGAATTGATTGCAATACTTTTTTTAATTTTTTTTGGCTTAGCGTTGTAATTGTGATTATAACCCCTATTTTTTGCGAGGCTTGGCACTTAAATATTCCCAATCAACTGCTGGATCTACAGCCCCTTTGCCAAATCAAACCGCTCTTTGATTGTACCCGACGCGAGCGTTCGGCTAAAATGGGCGCGTGAAATCAAAAGGTATTGTTTATCTGGTCGGCGCCGGTCCCGGCGATGCGGGTTTGCTCACGTTGCGCGGCGCGGAATTGCTCCGGCAGGCCGAGGTGGTCATTAGCGATGTGCTGGTGAATCCCGAATTACTCCGGCTGGCGCCAGCGTCCGCTGAAATCATTTCACGCGGCAACCACAAGCGTGACGGCGGACTTTCCCAGGAACAACTCACCGAACTCATGCTCGCCCGCGCCCGCGCCGGTAAAACCGTCGTGCGGCTCAAAGGCGGCGATCCATTCGTCTTCGGGCGCGGCGGCGAAGAGGCGGAACAGCTCGCCACGGAAAAAATCGCCTTCGAAGTGGTGCCCGGCGTTTCCTCGGTCGTGGCGGCGGCGAATTACGCGGGCATCCCGCTCACACACCGCGATCACTGCTCCAGCTTCACGGTTTTCACCGGCCACAGCGATTCGGCGGACGCGCCCACGGCGCTGCGTTACAAGCAGATTGCCAAAATCCCCGGCACCAAAGTCGTGCTGATGGGCATGGACAATCTCGCCGATTGGACCCAATCGCTCATTACACACGGCATGAATCCCGAAACCCCCGTGGCGGTAATTCATCGCGGCACGACGGGCCGGCAGAAGTCTGTAGCCGGCACGCTCGCGACCATTGCAAAGCTCGCAGCAAAAGAAAAGCTTTTGCCACCCGCCATCATCATCGTCGGCGAGGTGGTGAAGCTGCGCGAAAAATTAAACTGGTTTGAGTCCAAGCCGCTGTTTGGCCAGCGCATCGTCGTCACGCGCCGATCGGAACAGGCGGGCTCGTTTGCGCAACGGCTCGCGGAACTCGGGGCGGATGTGCTGGAAGTGCCGACAATCAAACTCACGCACCCGACGGAGCGCGATGCCATCATTGACTGCCTGCTGGAATTGAATTCCTACGACTGGTTCGTCTTCACCAGCGCCAACGGCGTGACTGCGTTCTTCGACATGTTCTTCAAGCGGTTTCAGGACTTGCGCGAGATCGGCGGCGCGCGCTTCGCCGCGGTCGGCCCGGCCACGGCGGCAAAGTTGCGCGAACTGCATTTGCAGGTGGACGTGCAGCCGGAAGAGTTCACCGGCAAAAAAATCGCCGCCGCATTCAAAAAATTTCAGGACATTGAAAACGTCAAGATGTGCCTGCTGCGCGCCGAGGTGGCGAACCGCGATCTGCCGGAGGCGCTGCAAGAAGAGGGCGCCATCGTGGACGACATCGCCATCTACAAAACCGTGGCCGAGACCGAAGACCGCACCGGCGCAGCCGCGCGGCTCGCGGAAGAAGGTGCAGACTGGGTTACCTTCACCAGCAGTTCAACGGTCGAACATTTTCACGCGCGGTTTGATTTGCTGAAATTGGTGAAACAATTTCCGCAACTGAAACTCGCGTCCATCGGCCCGGAAACTAGCAAGGCCATCGTCGGGCTCGGCCTCAAACCGACGCTCGAAGCGAAGGAACACACGACGGACGGTTTGATTGCTGCGTTGCTGAAAGCCGCGAAATAAAAACTGCCGGACGAAATATTATTCATCCGGCAGTTCGTTGAATTGTTTTAGTTTCAGCGTTTGTAGTAGCAGAGATAGGCGACATCGCCCGCCGCTTCGACTTCAAACTTCACGCCTTTCGGCACGATGAAGAATTGACCCGCGCCGTAGCTCGCCCATTCGCCATCGGGCAATTTCGCCTTGAGCGTGCCCGCCACGACGTGCATGTGTTCGATGCAATCGGTGCCGAAGCTGTATTTGCCGGGTTCGATCACGCCCACAGTCGCCGGGCCGTCGGTGGTGCCGATGGCGAGACTCTGGACTTTGCCTTCAAAATAGGAATTGTGTTTCATGCGCGGCTTTTAATGCCGTTTCCCGCCCCAATTATCAATAAAAACCGCTCCGCTCGCCGTGATTGCATCATCATTATTGGCTATTCAGTTGCCGCGTATTTCCGGCTAATCTGCCGTCACACATGAAACGCCGACCCCTTGATACCGCGCTCCTTTCCGCACTCCTGCTTTGCCTGGGAGCGCTGCCCCTGCGCACAGCGGAAACGATGCCGCTCGCCGGCGAATGGCGCTTCGCCCTGGACCGCACCGACGCCGGCACGAACGAAAATTGGTTCACCAAAACTCTCCCAGATAAAATCAAACTACCCGGCATTCTCGAATCGCAGGGTTACGGCGACGCAATCGGCACAGCAACACCATGGGTTTTGTCGCTTTACGATCACTTCTGGTTTCTGCGGGCGGACTACGCGGCTTACACGAACTTAGGCAGCGTGAAGGTGCCGTTCATCAGCCAGCCGAAGCGGCATTATCTCGGCGCGGCGTGGTATCAGCGTGATGTTGAAATCCCGACAGACTGGAACGGCAAACGCGTGGTGCTGCTTCTCGAACGGCCGCACTGGAAATCCACGATCTGGCTGGACGATAAGGAGATCGGCTCCGACATCAGCCTGTGCACGCCGCATCAGTTTGACTTCGGGCTCGTGCCGCCGGGCAAGCACCGCCTGACCGTCCGCGTGGACAACCGGATGATCCTGCCGTATCGCGCCGACGCGCATAGTGTCTCCGATTCGCTGGACAATGCCTGGAACGGCATCGTGGGGAAAATGGAATTGCGCGCGACAAGTCCGGTGTGGATTGACGATGTGCAGGTTTTTCCCAGCGCGAAAAATAAAACAATTTTAGTCCGAGGTCGGCTGGGCAATTCCAGCATTAATCCAGCAACAGTAAAAATCTCATTTGCGACATTGACCCGGGACAAAAGTTTTTTAGGGGGCGCAATAGAGAAAACAAACATCCAATTACAAGTTCCCCAATCAGGCACAAGTTTTGAAACCAAGATGTCCCTTCCGACCAATACCGACACTTGGGATGAATTCCGGCCAATAATCCAAAACCTTCAAGTGCAAATCACGGATTCAAGCAATCGGCAGGGGTCCGATACTAATGCTGTGTGGGTAACTTTCGGCCTCCGCGATTTTCACTCGGACGGCACGCAGTTCATCCTGAACGGCCGGCCGATTTATTTGCGCGGCACGCATTTCGGCGGCGATTTTCCGCTAACCGGCTATCCGCCGACGGATGTGGAATCGTGGCAGAAGATTTTCCTGACCTGCAAAAATTACGGCCTGAACCACATGCGGTTTCATTCTTGGTGTCCGCCGGAGGCTGCGTTCACAGCGGCGGATGAACTGGGCTTTTACCTGCAAGTTGAACCGGGGATGTGGAACCCGTTCTCGCCCGGCAGTGAGATCACGCAGCAGCTTTACACCGAGACTGAGCGCATCATCAAGGCTTACGGCAATCATCCATCGCTCATGCTGGTCTCAGCGAGCAACGAAGCCGCCGGGCGCTGGAAACAAGTCCTGCCCGACTGGGTGAAACATTTTCGCGCTGCCGATCCGCGCCACGTTTACACGCCGGACACCGGCTGGTCGCTGATTGATTCGCCGGCTGAGCCGCTCAATGCCGGCGCGGATTATCTGGCGATTGGCCGCATCGGCCCGAACCGCGTGCGCGGCGAGAAAGGCTGGTTCGGCCGCAACTACGGCGATTCCCTCGCCGGCGTGAACGTGCCGGTGATTTCACACGAACTCGGCCAGTGGTGTGCGTATCCCGATTTTGACGTCATCAAAAAATTCACCGGCTTTGTGCAGCCGGGAAATTTTGAAATCTTCCGCGACTCCGCCGCCGCGCACGGGGTCCTGGCGCAAAACCACGAATTCGCCCACGCCTCGGGCCGGTTGCAGCTCCAGTGCTACAAGGAAGAAATCGAGGCCAATCTCCGCACGCCCGGCCTCGCAGGTTTTCAACTGCTCGACCTGCACGATTACACCGGCCAAGGCAGCGCCCTCATCGGCTTGCTCGACCCGTTTTGGGAAAACAAAGGCTACGTCACGCCGGACGAGTTCAAGAAGTTTTGTAACATTGTCGTCCCGCTGGCGCGACTGAAACAGCGCGTCTACACCACGGCGGACAGATTTGAAGTGCCGGTGGAGGCGGCGAATTTTGGCCAAGCGCCGCTCGAGGTTTCGGTCGCCGCCTGGCAAATCCTCAACGCCGCCAACATGGTGATGACGGAAGGCCGGTTTTCCGTGACCAAACTCCCCCTTGGCAAGAATCTTCCGCTCGGCACCATCAGCGCCGACCTCGCAAAGCTGCCGGCGCCAGCCAAATATTCGCTGCGTGTCGTCATCGGGCAGACCTCGCACATTCGCCCCGGTCTCGTCGGCGTGCTGCCCCCGTTCATCAACGACTGGGATTTCTGGCTGTATCCCGCCAGCCTGCCACCGAATGCCCCGATGGTAAACTGCCTGGAAACGAGTTCGCCAGCCGAGGCTTTGCAGGCTGTGGCGGATGGCAGAAAAGTATTGTTCACTCCTCGTCTGGCCGACTTGAGTTGGTGGAGTCCGCCACTGGCACGCGTGCCAGTGTTCTGGAATGCGCTCATGGGACCGACGTGGAGCCGGATGCTCGGCCTGTGGTGCGACACCAACTCCCCTGCCCTTGCCGAATTTCCCACCGAAGCCAACGGGGACTGGCAATGGACTGAAATCGTCGGCAAATCCCGCGCCGTGAATCTGGATAAATTGCCGCGCGGCCTGAGGACTATTGTCTCCGCAATTGACGATTGGAACCGCAATTACAAGCTCGGCGTGATTTTCGAGGCGCACATCGGAGCGGGCAAACTGCTGGTCTGCACAGCGGATTTAAACAGCTCACCCGTCGGAGTGCAGTTGCGTCGCTCGCTACTGAATTATTTGGCCAGCGATAAATTTATGCCGTCGACGGAAATTTCCGCCGCCGCTTTTGAAAGCCTGTTCTTCAATACTCTCGTCATGCGCAAGCTCGGCGCAACGGCCACCGGCGACGGCAAGCCCGCACCGGAAATCCTCGACGGTGACCCTAACACGTATTGGTCCAGCGCCGATGCGCGCGGTAACGGCCGAAAACTGCCGCACGAAATCCAGATCCACTTTCCCGAGCGGGTTGCGCTAAATGGTCTGCTGCTCATGCCGCGACAGAATCAACGCGAGCATCAAGGCGATATCCGCGAATTCAAACTGGAAACGAGCGACGCCGGCACAAACTGGCAGTCGTTAATGAGCGGGCAACTGGCATCGACGTGGAATCCGCAAACGATCGACTTCCCGAAAACCATCACAACGAAACATCTAAAACTCACGGCGCTGTCCGGCTTTGGCCCGGATCAATCCACCGCGCTCGCGGAGTTGGCGGTGATTTACGCCGGCCCCAAGCTGCCTGAAAACACCGGCCTGATCGAATACCGGCATGTCCGAACAGCCTCGACGGACATTGACGCCGGCGATGCACCGGACAAACCGGCAAAAACGCAACTTAAGAAGTAGCGTCCGCCGAAAGAACGGTGTGGTAGTTTCTGAACTAGGTTTTTCTTTTCTTGGCGGCTTTGCTTCTGGATGCCTTTACGTTAAAACTTTCCGCGTGACGCACGCTGAAGCCCAAAATCGCCACGCGCAACTTGCCGCCGAAATCCGCCGGCACGACCACGCCTATTACGTCACGGGCCGGCAGCTCATCACCGACCGCGAATACGACCAACTCTTCACCGAGTTGCAAAAGATGGAACAAGATTTTCCCGACCTCGTCACGCCCGAGTCCCCCACCCAGCGCGTCGGCGGCGCGCCGAGCGAAAAATTTGCGCGCGTCAAACATCTCGTGCCGATGCTCTCGCTCGACAAGGTGCAAGCCAACGATCACCCGACCAAAGATGAAGAGCCGGACCGCGACAAACGCAATCGTTTGCAGGACGAAAAGACGTTGGAGGAACTGCGCGCCTTTGATGCAACTATCCGCAAACATCTCGGCCGCGATAAAGTTCAATACATCATCGAGCCGAAGGTAGACGGCGTTTCACTCAGCGTTCGTTACCGTCACGGCAAATTTGATCTCGGCGTCACGCGCGGCGACGGCACGGAAGGAGACGACATCACGACCAACTTGAAAACAGTCAGGGGAATACCGTTAAGCTTGGACTTCAGCCACAGAGGCTCAGAGGCTCAGAGCAATCAGAAATCCTTGCTTGGAGAAGACTCTGCGCCTCTGAGTCTCGGCGGCCAAATCCCTATTCTGCTCGAAGTGCGCGGCGAGGCCTACATTGCCATCAAAGACTTCGATGCGCTCAACGCCAAATTTGCCGCCGAGGGCGAAAAACCTTTTCCCAACGCGCGCAACGCCACCGCCGGCACGCTCAAGCAGCTCGACCCCAAGCTCGTCGCGCAACGCCCGATCCGCGCCGTGTTTTACGCCGTCGGCGCATGCGACGGCATCGAGTTCAAGACGCATTCCGAAATGCTCGAGGCGCTCGCCAAGTTCGGTCTGCCCACGCAAAAGCTGTGGTGGGTGTGCGACGGCATTGAAGAAGTGCTGAAAGTATACCGCGACAAAATCGTGGCGCACTACGACGAGGACAAAGACCTGCGCCGGCAGTTGCCCTACGAGATCGACGGCATCGTGCTTAAGGTGAATACCCTTGCCGATTGGGCGAAGATTCCCGGCCGCAGCCGTTCGCCGGGTTACGCCATCGTCCACAAACCCGTGCCGTGGATCACGCCAGCTGAGACCGTGCTCAAGACCATCACCGTGCAAGTCGGGCGCACCGGCGTGCTCACGCCCGTGGCGGAACTGGAACCGGTGTTTGTGCAAGGCTCCACCGTGGCGCGCGCGACGCTGCACAACGAGGACGAAATCCGACGCAAAGACATCCGCATCGGCGACACGGTGGTGGTGCGCAAGGCCGGCATGGTCATCCCGGAAATTTTCGAGGTGATGAAGACCAAGCGTCCGGCGGGCGCGCAGGAGTTTGATCTCTTTAAACACGTCGGCGGCAAATGCCCCGCGTGCGGCGGTGCAATCGCCAAGGACAAAGCCGCCGCCAGCGGTGACGACGAAGTCGCGTGGCGCTGTCGGAACATTGCGGGCTGTCCGGCGCAGCTCACGCGGCGCGTCGAATATTTTGCGCAACGGAAGGCGCTCGATCTCGAATCACTCGGCGGCATCGTGGCGGAAAAGCTCGTTGAACGCGGCCTCGTCAAGGAGCCGCTCGACATGTTTGACCTGAAATTGGAAGTGCTCGGCAAACTGAACCTCGGCACGGATGACGAGCCTCGCACATTTGGAGAAAAGAACGCCACGAAGATTCTCGACGCGCTCCAGCGCGCCAAGACCGCGCCGCACTCGCGCTGGATTCATGCGCTGGCGATTGCCGACGTGGGCGAAGCCACCGCGAAGCAACTCGCCGCCACGCACGATTCGCTGGAAGCGCTCGCTGATTCCGAAGTGCTGCGCGACATCCGCGACCTGGGCGCGAAGGAAAGTGAACGCGCAGAAATCAGCCCGCGCTCGCGCAAGAATCCCCCCAAAGATGAAGCTGACAAGGCGCGCCGCGAGCAGCGTGACGCTGCTCTCAAACTAGAAATTGCAGATATTGAAGCGCGCCTGGAGGCGGGCGGATTGAAAGCGAAGCTGGTGGAAGTCGGTCCCGTGGCGGCGGCGAGCGTGCTAGATTTCTTTGCCTCGACTACCGGCAAAAAGATTCTCAATCGCATCCGCGAGCTCGGCATCACGCCGCAGACTGAGAAAGTGAACAGTGCCCGACCGGAAGGTCTCTTCGCAGGCAAAACTTTTGTGCTGACAGGCACCCTCCCCTCGCTGACGCGCGAGGCGGCAACGGCCAAGATCGAAGCTGCCGGCGGCAAAGTGACCGGTAGCGTGAGCAAGAAAACAGATTTTGTTCTGGCCGGTACCGAAGCTGGCTCCAAACTCACCAAGGCGCAGGAACTCGGCGTGAAGATTTTAGACGAAGCGGAATTCTTAAAACTTCTGGACGACTAATCACACCAGCCTCCGGCGGAAGTCGAGGCAGGCGGCAGTAACATCTGGTGCATTCAGGATCGCAGAGACAACGCAAATTCTGCGCGCACCCGCCGCAAGCACGGCGTCAATCGTCTGCAAATTGATTCCCCCGATGGCAAACCACGGCACCGTCGCATGCACCGCCGCCCAGCGGACGTATTCAAGCGTCACGGGCTTGGCGGTCGGCTTGGTGCCGGTGGCGTAGATCGGCCCGATGGCGATGTAATCCGACCCGGCATCGAGCGCGCGCTGCGCCTGCGCGGGAGCGTGGGTTGAAAGACCGATGAGCAGATGGGAGTTGGCCGATGAAAGTTGGGAAATATGCGTGTGGCCGGCGTCGAAGAAATCTTCCTGTCCCAAGTGGCAGATGTCCGCGCCGACTTCCCGCGCGATGTCCAGATGGTCGTTGATGACGAGCCCGACATTCGCGCGACGCGTGACGGGCAGAATCTTTTCCGCCATGCGACGGATATCGTCGGCCGCGAAATCCTTGGCGCGCAGCTGAATCAAGTCGCTGCCACCGTCGCAAAGCATTTGCGCGACGAGTTCGGGCGCGCGGCCATGCAGGTAGGCCGTGTCCACGAAGGTATAAAGCTGACAGTCCGCGAGTGGTTTCATTTTGTAGCGGCGCTCTGTGAGCGTCGCCCCGGCAAGTTACACGGCGGTCATAGACCGCCGCTACAAAAATCAACGGGTGCGTTCAAAGGCCAACCGCCAAAAGCCGTCGCTGCGCGCGGCGAGCAACGTCAGCGGATTTTGCAGCGCGGGCGTCAGCACAAGCTGTTGCAACCAGTGCGCCCAGCGCAGGCGGCGGGAAAACCGTTCGTCACACGCCCGCGCAATCTGCTGCCGCGCTACCGCCCAGGAAATTTCCCCGCGACTCCACGCGGCCAGCGGCACGACGGCCAGCTCCGCCGATTCAAAGGCCATGGACATTCCATTGCCGGTGACGGGCGGAATCATCGTGATCGCGTCGCCCACGCAGATTTCCGGCCGTTCGACCGCGCGCTGCGGCCGCAAGGAAAGTCCGGCGACGGCGCAAAATGAAGCGTCGTCAAACTCCGCCGCCGCGAGCCGCTCGCGCAATGGCGAACCGGGCTGACCGCGCAGGAGTTCGCGGGAGTTGGCCGGAACATTTTCGCCGGCATGACGACGGAACAGGCCGCAGACATTCACCTCGCCGTCAGCCAGCCGGCACAGCCCGACATAACCTTGCGGGGAAAAGTGCATCTCCAGATCGGCGGTCAACGCCACCTTGCGCGCGTGGAGTTTCAAACCGAACCAGTGTGCGCTGTTTGCCTCCGTCTGCGCTCGCCTCCCGCCCGCCCGGACGACGCCCTCGCCGAGATTTTCGGCAGAGACACGCTTGCCTTGATTCAATTCGCCGCCGAGTTCACGAAATTTTTCAGCCAGCGCGGCATCAAGTTGGAAGCGCGACAGACAAATCGCAGGCGACGGCAGCGACCGCGGCGGGGTCGAGTTGGCCGCTGAGAAAAACGCCGCCGTTTGCGCGCGGATGGCCCCGGCTCTGGCGAATACATCGCGCATGCCGAGCCGCGCGAGGGAAGACTGACCGCGTCCGCTGATGAATTCGCCGCAAACGCGATGACGCGGATAATTCCCGGCTTCGTCAATCGTGACGGGAACTTCCAGTCGTCGCAGCGCGATGCCCAGCGTGAGTCCCGCCAGTCCGCCGCCAATGATTCGGATGGGTTTGGGTGCGGGCATATTATTCGCGGCGGCACGCGATGAATAGGTGGCTGAACCAGCCCGCGCGGCATTCGGTCAATCGCCAGTTGGCCTTGTCCGGCCAGAGCGCGGAAAGTTCCCCGCCAGCAAATCCGGCGCAGATGCTGACCACGGCATCATGGCGCGTGACGTCATTGCAGCCGAGGAGCCATAGCAGTTGGCCAACGAGCGACGGCCAGGTGAAACGATGTGGCTCCACGGCGACGAAGAGGCTGGTGTTCTGGGAAACTTTGCGGAACAGCGCGGACAGCGGCGCGTCCTCGAAGTGATGCAAAAACAGATTGGCGACGACCACGGATTCCCCCCCGCCAGCGGGCGACCAGTCTAACACATCGGCCACCACGGGTTGCGCGCACCAGCCAAGCCCGGTGAAAGACGCAAGCGTCCCGGCGGAAACATTTTTTTGCAAGTCGAGCAACGTGGCTTGCACATCGGGCCAGCGCGGGGAAATCCGTTGCGCGACGCGCAGCAGAAAATCTCCATCCCCGGCACCCAGCTCAACGATAGTTTTGGGCGCGGCCGGAAGATTGTTTTCCAGGGCCCGCGCCATGATGACGTGGTTGCGCATCCACCAGTTGATGCGACACAAGTCGCGCCGCGAGCGGATGGCGCGCGGATCTGCCGGCGACAACGCGTCGAGCAATTCGGGTTGGACGTTACGTTTCATGTTTGCGGCTCGCAGGGACGCTCGCCCCGCCAGCGATTAAAGTCAGCTCACTTCCAGTAACGCGCCGTGGCAGCTGAAGCCGGCGCCGAACGCCGACATCCACCACAAGCCGTCCGGCACAGGCTCGCGGAGGGCGCGCTCAAGCACGAAGTATACAGTGGGACTGCTGATGTTGCCGAATTCGCGCAGAACGGCGGCGCTGTGGCGCACATCGGATTCGGCGAGGCCGAGATGACTGCGCAAGGCGAGCAACACATCCCGCCCGCCGGTGTGGAGGATCCAGCCGACAATCTGTTCCCGTTTCACGCGGGCGGCGGCGAGCGTGGCGGAAAGTAATTTGGCGGCCTCGGCCCCGGCGATCGGCGGCACTTCCGACAGGAGAATGTTGCGCAGCATGCCGTTTTTATGGCCGAAGCGGAGAAGGTCACGCTTCTCCGGAGCCAAATGAGACGCGGCGGCTTGCCACTTCACGCGCCGGCGGCCGGGCAAAGGTTCATTCACCAAAACCGCCGCGCCCGCGCCGTCGCCGAACAAGCACGCACTGATGAGCACGCCCGGGTCGTTATCCAGATAAAACGCCGCGCTGCAGACTTCGACACAGATGGAGAGAACCCTCTTTGCGCGGCCGGCCGAAAGAATGGCTTCGGCCGCCCGGAAGTTCGGCAACGCCGCGCCGCAACCCTGGCCGACGAGGTCGAGGGCCAAAATATCTGGACGCAAACCGAGCTGCTCGGCGACGTAACTCGTCAGGCCGGGACAAAGATAACCGGTGCAGGTGCTGATGAGCACCGCGTCCATTTCAGCGGGCACGCAGCCAGCGTCATGCAACGCCCGCCGGGCGGCGGCTGTCGCCAGCGCCGGGGCATGCCGCGTGAAGCGCGCCTGCAAGGCGTCCGGCGTTAGATCGAAGACCTCCGTGAGCGGTTCGAGCGCCAGATGACGCGAGGCGATGCCATTTTCGCCGCAGAGGACTTTCTTGAGAATGGCATGCGAACGAGTCGTTAGTTGCGTGAAGGGGGCGGATTGGCGCAGGGCGTCCCAGCATTCGCGCTGTTCGTAACGTTGAAGTGGAGCCGCGGTTCCCAGTCCAATAAAATACATGCTGGACTCTAGCGCAGGGACGGCGCTTGCGCGAATTTATTGAAAGGAAAACGGCGCCGGAAATTTTCCCGCCGCCGTTTCACTTTGAAATGATTATTACTTGATGCCAACGAGGTAACCGAAACGCTTCTTGAAATCTTCCGGCGTCACTTTGATGACGGCGGCGAGTTTAGCCAACTGCTTATGATCCTCGAAATCCTCGCGTTCAAGACGAATCATGTAGGCCTGCGCGCATTCAAAGGCTTCGCCGTCCACGTTGACCTTGCGGTTCTGCATACGCCCGGTCTTGGGATCCAACATATCGTCGAAGGGCAGCGGGTTCATTTTACCATCCACGAAGCTAATGATGGCGCCATATTTTTCGGCGAGGGGCGAGCGGAGAAATTTCACCGCCGCATAGCCCAGATCGCGCGTGTATTCAGCGTCAAACGGAATCGGGTCCGCGCAACGCAGTTCATAACCGAGATCCTTGTCGATGAACGCCATCTTGATGCCGAGCTTTTCGAGACGCACGGTCAACAGCTCTTTCATGAGGCGTCCGAATTCGATTTCGCCGAGGCGCAGATGGCCGTGATCGTCACGGATGACCTTGCCGAAGCGTTCAAGCTGGCCTTCGGGCAGCGCCGCCACGAGACCTTTTTCACCGAGCGATTCGATCAAGCCCTCGGCGAGCACGACGAGGCCGTAGCGCGAGCCTTCGGCGGTGCGTTTGATAATGGAACCGATAATAATGTCGCAAACTTCATCCACCGTGACCGGACGCCCGCGAAACTCCTCGGAGATGATCGATAGCGTGGCCGCCGAAGCTTTCGCGATGCCGAGCGCGAGATGTCCCGCCGCACGACCCATGCTGATGATGAGATACCACCGCGACGTGGTGCGCGCATCCTCGATGAGGTTGCGGACAATCTGGACGCCGTAGTGACGGGCGGTTTCGTAACCAAATGTCGGCGCGGTGCCGGGCAGCGGCAGGTCGTTGTCAATCGTCTTGGGCACATGGGCAACTTTGATTTTGCCCTGGCTGTATTTGGCCACATAGCTGGCGGAGAACGCCGTGTCATCACCGCCGATGCTGACCAGCGCAGTGATGCCGAGCTTTTCGAAAACGGTAAAAATATTCTTCATCTGCTCCGGCGACTTGGTCGGATTCGTGCGGGCGGTGCCCAGAATCGAGCCGCCCTTGAGATGGATATCCTTCACGTCGCGGATGGATAGCGGCTTAATCTGCGTCGTGTCGCCCTGCGCGATGTATTTGAAGCCGTCGCGGAAACCGATGACCTCGTAGCCCTGATTGATACCTTCGATGGTGGCCGCCGCGATGACGCCGTTGAGTCCGGGGGCCGGACCGCCGCCGACCAGAATTCCAAGTCTGCCTTTAGTGCTCATGTGTTTAGAATATTAAAATGCTGACCGTAAAGACGGCGTATCCTGACCGCACTAATTGAAAAATTCAATTCCATTCTTGCCACAATCTGCCCACTATTTGCCCGCAACATGAACCGCGCGATATTTCTCGACCGCGATGGCACGCTCATCGCGGAAAAAAATTACCTGCACCGCCCCGAAGACGTGGAGATTTTTCCCGACGCGGGGGCGGCGTTAAAAAAACTTTCCGATGCCGGATTCAAGCTCTTCATCGTCACCAACCAGTCCGGCATCGGGCGCGGATATTTTACGCTAGCCGACGCCGAACGCGTCAATGAGCGCGTCAGCCGCGATTTCGCGCGCGACGGCGTGCACTTCGAGAAAACCTACATCGCGCCGGAAGCGCCCGACCAACCCAGCCGGGTGCGCAAGCCGTCGCCGCAGTTTTTATTCGATGCGCGCGACGAGTTTCATTTGAACCTTGCGAAAAGCTACATGGTCGGGGACAAGCTGATCGACTTGGAATGCGGCTGGAATGCCGGCGTAAAAAAATGCATCCTCGTGCGCACCGGCTACGGCGCGGAAGTGGAACGCGGTGGCACAGAACCAATCAAGCGCGCGGTAGTCGTGGATGGTTTGGTGGAAATGGCAGAATGGGTTTTAAGCCAGAAATAACTTATGTGTGGCATCATTGGATATGTCGGAAAAAAAGCAGCCTCACCCATCCTGCTGGAGGGGTTGCGGCGATTGGAATATCGCGGCTACGACAGCGCCGGCGTAGCGGTCCTGGACAAGACCTTGCTTTCGCTCCGCAAAAAAAGAGGCCGGATTGATGAAGGCATCGCCCGCGTCCTGAAAGCCGAACCCGCCGCCGGCAACCTCGGCATCGCCCACACCCGCTGGGCAACGCACGGGGTTCCGTCCGACGCCAATTGCCATCCGCATCTCGACGCTTCCGGTAAAATCGCCGTCGTCCACAACGGCGTCATTGAAAATTACGACGCGCTAAAACAGCGACTGATCCGCGCCGGACATAAATTCAAATCCGACACTGATACTGAGGTCCTCGCGCATCTGATCGGCGAGCATTATGCCAAACGCACCAGCAAAAATGGTGATTCGTTAAGCCTGGCAGTCGCCGATGCCCTACGCGAAGTGATCGGCACTTACGGGCTCGCAGTCATCTGCACAGATTTTCCGGACACGATCATCGGGGCACGCCGCGGCTCGCCACTCATCATCGGCATCGGCAAGAACGAAAACTTCCTTGCCAGCGACGCCAACGCCATCGTCGCCCACACGAAAAAAGTGGTTTACCTGAATGACTACGACGTGGCGACCATCACGCCGGAACGCTTCGATGTTTCCAATCTCGGCACGGATACGGCCAACGTGCAAATCAGCAACCTAGAATTTTCGCAGGAGGACGCAGCGCGCGGCAAACATGCGCACTTCATGCTCAAGGAAATTTACGAGCAGCCGCAAACGGTGTTGAACGCGCTGCGCGGGCGGCTGGATTTTGAAGGCGCGACCGCCAAGTTCGGAGGATTGAACATGACCGCCGCCGAGCTGCGAGGCATTGACCGCATTGTCATCGCGGCGAGCGGCACGAGCTGGCACGCGGCGCTCGTGGGCGAATATTTGATCGAGGAACTCGCCCAGATTCCCGTTGAAGTCGAGTTTGCGCATGAATTTTGCTACCGCAATTGTCCGCTGGAAAAAAACACCGTTCTGCTGGTTCTGTCACAGTCCGGCGAAACGGCGGATACGCTGGCGGCATTACGCGAAGCGAAGCGGCGCGGACACCGCGCGCTCGCCATCGTCAATGTCGTGGGCAGCACCATCGCCCGCGAGTCTGACGGCGGTATCTATATGCACGCCGGCCCGGAAATCGGCGTGGCCTCAACAAAGGCTTTCGTCTCGACTATTTCCATTCTGACACTGCTCGCAGTGCATCTGGGACGGATGCGACATCTTTCCGCCAAGCGCGCGCTGGATGTGCTACACGGACTCGAAGCCCTGCCGAACCAGATTGAAAAAATTCTCGCACAAAATGACAGGTTAAAGAAAATCGCCAGGAAATACGCCAAGGCGGACGACTTCTTTTTCCTCGGTCGGGGCTACACGTTCCCGATTGCGCTCGAAGGCGCGCTGAAGCTGAAGGAAATTTCCTACATCCACGCCGAAGGTTATTCGGCGGCGGAGATGAAGCACGGGCCGATCGCGCTGATTGACGAACAGACGCCCACGGTTTTCCTCGTGCCACAGGATGCGATGTATGACAAGACCATGGCAAACCTCGCCATGATCCGCGCCCGCAAAGGCCCGATCATCGCGCTGGCGACGGAAGGCGACAAAGGCATCAAGAAAGTGGCGAATGAGGTGATTTACCTGCCGACGACACTTGACTTGCTGAATCCCGTCCTGGCCAGCGTGCCGCTGCAACTGTTCGCGTATCACATCGCCGTCGCCCGCGGCTGCGATGTGGACAAGCCGCGAAACCTAGCAAAAAGCGTGACCGTGGAGTAAAGACTTTGTTTAACCGACAGCCGGGTTAGCCGAACATCAAATGGCTAAAATCAAAATCTTCTGTCCCAATTGCGACCAGTCGCTGCAATGCGATGACAAGTATCGCGGCCGAAAAGTCAAATGCCCGCACTGTAAGAATCTGGTGCCAGTTCCACAAATCATCCGCAAGGGAACAACGGTGACATGCCGACGGAGCGGAAAGAAAAAAATCCTGATTGCCGGCGGCACCCTGATTCTGCTGGCTACAATCATCTTAGTCGGCATACCGTTCGTTCTGCCGATAAAGGTTCACTGGCCTGACCGCCGGCCGATTGGCACCTTATTTCTGGCGTCGGACTACCATTCCTCAGCTAAGAATCCGCGCGGTTGGTTCAATGATCCGAATTTGGATGTCACGGGAACGAACGGACTGCAACGATTCCGAACAGCGCTGTTGGATTACACCGACCGCAGCATTGCGATACTGAAGCGGACGGGGGCACAAGGCGTGATTGTGTGGGACGTGGAGGGAGAACAGTTCCCACACAAGACCACGTTCATCGGAGATCCCCGTGAACTGGGTCATTTGGCGCCAGAAATGGCGGCGGTGGCGGACGAGTTTTTGGGACGCCTGCGGGGCGCCGGGCTGCGAGTCGGATTGACGATTCGTCCGCAGCAATTGGTTTTCGACACCGGTCAGCCCCGGCAAACTCAGGTGATCAACACGAAGCAGCTATTGCTCGAAAAGATTGACTATGCTCGAAAGCGCTGGGGAGCAACGATGTTTTATATAGATTCCAACGGCGGGATCCGGCGCCCCGATGAGTTGTGGCAACTCCGCCAAGTAGCAAAGCTACGTCCGGACATACTGTTGATTCCGGAACATCACTATCTACCTTACCGGGCATTCAGCGCGCCTTATCTGTCTTTGCGCAAGGGCGATTCGCCGAAGACCGCGAACTGGGCTCGACGTTTATTCCCCGGATCCTTTCAAGTTCTGGATATCAGCAACGCCCCACGGGACTGGGCCATAATTGCCACCGCCCGAAGTCAGGGTGATGTGCTGTTGTTTCCCGCTTGGTTCCCCAACCCGGAAAGCCAACTAATGGAAAGTTTTGCGAACGAGCCGAAGTAAGCTCGCAGAACAGGGACTTTCACCTCGATTTCATTTTGGGAAGTGACTTGGGTGCGCCAACCAGTGCTTACCCTTGCGACTTAGTTGGCTGATTTATCAAAATAGTCCGCCAGGGAATAGACACGATCATTTAGGGGCTTCATCTCGTTTAACAAAGCCGGATACGGCTCGTAGCGCGAAGTGACGATGCCTTTATTTGAATCGCGATTTGATGGTTCGGTGCCCGGCTCCAAAGGGTCGTTGTCGATATACTTGAACCAATGCCAGCCAACGCAGACTTTGGACTCGAGCAGCCCGAGCGTGAAATTCTGATAAAACAGTCCGCGGTCGCGCTGGGTTTTCACGATCCACCCCGCTCCGCTGTTATTGGGCAATCCAGAGTCGACACCCTTCACATACCATTCGGTGATCAGGATGGGTCGCCCCGATTCCTGCGACCACATCGCCAGCTTCTCCGGCGAAGGCGTCCAAGTGCGATAATAATTTACCGCCAGCACGTCCACATATTTGCCAGCCGCCTTAAAAACTTCAGGATAATTCAACTCGCCGCCGTGAAACCGTGAGCCAAGAAAGCAGTGATTGGGGTCATATTTCTTGATGGCCTTCGAGACAATTCCATAATAGCGATCTGTGACCAGCGCCAAAAAGTCTTTGCGATCCTGGTCGGTGATGTCTTTGATCGTTGCGCGCGAACCATGCCGCACCTGGAGCCACGCCAGCGCCGCTTGATGACCGGGATCCCGGTCGGGCAACTGGAGATAGTTGATAATCGCCTCGCGCTTGAAGGGCATCTCATTGTCGGAAAAATGGCCGAGCAGCCACGGATCATCCTTGGACTTGGCCAACGATTTGGCATAAATGTCACAGAATTTTTCAAATTCGGGATCAAACACAAAAATACAGTCCTTGGGATAACCCATATGGCCCGATTGCTGATAGGTGCCGCCACGTTTCGCGCCGTAACTACTCATGAAATTCCAAATACGAGTATAAACCAATTGCTGTGAAGCTGCCCCGAACCGGTCGGTATCCGACCACGCACCGAGACCATTAAAGCCATTGGAATGAAGCAAGCTGGTCGTTTCGGCAACCCAGTTCGATTCGCTTCCGAATTTCTGTTTCAACGCCGCCCGGGCATTATTGCCGCCATTTTGAGACACAGCAACGACGGCCTTGTGAATAAACAAACCGCCATCGGGGTCGACTAACCACCAACGTCCACCAACTTTCTTGGGATAAAAAAATCCGGTTGCCGTCGCTTTATGCGCGAGCAAGCCGCCATACTGATCCAACCCCGAATCGATCTGATTCGCCGCCGTTTTTGACAAAGCCGCCAAGGTGCGGGTCGGATAGTTGGTCCAGTTTTTACCAGGGGCAACTTGCACCGGCACCGAGACCATCCCCGACTCGGCTTGCACCAAATCGACAACCAAAGGTATAGCAAACAGCAAGATACTGCTCCGCCAAAGAATTCTCATATCACTTCAATAAGTCAGGCCAAATCCAAACGGATAAAGCGGCTGGCCCCCAGTGGAACCTTTCAAGGGAAGAGCCAGTTGGCGATTATCCTTCGGCCAAAGGCGCGGCAACTTTCCCGTTGGCTTATAATCGCCAAAAAGCACGTCAGCGACGCCGTCGCCTTCAGTGCCAGGCAACCACGCCGCCACCAGGGCATCGCAATCGGCAAGTGCTGAGCCAAGCACAAGCGGCCGCCCGGAATACACAACCACAGTGACGGGCACATTCGCCGACCGGGCTTGCTTGATCACAGCGAGATCTGCGGACGAAAGAGTCAAATCTTTGCGATCGCCTTTACCTTCCGCATAAGGCTTTTCACCCACAACAACGACGACCGCATCCGCACCGGGCGCCCCACTACCATCGGCTGAATATGTCACTTCCGTGCCCGGAGAAACAAGTTTACGAATCGCGGCCAGCAACGTGGTGCCGCCGGGCGTGACTAAGCCCAGACGTCCCTGCCAATCCACCGTCCAACCGCCACATTGCATCCCCAGATCGTCGGCGCCCAAGCCGGCGACGTGCAAGCGCTTTAAATTCTTCGCCAGCGGCAAGGCATGATTTTCATTTTTAAGCAGCACCAACGATTGCCGCACACAGTCGCGCGCCACCGCGCGGTGTTCCGGTGAACCGACGGATGCCGTCAACGCATGCTCGGTAAACGGCTGTTCAAAGAGGCCCAGCTGAAATTTGATGCGCAAGATGCGGCTCACCGCATCATCAATACGCGACTGTGGAACCTTGCCCGCAGCGACGAGCGACTTCAGGTCCTGGATGAACTCGACGTAGTTGTTCGTATGGCCCACTGCATAGGGAATCATCACCATATCCAAACCGGCGTTGACGGATTGTTCGATGTCATTTTTGAAATCGGGAGAGATCTGGTCAATCGCCGCCCAATCGGAAACGAGAAATCCCTTGAAGCCCAATTCACCTTTCAACACGTCCGTCAAAAGATATTTATTGCCGTGCATTTTCACCCCGTTCCAACTGCTGTAGGAAACCATGATGGAACCAACGCCCGCCTTGATGGCGGCGAGATAAGGCGGCAGAAATATTTTCCGCAAGGTCGCCTCGTCACAAATCGTGTTGCCTTGGTCCGTGCCGTTCGTCGTGCCGCCATCAGCGAGAAAATGCTTGGCACAACCCAGCACTGCCGTGGAATCTGAAAGTTTGGCACCCTGCAATCCGCGCACCGCCGCCGCACCAAGTTCCGAGACCAGTTCGGGTGATTCGCCATAGCTCTCATAAGTGCGCCCCCAGCGCTCATTGCGCGCCACGGCCAAACAGGGCGCGAATGCCCAGCGCGTGCCACAGCCGGCCATCTCCTCGGCCGTGATGCGGGCGGCCGCCTCAATCAGCTTTGGATTCCGCGTGGCCCCCAACCCGATGTTGTGCGGAAAGATGACCGCGCCTTCAATGTTGTTTTGGCCATGCACGGCGTCAATGCCGTAAACCAGGGGAATTTTCAGCCGCGTATGGAGCGCCTCATTTTGCAAGCCTTCAACGAGATTCAACCAATCCTGCGCCGTGTTGCCGGAGACCGGATCAGAAGAACCGCCACTCAAGACCGAGCCGAGTAAGTATTTTTTAACATCGCCGGGGCCGTCGAGCGCTTTCACGTCAGCCTGCACCATCTGGCCGATTTTTTCCTCCAGCGTCATCTGCGCGAGCAACGCTTTGACACGGGCTTCAGTGTCTAGATTTTCCACCGCCATTAGATTCGTTGCCAGCAGACAGGCCACAAAGCTGCCTGGGAGAATTGATTTTCCGAGCCACGTTAGAACGGTTTCATTTTTCATAATTAATAAGTGCCAACCAGCGTCAAGGATACTATTTCATCCTAACTAGAAAACGAAAAATCCCCGAACCCATCGGCTGATCAAAAATGATGGGGCGCTGGTGCGGATGACAAGGATATGCTAGACGGCGGGTGGAAACAATCCACCCCACAAAAAAGTGGGGCGCGACTAAAACCTTTCTTTCTGATCGTAATTCGTTCGCCAGGCTAGGGTTTAGGCAGGCGGGACTGCGATTGGCGTAATTTGTTAACCGCCTGCACCCGGCTGTGAACATGAAGTTTTTTGTAAATCTCATCCAGATTCCAACAGACGGTGCTAATGGTGATGGAAAGTTTATCGGCCACCTCCTTGCTGGTATAACCATCCGCCACCAATTCCAGTATTTCCATTTCGCGCGGAGACAGCTTGGCCGTAACGGCATCTGCCGGCGGCGGCTCATGAAAGGCCGCGATCACCTTGCGGGCAATGCCGCTGGTCATCGGCGCGCCACCGTTATGCGCTTCGGTAATGGCTTCAAGAATCTCACTCGCGGTTGCCTGCTTGAGCAAATAGCCATTGGCACCCGCGCGCAGGGCTTTGAAAATGTGTTCGGTGTCGTTATAGACGGTTAAAACGACAACACTAATATCAGGCAAAACCGCTTTGAGCCGCGCCGTCACTTCCGCCCCGGAGAAGTCCGGCAAATTCAAATCCATCAGGATGATTTCCGGCCGGTCGCGGGGAATAACTTCAATCGCTTCCGCGCCGGTTCCACATTCCGCGACGCAGGTGAAACCGCGTTTGGACTCAATGACCTGACGCAGGCTTTTCCGAAACGGCGCGTCATCCTCGACAATGGCGATCTTGATCATATTTGCGATTCAGGTTGCAGGGGAATAATGAAGGTGACGGTGGTGCCGCTGCCCGAAACACCGTTAATTTCACACCGGCCGCCGAGCTTTTGCAGGCGTTCGCGCATCCCGACCAGACCATGACGGAATCCATCGCTGCCGGGCGACACCAAGCCGCAGCCATTGTCCGCCACGCGGATGTGCAGTTCCGCCGCCAACACCGCCAGACTCACCTGCACCTCCGTGGCACCAGAGTGACGAATGATATTATTCAAGGCCTCCTTGAAGGCATGGAACACCTCGTGCCGATCCTCCGCATTCAAGCTACCCCCCGCCAGAGGTTCAATGATTTTCAGGCGGCAACGGATGCCGGCCTGGCCGAGTAATTTCTGGGCATAATCGAAAAAATATTCCATTAATGACTGCGATGTGTCGTTGACCGGATTGATGGCCCAGACAATTTCGTCGAGCGAGGCAGCCAGCGTGCGCGCCCGACCGGTGATTTCCTGCAATTTCTCCCGGCTGGGTTCCGGCATCAAAGCACTGGCACCGGCCAGATCGCCGAGCAAACCGATTTCCGTCAAGCCGACACCCAAGTCATCATGCAGATCACGCGCAATGCGGGTGCGCTCCAGTTCCAACGCGCGCTGATGTTCCAGCCGCTCAACTTCCAACCGGTGGCGCCGGCGTAGCACCAGCACCACTCCGCCACACAGCGCGATGAAACTGATAAAGGTCACGGCCAGCTTGAACCAAATCGTTTCCCAAAAGTATGGCTGGAAGGTGACTGGCAATGTATCGCCAATTTTATTCCAGATGCCGTCGTTATTGCAGGCAATGACTTTGAAACGATATTTTCCCGGCGGCGGATGCGTATAACTCGCCACCCGCCGAGTGCCGGCATCCACCCAATGATCATCCAAGCCCTCCAATTGATAACGAAACTGCACGTTCTCCGGCGCGACAAAACTCAAGGCAGTAAATTCAAACTGCACCTGTTGCAACCCGGGCGGCAGGCAAAGTTCATTTTTGTCGCCGGGGTGATTCAACTCCATGGGATCCGCCGAATTAGTGGCTGCCGCCGGACTGAAACGCTCATAAACCGCGAACGTCTGGTCATCCGCCAAGACGCGTTCAATGAACACTCCCGGCGGCAGACGGTTGAGCCGGGCATAATCCAACCGAACCTCAGCTACGCCCGAAAGCATGGAGAAAAACAGCCGATTATCGCAAGATTGCACCGAGGCGGGGCAATAATCAAAACTCGCCTGCAAGCCCGGCACGCCTTCGCTGCGTCCGTAAACCACCGGCCACACGCGCGTGGCCAGCCCTGCGGCCACGTCGTCGAAGTCGCGTTCGCGCACTTGGGAAATGCCTTGGTTACCCGCCAGCCACACACCCCCGCGATTGTCCGTGAGTATTTGCGCAATAAAATCGTTCGGCAAACCCTGCTCGGTGCTAAAGCGGGTGATCTGGCCATGGCGCAGTCGCCCGACACCGGTGCCAGCGTAGCCGATCCACAAATCACCATTCGTGGCCCCATGCAGGCACCGGATGGATACCGACGCCGACTTGGCGGTCTCGTCCGCCAAAGTGTCGCCCGTCACGCACACCAGCAATCCGTCCGAAGCCCCGGCCCAAAAATTTCCCGCGGCATCCTCCGCCATGGCACGGATATACCGGTAGCCGGGCGGCAAGTTGAATGTGGCCAGAGTTTCTCCCCGCAAACGGAACAGCGTCTGCGAATAATCCGTGCCAATCCACAAGTCACCATTGCTCATCACAAGCAATGAGCGCACGGACTTGGAGTGCAAACTACTCTGCAAGCCAAGATTCACATACTGACCGTCCGCCCAGCGATACACCACACCGCCCCGGGTGCCAATCCAGACCGCCCCGTTCGTATCCGCCGTCACGCACGTCACATAAGGGTGAACTGAACCGGCATCCGGCGTTTGAACCGTCCAGATTTTTCCCCAACAACGAGCCAGTTCACCATTGTCGCCCACCGCCCACAGGGAGCCGGCCTTGTCCCGACATATTGATTGGACGCCTTCAAATGGCAGGCCCGCGGCCGAATTAATCAACGAAGTCACGCGCCGATTCACGCGATTTAAACCACCGCCACGCGTGCCGACCCAAAGATCACCTTCGCGATCTTCAGTCAGGCTCAAAATCGCCGGATTGGAAACATCCACGGACACCACGGCATTAGAATCGCACCGGAACAACCCGGCGGAAACGGTGCCGACCCAGACTGCGCCCGTCCGGTCTTCGAGCAGGACGGATGGCGCAAACCCGGAACGCTCGCGCCCTTCGGGGGGAATGATTTTCCCGAGTTCAACCGTCTCCACACCCACGTCGAATTTCAGAATCTGCTGGCCGGCGCAAACCCAAATGCCACCCGACCGCGCCGCCGCAATCCGCAATTCCGCCGATCCGAAATTTTCCAGCACATTGAAATGGCCGTTGCGAAACACACCCACATGACTGCCTTTCGCGAACCAGAGAGTCCCGTCCCGGTCCGTGGCCAGCCAGCAGATGCCGCCGCCGCCGGGCAGTCCGTCCCCGGCGGTAAATGTGTCCACCTTGCCACCCTGGTATCGAATGACCTTGCCCGTGCTGTAAGTGATCCAGAGGCCGCCAGCGCCATCCACCGCCAAAGAACGCTGCGACTCGTTTTTCGGCAAACCCTGCTCTGGGGTCAGCATCCGCACTTGCGCACCTTCAAAACAAAACAAGGTTCCGCCTTCCTCCTTAGCCAGCCAGATCCGACCGGCATGATCCAGCATCAAGATCCGCATCGTGCCGGCGATCATTCCGGGGGAGCCAGCGAGGCTGACTTTTTGAAACCGGACTCCGTCAAAGCGCACCAAGCCGCCCTGGGTGGCAACCCACAAGAATCCATCCGAAGATTGAACCACACCCACCACCCGGTTTTCAGGCAACCCGTCGTCCGCCTGCCAGACCCGTGCGGAATAGGAGTCATCCACAGAAGTGGTTTCCACAGCGGATAATCCCCGCCCACCGAGAAACATTCCCAGGACAAGCAGAACCCGCCAAAGCAAAACGCCGGCAATGCCTTGAAGTTTTCCCAAACCAAAAGATGGCAAATGCGATTTCATCGAACGACGATAGCTTCAAAGATTGTTGAAGAAGCCTACCGGATTGCAAACCAAAGGTTCATATAATAAAACCACCATCACTAACCGGCTTGAGCAAGCCGGCAAACACCCTTATTTCGCCGGAGGTTGTACAGGTATGCCCTCGGTCGCAGCTATGGCGGCGCGAAGTCCGTTCAACATTTTGGGGACTTCCACAAACGAGTCATAACTCTTCCGGCCCGAAGCCAGCGTCTCAATGGGTAGATAGCCGCGATAGCCCGACTGGCGGATAATGATGACCAATTTCTTTAGGTCAGTGCGCGGCGAGTCGCCAGCTGTTCCAATCAATTCCTTGATCTGCCAGGTCACCGCATAGGGGGCCATCAGGGCGATGTCGACGTAAGGATCAGGGGTGTTGTATTTGCCCGTATCCACCATGGCCGCACAGTATTCATGATCCACTCTTTGGAGCAGGCTCAAATGCTGTTCGCCGGTACTAATAAAATCACCATGATTCTGCACGGCGACAATGACACCAAACTTTTTTCCATGCTCGGCGCACTCGCGCAGTGAATCCGCCAGCCAGATCTCGACCTCTGTGCGACCGGCGTTGCCCGCCGCCTGCTGCCAGTTCTTGAAGGGAGCTTGCGAATCCGCAAAAACGCGGATCACCGGCGCGCCCAGTTTCGCGGCAACTTCGATCCAGGCCTTGATGCGCTCCACGCCCTCGGCTCGCACGGCCTTGTCGGCCGCGGTAAAATCATTGCGCACGCCCGTGCCGCTGATGGCGAGACCAAGGTCGAAGGCATGACGTTTGAGTTTGAAAATGTAAGCGTCATCGGGCACCTGCGGATAACCGGGGAAAAAGTAGCCCGTGACATCCACAGCGTCAAAATTGTGTTGGGCACAGAAATCACAGACTTGAAACAAGTCCACCCCCTTGCTGGCATCCTTGGCATTGGCATTCAGAAGATCCAAGAATGAATAAGCGTTTAGCGACGTTTTCAGATGCGACCCGCCCGTGCGTTTTACCGGTGTTAAGGCGGCTTGCGTAGTTGCAATCGGGAAACCAGCCGCAGCGGCAAGCGGCAACAGTGCCACGCGTTTCAGGAATGCGCGACGGGTTGGGTGGTAGTTCATCGGGGGAAGAAAAAATGATGCCAATCACGATTGACCATCAAGGCCTATTTCCGAAGCAGTTCCGCACAAGTGGTGTTGAACCACTCGGCCGACTTGGCAATTTCAGGCGAAGAATTTTCCCAGTTATATTCGTATTCCACACAGATGGCGCCCTTGAACTCCTGGCGTTTCAACTCGGCCAACATACCTTTCGCATTGCTGATGCCGGTGCCCCACGGCACGTCGTGCGCCTTGAGGCCGGGTTCGTTAAGGTCTTTGAAATGCAGCGCAATCACGCGACCTTCCAATTTTTTTAGGCACTCAACCGGGTCGAGACCGGAGCGCACCCAATGCCCCACATCGGCGCACGCGCCCAGCAACGGACTGCGGCCTTTCACGGCGGCGGCAACCGTGTCGGGGTTCCAATAGAAATTCTTGGGGCCGGGATGATTGTGGATCGCGACCTTGATGTTGTATTCCTTGGCGAGTTTTTCCACCACGTCCATCACCGGGCCAAGTTCCGATAGATTGCCGTGCGTTTCCGGTTCGGCAACCAGCACACTGATCCCCAGACGCTTGGCCCCGGCAAAAATTTTACGGCTTTCGGCTTCGTTAAGCCCTGGTTTGACCACTCCCATGTTGACGAACACGGGATTAATTCCCCGTGCTTTCATCCGCGCCTGGATCGCAGCCATGTCCTTTTCAGAGATGCCCACAGTCGAGGCTTTGGCGATTTTACCGTCCGCGTCCAGCAGATTGACGGTGCCGGAAATACTCATGTGCTTGACGCCGACGGCGGCCGTCTTGTCAATGGCGTCGAAGATAGAAAATTTCTGGAAGGTGTAAGAGTGAACGGCGAGCGTCCAGCCGAGCTGTTCGGCGGGCGACGTGGTTTGCGCGGAGGCGGACAGTAGAACCCCCAGCGCCAGTGTGTGTGCGATCAATTTTTTCATCATAAAATAAAACCCCGGCTGCTGTTTCAGCAGCCGGAGCGTGAGTTATTGAGCAATTGACCGCCACTGAGCGAATCCGCCCGGCGGTTTTTTCATTTCCAAGCTTTGCTCACGGATAAACGAGCCGGTAATACTCGTTCGTCACGCCGGTCTTGATGATGGGGATGTTCACGGCGTTCGTCACGGCCGAACCCGCCACCGTGTCCCAATCGTTTGTGTTGCCGCTCACACCTTTGTTCAGGTTGTTCGTTTGCACCAGCAACCGGTAACCCGTGTGATCTTGCAGCCACGATAGTGATAGATTCGTTCCGCCCACCACGCTATTCGTCAGCTTAAACGGCAACAGGCTCGGTTGCAACGTCACGTTCACCGTGTAAGTCAACACATAGTTGGTGTCCTGAGCGGTCACTTTCACCGCCACCACATTCAGCGGCGAGGGCATCAGGTTCAAGGCGTGCGAGGCACTGGTAAGCAGGTTCGTCCATACACCAAACGAGGTGCCGTTCACGGTCAATTCCAGCGTCGCATTCGTGTCTGCACTCGATGCCGTGACCGTCACCGGGTTTTCAAGGTTCGCATTGAAGGACGAATAATTCGTGGTGCCGCCGGCAAACCCGGGCGACAGCGCGCTTCCCGGAGCGATGGACAGACTCGACAGTAACGCGTTCGTGTTGGCCGGGACCACCGCGGAGGCGACAGCGATAATGCCCAAGCTTTGGAACTGGGAAACATCCCAATACAGATTCGTCGAGGACAAGGCCGGCAGGTTTGTCGCCGCAAACGTGCCGCTGATTGAGCCGTCAAACAGATTGAAAGTATCGCCGGCCACCAACGTGTCGCCGATATTCGTAACCGTCAAGGTTCCGCCAAAAGTCACGGTGGCTGCCGCAATCAAGTCGGCATTTTGCAAGTTGGTGCGGTTGAGTTCCATCACCGTCAAACCAGCCAGAGACAAGTTCGTCGTGATGGTCAAGGTGCCGACTGAAGTGCCGGGACTGACCGTGCCCAGTGCCGCTAGATTACCCTGCACCGTGCCATTGCCACTCAACGTTTGATTGGTGCCGAGCACAAATCCGCCCGTCACCGCGCCGACATTAAACACGGCGTTACTTAACAGTTGAATACTCGGCGTGTTGGACAGCGAAGCACTGGCACCCAGCGCCAGCGTGCCATTTTGCACCACCGTCGCCCCGGAATAATCATTCACATTGTTCAATGTCCAAGTGCCTGCCCCTTGTTTAGTCAAAGCCGGAATATTGACGCCGTTGTTATTCAGCGAGCCATTCAGCGCACCGTTGCCGGCGCCGCTCAAGATCACGATGCGATTGGTAATGTCCGGCGAGACCGTGCCATTCAAGGTCAACAGACCGCTATCCACGGTAAATTCCGAATTGCCGTCACCGCCAGTGGGAGTGATGGCGCCTTCGATGATGTTGGTGCCACTCACATTGCGAATGGGTTGGGCCAAACCGGCGGCGGGATCGATAACGGTATTGGCACCGCTGCTGGTGGAGAACGAAATCGCGGCCGGGACATCGAGGTTACCCTGCAACAAAAGCGCAGCGTGGACAAGCTTCACGCTTTTGGAAACGGTGCCGTCGCCCAGGCCATAGCTATTGAACAGGCTGATGATCCCGCCATAGGTGGGGGTGCCGGAGCCGGTCGTGATGCCGCCCACAAAGGTATTGGACGAATTAATGATCAGCTTGCCGAAGTTCAACAGGCTCACGCTGCCTGCGCCGGTCAACTGGCTGTTCAGCACAAAGGTATTGCTGGAATTGATCGCGAGCTTGGTGCCAGCGCCGGCCAAATTGATTGCGCCCGGAGGCATTGAACCGTCGCCCAGACCGGTGCCGAGTTGCAACGTGCCTGCGTTGACCCCGGTGGTGTTTACCGTCACGTCGCCGAGTTGCGGCGCGTTCGTCGTGTTGATCTGCAAGATGCCAGCATTAACGGTCACGCTGCCGCATAGATTGCTGTTGCCCGCCAGCACCATTGTGCCGACACCATCCTTGGTCAGCGCCGCCAGCACCGGGTCGTTGCCCAGCGAGAGCGTATTCGAGAAGGTCAGCACGGAACCGGTGTCGTTCGCCGTGCATTGCAGCGTCTGCTGGCTACCGATGACGGAGTTGGCCAGCGTCATCCGGACACTGGCGTTGACGATCCGGATTTGCGACGGACTGGCAACGGTGATGGGTCCGGTCCAGAGAATGTTGTTGCTGGTCGTGTTCGCGTAGAGGGCTCCGGGTCCCGCGCCAATGCCGTAGCCGTTAATCTCCAATGGCTCGGCCACTGTCCAATTGCCCAGCGAGGTAAAGCCGACCCGGCCACCGGATTGCACGATCGTGCCTGTGTTAGTGTTCCCCAGCGCATTGTTATTGAAAACTGAAAGCTGGCATCCGCTTTCGATGGTTGTCAGGCCAGTGTAGTTATTAGAGGCGGTCAACACCAGCGCCGCACCGCCGCCGGTCACACGCACCGAGCCCGCGCCGCTGATCGCGCCGCCGACGGATGATCCGCTGGAAGATTTGTTCAGAAGCAATACGCCGCTGTTGGTGATCGGGCCGTTACCCGTCCAGTTGCCCGTGCTCCCGCCGTTGCCGATGGAAAGCGTGCCCGCCTCAATGCTAACAGGGCCGCTGAAGTTGTTGCCGTCCGCTGCAAACGCCAAGACGTTGTTGCCGCGCTTGACGAGTGGGCTGGTGGTTGAAATGGGCGAACCGGTGAAGGTATAGGCCTGCGCGGTGTTGCTTACGGTCATGGAACCGGGCTGCACTGGCACGGTCACATTGATGTCCGGCACAGCGGAGCCGGAGTCATTAAACGAGACATTGTCAGCCTGGTAAAATACCTGGCCCGTCCAGTTGGCCACACCCGCCACATCCCAGATATTGGCGGAACCGTCACCTGCCCAGACCAGATTCTGCGGAACGCCCGTGACAATCAGGTTCACCTGGCCGGCCGTGGAAGTGTCGAGCGTAAAGGTCTGGCTGGAAACCGGCGTGACGAGCGTGAACGAACCGCCGCCTAGCAGCGCGCCGGTGTAATTGATCAGCCGAAAAGTGCCAATACTGGCCACCCCGGTCGGCAAAAAGATTTGGATGGTCGTGGAGCCGCCGAGCGTCAAAGACCCGGACATGTTCAGCACATTGTTTGTGTTCGGACTAGTGGATACGTTGAATTGAATGGTGTCGCCGCCGGCAAGCGAGAGATTATTGCTCAACGACAACTGTTGGCCATACTGGTTGGTGATGCCAACTTGAATGATTGAACCCGCCGTGGTGGTGACATCGCCCATCACCGCGCCGCTGCCGCGCAAAGTCTGGCTCGAACCCAGCGGCAGACCGCCGGGCAAAGTGGCGTCCAATTTGCCCGCGGTTTCCACTTCAATAATTGGCGAGCTGGTTATGGAAGCACTCGCACCCAATTGAAGCACGCCATTGGTGACAGTGGTATTACCGCTGTAAGTATTGGCGCTATTTAGCGTCCAAGTGCCAACGCCGTCCTTGTTTAATGAGACTGTGGTGGCCGAACCGTTATCAATGACACCCGCAACGGAACCGTAGCCCGCACCTTCGAGCAAAACGCCGCGCGCGCCGGTAATGCCCGAAGTAATACCGCTATTCAAGGCCAGCGTGGTGCCGGCGTCCGCCTGAATGGCTACGAATGAGGTGCCGCCGCCAGCAATGCTGATGGCGTCGCTGATGATATTGTTGCCGCTGATACTTTCAATCGCCACACTCGGGCCGGTGCGTTGGGCCACGCTGATGGCACTTCCTGTCGCAAGTGTGATGCTATTGGACAATTGTATTCCGCCCGTCTGGGCATTGTTAGGAAGGATCTGGAGTGTGGATGGATTGGGCAACGCCGCGCTGTTGGCGATCAGCAAAACCCCGTTGGTGCTGACGACGGTAGAAGTTTGGGCACCTGAACCAGTGAGCACCAGCATTCCTCCTTGAGCGGCCAGCGTGCCGGTGTAGGTGTTGTTGGCACCGAGAACCACGGTGTTGACGTTTTGTTTCCGCACTGAACCCGCCCCGCTAATCTGGTTGCCAACTGCCATGCTATTGGTGGAGTTGAAGGCCAGAAAATTATAGGCGTTAACCAGTTTCACACTGCCCGAACCAAGCGCGTTGGTGGTGCCTCCCGAAATTTGAATAAAGCCCGTGGTGTTCGTCCAATTGCCTGAGTAAGCAGTGTTAGTGCCGAAAAGCACCAAAGCATTCGTGGCAACGGCTCCCGAGTTCATCGCCACAGTTAGATTACCGGCGCCACTCAAGACGGATTGGAGCCAAACGTCCACATTGCCGGTGGCTTGATCCGAATTAATGGTTGAATTAGTAAGTAATTGAAGCGTGCCCGCCACCGGAGAATTGGTGACGACTGGACCACCATGATAGGTCATCGCTCCACCATTCAATACTAGGTTGACAGTTGCTGCTCCCAGGCTGTGCTTCAAATACAGGAGTCCGCCAGTGTCGATCTGCAATTGAGCGCCATTAAAAGTCTGGGTGTTAGTGGTGCTAAGGGTGCGCAAGGCAAACGTGTTGGTGATGAGATAATTTGTCGTGGCCAGCGGCACAGCGTTCGGCGTGCCCCAAACCGCCGAATTCCAGTTTGACGTGCCTGTCGCTTCATTGATTGTTTGGGTGATCGTGACCGCCGACACTCGCGGGCCGGAAAACAATATCACTCCAAGGAGAATTGCGCCCAACAGCAGGGCTTGATTACAGATGGTTTTTTTCATGTAGATATGGAGGTTTGTGGGGTTGGGTTTGAAAATCGGTTCAGGACAGGATTTCAATAGGGAAACGGAGGCGAGGCTGGCTCAGCGAGCTAAACAGACAATCTGTTATTGGATTTTGCTTCATCTAGTAAATTCCGACTCAACGACAAATTTCATGCGCGGCCTTAAAGTCGGGTTTGATAAGCACATCATCGCGCAGATTGGAAAATCGTCCACCCCACAAAAACATGGGGTGTAGGCTAATCCCCTGTCATTCCAACGGTTTCACGGCACCATCCGGCCGTCGAAGTAATCTGTCAGACGATGGGCACGCTCATTGATGCGCTTGGCAGCGTCGAGCAAGTCGTTATACGGATCGTAGCGGTTGCTGACGACGCCTTTATTTGAATCGATGTTGGACGGATCCGCGCTGGGGTCGGTCGGATCGTTGTCCGCATATTTGAACCAGTGCCAACCGACGCAGACCTTGGACTCCAAGAGGGCCAGGGTAAAATTCTGGTAGAACAAGCCCCGGTCCTTCTGCGTATGCACCACCCAGCCGCCGCCGGTATTATTCGCCATGCCGCTGTCCTCACCCTTCACATACCACTCGCTGATGAGCACCGGCCGGCCGGACTCGCGCTCCCACATTTGAATGCGGCTGATATCCGGCGTCCATTGGCCGTAATGATTCACCGCCACCACGTCCACATACGGCCCGATGGCGCGGAAGATTTCAGGGTGATCCTTGTCGGTATTCCAAAACCGCGACCCCAGGAAAAGATGGTTCGGGTCATATTTTTTGATGGCTTGCGACACCACTTGATAATAGCGGCCCCAGGTGTAACCCAGAAAATCAAGACTATCCTGACTGGTCACATCACTGATGGCAGCCGTGGCGCCATAGCGGGTGCGCAGCCAGGCCCAGGCGGCGGCACCGCCGGCATCACCGGCGGGCAACCCGAGAAACCTCGTCAGGATCGTGGTCGAAAAGGTCAGCTCGTTATCGGAAAAATGGCCCAGCAACCAGGGATCCGTTTTTTGCCCAGCCAACGATTTCGCGACATTGTCACAAGAGGTCACGAACGCAGCGTCAAAGACATTCGGGTAGTTCGAGGTCGTATTGTCCGAATTGTAAGTGGTCATGAAACTCCAAATCCGCGTATAGACCAGCCTCGGCGCGGGCACAACCGGAAGATAAGTGGTATCAGACCACGCTCCCGAACCGTTGAATCCGTTGGTGCGCAGGAGGGCCGTGGTGTCCGCCGCCCACTTGGTCCTGGTGCCGAACTTGGCATTAAAGGCTGCAACGGCACCGGTCGTGGTCAGCGTGGCGACGGCAGCGACGCCCCGATGCAGGAATAAACAGCCCGTTGGATCCACCAGCCACCAACGATCCCCCACCTTGAGCGGGTAAAAATAACCGATGGCATTCGTCGGTCGCGCCAGCAGTCCGCCGTAGGTGCTGAAGCCCGCATCGGCGCTCGCCTGCAACAACGTCGGCAGACAATCCAGCGTGCGCGTCGAACTGGTCCGCCAGGTCCCGCCCGGAGAACTGGCGTTCGAGACGGACAAGGGGCTGGATAGAATCGTGTAGGCTGGCGAACGGGTGCGGTAGAATCGGCTGAGCGTTTGGTTGGTGGCAGGATCATTGAGCAAGACCGTGTTTACCGAGAGCACGCCACCGGTCCACGTTTGCCATTGCGCCAACGGCAGCGTCAAGTTTGTCGCGGTCAGGATGTCGTAAAGTTGGTTGGTCGGACCGGCAAGAGTCAAAGTCGCGCCGCCACCGGACGGCACCGAGACTCGAGAAATACCCGGAGCGCTTGCCACTTTGAGCATTCCAGCGGAACTCAAAGCGCTCAAGTCCCAAACCAGCCCGGGCCCCGGGGACGAAGGTGTGATGCTCGAAAAAATTCCACTACATGCAGTCGCGACAAACAACTTGATGGCATCGCCCGCCGACAACGCAGCCGTGCCGGTATTGGTCAGCACCAACCCGCCACCGCAGATGAGGCCGGAAATTCCGCGAACGGAATCATTCGTCATCACGCCACCCGTCTTGCGCCAGCGCACCACTGTATTTCCTTGCAAGATCAGGGAACCGTTGACCGTCAGAGCCCCGATATTCGCCGTCGGGCCGGGCGCGAGGGTTGCCCCCGCCACCACTTCCACCGCCCCGGTCACGCCCCCATCGCCCGCCAGCGTCTGGTTGGTAATCAATTGGAATCCATCGGTGACGCTGGCCACATCCAGCCGGCCACCGCTGCCGACGAAAATTGAGGGACTATTGGAAATCATTCCGACTAGTCCGAGAGACACCACGCCCCCGGTGACAAACACGGGGCCGGTAAAATCATTTGAGGCATTCAGCAGCAGCAAATTTCCCAAACCTCGCTTCACTAAAACGCCTTTGTTGGAAACCGGCCCGTTGAGGATGATATCGAAAGCGCCATCGAACGTATTGGTGCGGGTAACAGTGCCGTTGCCGAGATTGAATCGCCCGTTAAACACCAGATCCCCGCCCGCCGCGAGCATCGTTCCCGAGCGCGGCGCCACCTCGCAATTGATCGTCTGGGTCTGCGTGCTCAGATTGGAAATGCTGCCGCCGCTGCCACCGTTGCCAGTGGTGCTGCCCAAGGTGATTTTGTTACCGCCTAGCAAAAACGCGCCCGCATCGGCGGCAAAGGCCAGCGTGAACGCCGTCTGCCCGTTGGTCGCGCCGCTGGCGGTGTCGTTGTTGGGCGCCAGCTGCGTGGTGCCGGAAAACACAAGCGCATCCGCCGTGCCCGCCGGGGTGACGTTAAATGGTGAGACCGTATTCCCAACCCAATTTGATGCGGTCGTGAAATTATTATTATTTCCACCGCCGTCCCACACAAAGATTGCCGTCCGCGCACTGAAAGGAATGACCACCAGAAGACAGCCAAGAACCCGCACGGAGAATTGCCGGAGAATGGAACAGTCTGGCCTCATAAAAGCTCACGGCCCCAACTGAACGCGGTAAAAGCGTTGGCGAAACAGGTTGGTGGCAAGGTCGGCCCAAAGGAACGGCACCGCGGGAGCGTTGGTCGTAAAAACACTATCCCAAGTCAAAAGATTTGAGGAAACCTGCACGCTGTAATCCGGCCCGCTATCGCCAGTCACATTGAAATGAAACACTCCCCCCGCATATTGCCCGCCTGAAAGCGCCGGCCGCTGCGGCGAAGTGACGTTCACCCAGAAACTCTGCGTTGCGCTTAAGGGCTGCACATTAGTGTAGTAAAGCGACAACTGTGCGGCGGTGGCGGCGCCCGCTTCTTTCGCAGCGTAGTCCACTCGCCCGTCCGCGGTCGAGTTGGTCGCGTAAATCCGCAATGAGATCAGTCCGTTTGCGGGCAAATCCTGCAGCACTGCATTCGTCACCGACAACACCACCGGCACGTTCGTTTGCGGGAACCAGGTTGCCAGGGGCAGGCCGGAAGCCGGCTTGGTGTTCCAAGTCAGGTTGGTTTCATCCCAAACATCATTCGTCACCAAAGCGACGGCGTGCGTGCCGGGCAAACTCGTGTATACCGACTGCAACCGCAACTGCGCATCCGCCAGCGTCCCGGGAAACCACGGCGACGCGAAGCGCAGAAAGCTTTCCCGCGAGAACCCCGCCGTCGGATCCTGTTTCACCGTGAGAATGGCATCCGAACCATAATTGGAAATGCCGTAAATCCCGTCGCGCACATAGGCGTCCGCCAGGGGGGCGAGATTCGTGCGCCAGCCGGCTTCGGACACCACCACCGTGAAAAGATTGCTCGTGCCCGACTGGGCGATGGCCGGCCGCCACGTCATGACGCCGTTCGTCGGATTGATGGCGGCACCCGCCGGCGCGCTCAACAAAGTGAACGCCAGATTTTGCGGCAACACGTCGGGATCCGATGCGCCCGGCGCGACAATAAGCAAAGCACCCGCGATGAGCTGACAATTGGAAATTCCGGCGAGCACGGGAGGTTGATTCGTGAACTGCAACGTCAAGGTCACAGTGTTGCTGCGGCTCAATCCGCCCAAATGGGCGACAGTGCGGCCGGCCGCAAGGTTGGTGATTTCGGACGCCGTCAACAACGCACCGTAAAGCGCCAGGTCATCGAGCTTCCCGTTGAGCCAGCGCGACTCGGTCCCTTTCTTGGTGCCGCCGAAAACTAGTTCCGCGCTTTGATCCAGCGCCCAGACGACATTGGTCGTGCCGCCGATCTGCACGCCGTCGAGATAGAGTTTGAGCAGGCCGGCATTGCTATTAGTGCGATCGAACACCACGGCGGCATGATGCCATTCGCCCACGGCAATCGTCCCACCAGCCAGACTCACGTCTTGTATATTGGAGGCATTGTAATGCCGCAATTGCAATTGACCGCCGGTGGTCAGAGCCAGATCCAGTTCATCGCCGTCGCCGCCGAAACCATCGCCGGTGCCAATGTGGAAAATAAAATCGTCGTTCGTCGCCGTGTTGCGGCGGAACCAGCCCACCATTGTCCAATCGGTATTTTTCAAGCTGTATGTCGTGCTCGGCAATAACACCTCCAGACGGGCGCCGTTGGTGTTGCCGGACTCCGTCAGAGCCAGTGAGTGGGTGCTGAAGGGTCCGAGCACGGACGGAACATTCGTGTCATACGAGCTGGAGCCGGCGCCAAATTCTTCCAGCGTGCCGGTCAGCAAGTAGGACGAACTGTCGGAGACACTCTTATCGTCACCGATATCCGGCGGCTCAAAATTGTAATATAGCAGCCAGCGCGCATCCGGGCCGGTGTCCGTCGCGCTGTAGCGAAATGAAGCCGGGCCGAAATAGTTTGTCGTGGCTATGAAGTGCGCAGTGTGGCCGTCGGCCAGCAATGTCACGTTGCCACCGATCGCAGCGCTGACCTCATAACGCATCGCGGTGACGGGCGTTTCCACATCTGCCGCGAGCGACAGCAGATCCACGTCCACCGAACTGTTGAGCGGTAGCGTCAGGTTCGTGGCGAGGACGCTGGGAGGATTGTTCACCGGCGCTACGTACAGCGTAAATGTTTCCGGGGTCTGGTTGGTCCCATCGCTGACCAGCAGCAACACCGCGGCCAAACCGGACTGATTGGTGGCCGGCGTGAGCGTCACCGTGCGGCTCGCACCGCTGCCACCGAGCACAACGTTAGCCGCGGGCAACAAGTTGGTGTTGAGTGAAACCGCCTGCACCGTCAGTGACGTCGCGGCGGTTTGCGCGTCGCCGATGGTGAAGGTGATCGGACCCACCGGGATGTTCTCGTTGGCGCTTTTGTCCGTGACACTGGAAATGGTGGGCGCGGTGTTCGTGACCGGGTTGGCGGGCGTGATGCGAAGGTAATCAATGGTGAGGTTGTAACCCGAAGCACTCGCGTTTTTGCCGGCGACGGTGAAACGAAACTGCCAGGTGCCCGCGCTAAAAAAATTGTTGGTGCCGAGATCGGTCACGCCGGCACCGATGGTTGAACCGTAGGCATCCACCACGCCGCCGAGGTTGGTGAAACTCCCGCTGCCCACCGGGGCGACGGCGAGCTGAAATTTTCCGGACGCGCCGCTCTGGCGATAGCCAACCTTCACGTCCCACGGTCCGGCGAATGGCACGTTGAGGCCCAGCGTCATGTAATCATTGGTGACGTTGGCCTGCAATTGCATGCCCGCGCCGCCGCTCAAAGTGTCCTGACTGAAGAGGTTGGTGGAGTCGCCGCTGGAATAGTCGAGCACCGGCAGCTTCTCAGCCTGGTTCGCCAGCGCATTCCAAATCGCCCAATACGCGGGCTTCTTCTGGTAGTTCGCATCAAACGGCAGCGCCGCGCCGTAGCCGGGATAGAATCCCGGTATCCACGAGTATTTATCGGTGAACCCCCAGGTTTGAAACACGGTGAAGTGCGGCTGGCCCAACGCCACGCCCAGCACGTTCCAATAGACCTCCGCCTGCGCATTCAAGTCGGCTGGCGTCGCCACCCCATTCGTATCCACCGGAATGCGCACGTCCATTTCGGTGATTTGCAGATCCAAGCCTAGATTATTGAAACGGGTGAGGTTGGTCCGCAGGCTGGTGTAATCAATGCCGCTGATGTGCATCTGAAAGCCAATCCCATGCAGCGGCACGCCGCGATTCAGAAAATCCTGCGCCATCGCATAAATCGCGTCCGATTTCGTGTTGTCCGTCTCCGCGCTGTAATCGTTGTAGATGAGTTTCGCCCCCGGATCAGCGGTGTGGGCACGCTTGAAAGCCTCTTCGATGTAGCGGGTGCCGTTGGTGGCGTAGCCGAACCCCGGCTGGTTATACCAGAAACTGGTCCGCAGGGTGCCGTTGTCATTGAACGCCTCGTTCACCACGTCCCAGCACAACACCTCGCCACGATACCGCCCGGCGACCGTGTCAATATGGTGAAATAGCACATCGCGGATCTGATCCGGCGTGAAGCTGCTGTTCGTCACCCAGCCGGGAATGGACTGATGCCACATCAAATTGTGACCGCGCACCTGTTGGCCCGCGGCACGGGCGAACTGGACGACCGTGTCGGAATCCGTCCAGTCGTAGGTGTATTGGGCGGGGCGGACCGCGGCCCACTTGAGCGCGTTTTCCGGGGAAGGCTGAAGGTGGAGCCGGACGGTGCCGGCGTAAGCGGCTTCGCTGCCGGTCAAAGCCGCGGGATCAACCGCCGCCCCCACCCGGAGGCCGGGAAAATTCAGCGCGGCTTCCAACAACGACTCCGCAGGCAGCGAAACCGGCAGCCACAGGGCCAAGGCAGCCAGACCGAAGGTGCGGCGCAGCCAGCTTGAATATCGGCGCGACCACGCCATTAAATTGTTGCGGGTGAACACGTCATCAACTCTACACTGACAACTCAATATGTGCCAGCGGCACCGACTTTTTTGGTAGCGATATGGTTGTCGAAGTAGATGTAATTGCGGACGTTGCCATGCACCGGCTTATCCGCCAGCTGGGCATACCAGAAGTTGTTCTCTGGCTTGCAAATGATTTTTTCATAGGAGTTATCAACCGGCTGCGGGAGCCGGTTTCATTAGGGTCAAGACCCAGGAGCCATGCTGTTTCTGGTTGCGGGCGTGTAGATCGGCATCGTATGGCTGGCGGGT
>CAIXPZ010000089.1 GCA_903921455.1 uncultured Verrucomicrobia subdivision 3 bacterium | reverse complement strand
GCCCCCAGGACGAATTTGGCATTCGGACAAGCGTTGCCGTTGATCGTTGTCGTGCCGCACAGGAGAGTGCCATTGACAGTGAAAGCTTGACTGCCGCTACTCCTGAATTTGATCCCGGTGCTTAAATTCGATATATCCAGCACCTTGCCGGCGTTGACGATTACTGATATTTTAGACCCGGAAATGTCCCCCGAACCCGTCCACGTTGAATTGCCTGTAAAAATGATATTTATAGAGAAACCAGAGTTCCCCAAGGTAAAAGACCCACCGTTGGCCAGACTGTTGGTGATATTCAAATTGCAGTTGGCGGCGATTGGACCTTTAAAACTTCCATTATTGGTCAGAGCGTTAACCGACAGATCGAATGGCGTTGAATTGGTGGACATGGCCAGCGTGCCACCCGTGTTGATTTGGAGGTTGCCGGCCACCGACCAAGCGGCGGAGGTGTTGGTGTAGGTGGCCCCCGCAAGAACCACGAACGTGTCGCCAGCGGTCGTGAAATTCGCCGGGGTCGCGCCGGCGCTATTCGTCCAACTTGTCGTAAAGGTCGGGTCTCCGGTTGTGCCGTTGGAAAAGTAGGTCGTGCCCCAGGCTGCTGGCGCCAGCGCCAGGAGCAGCAGGATAAAGATGGTAGTGAGATGTTGAGATAGGAAGTTGATTGTTTTCATTGGTTTGGTGTTTGTTTCAAGTTTATTTACGGTTTTCATAGTATGTTGAGAGGTTTGCGTTTGTGGTGGATTCGTCGTTCTTTAATAAGCACCGGCGTGGCTGGCAATCACCACGATAAGCTCCAGGAGCAGAAAAGATTTCTGGTGCGGCACGTTGTTTTTTGTGGTTCCCATATCGATCACGCTGTTTTCTTTTAATCGGCGGCACGGTTGACGGCATGACCATCCAACAAAGTCGCCAAAGGTTGATGTGGGGTCATAGTCGCACTAATGGGCGGAAGAAGTAAGCTATCGAAACAGATGGGTTTTTAGCGGGCATCGCAAAGCGTTCAGCCGGTGGCGGCTGAAAATCTACAGCCCGCCAAAACAGGGCTTTTAATTCCATTTTGCTCCCGGACCGCCGGACGGGCCGGGGACTTGAGCGCTGGTGCCAGCGTGGACACCTCGAAGAGCCGGGGTGTTTGCTTTCATGGTCGCAAGGGGATGAGAGAGGTGGTCCGCGGTGTTTGTTTTAATGAGGCTTCCGGTTTTCATAGTTTGTGGTTCAGCGGGTTGTTTTAGTTTCGTTTTTAATGAGCGTCGGTCGCGATAGCGTGCGTCATAGCGGGGCGGGCAGAGTGGCGGGCGGTGTCCAGTTGGCGCTCCAGTCTAGATTCCACAGGGTGTTCATCCGCACTGGTTGCGCATGGCCGTCCACGAACACCATGTTGATTAAGCCGGGCATGGAAGCGGTGTCAGTCAATGACGTCGGCACATTGCCACTCATATGGCGCCCCTCAGTGATCACACCCATGGCGGTGTAGGCGCCCGTGCGTAAATTGGCGCATGGGCCGCCAGTGGCGTCGGTCTTCGCCCAGACTTCCGGGTAGAGACCGTCGCAAAAGAACGGCGTGGTAGAGACCTTGTTGACGGCGGAGAATTTTTTGAACCAGCCGGCGGAAGGGAACCCTGAGTAAAGAAAGGCGTTCAGCGCATAGCTCCCGGTGTAAAAAGTTCCCGGTTTGGTGGTGGACGGATATTTCCAAGCCCCATTCATGTCGGCTCCCAATATGCCATAGGTGCGAAAGGAGTTGGTCTGCGCCCCAGCGGGGCAGAGCCGGATGGCATTCACCCCTGCCTGGTAATCCATCAGCGCCTCCAGCCAGATGTCGCCGGTCCCATTGTTATAGGTAAAGCAATTATTATAATCATTCGCATACATCGCCCCGGCCAGACCCATCTGTTTCAGGTTGTTCATGCAACTGATATTGATGGCCTTCTTCTTTGCCGCCGCGAGCGCCGGCAGCAGCATCGCCGCCAGAATGGCGATGATGGCAATCACCACCAGCAATTCGATCAATGTAAAAGCTTTCTTGTGAGGCACGTGATTTTTTGTGGTTGTCATTTCAATAATAATCACACCAGTGCGCGGAATATGTAAGCTATCGAAACAGTTGGGTTTCGCAGAGAGACGCAAGGCACCAGATGGCATATGGCTTTTACTCAATCGTGAGCAACGCCGCACTCGCGGCGGGCAAGGCCACTTCGAATCGCCCATTCACCGCCGGCACCGGCTCGCCCGGCTGCGGCGTCCAAGTTCCGGCGTCACCCACCGCGCTGCCGGCCAGCGTGACGCCATCGTTAGACGTGAGGGATGGCGCAGTCAGCCGAATCACCTCAGCTTTTGTGCGCGCTGAACCGGGCGCGACGACCGCAACCACCGGGTGAACCATGTCTTTATTGAGGAGCACCACGCGCAATTTGTGGTCGTCTCCCAGCATGGCGTGGACGGTGAGATTGATCGGCGTCTGGAACGCCACCGGCACCACGCGGCCGCGGGCAGCATGGTGAAACAGCAACATGCTGTAGTAGATCGGATTCGCGTGATAGTGGTTGTCGCGGTAGTAGAACGGCGTGTAACCGCCAGCCTTGAAACCACTATGAAAATTGATGCCCGCCACGCCGCGCTCGGCCGTGTCAAACAGGAAATCAGCCCCCCAGAGCGCCGAGGCGAAGGAATCGCTGACGCCGGTGACGCCGCCGCCGGAGGCCGAGTTGCATTCCCCAAGTCGGAACGGGATTCCCGCCGCGCTGGCCGCTTTCTGGTTTTTCTCGATGAACGGCATCCACACCTGCTCGGTTTTCGGGCTCAACAGGTTCTCAACGGAGGCGAATTTCGCGCCCTGCGGGTCTTTCTCTCCAGCCCAGAGCGGATAGAAATGAGATGTGGCGAGCACGATGCAGGTTTTGGAATCAGCGACGAAATCGGGAAACCACTGGCTGTTCTTGGCCGTGGCCGGCCCCGCCAGTGGCGCATGGGGCATTCGATTCAAAATGGCGCGGTCATAGGTCTCAACCTCCTGCCGGTATTGGGCATATTCGTAGCCGGCCGGACGCAAGGGCGGACGGGTGGGCCAGTTTCTGAGATATAGGTCTGGTTCATTGCCGATCTCAAAGGCCAGCACCGTCGGGCCGCCGACTTGCAGCGCATAGGCCACCTCGTCGGCCGCCATCGCCGGATTGTTGGCGCCCAGATTCAAGCCGTGAACCACCCGCCAGCCACTCTGCTTGGCAAACGCATAAAGCTTGTCCAGTTCCAGCGGACCGAGGGTTTGCGGATTGATTTTGGTGGGTTCCTTCTCGCTGGAAAGCCGTTCCGTGCTGGTGCGCGACCAATGGGTGAACTCCACCAGATTGCCGCCGAGCCGCAACACGCCATTACCCAGATTCCGGAAAAGGTTTACCATCACGCTATTGGTCGGATTGAAATGGTTTCCGGCCAGAGTTGATTTCTCATAACTAAACCCAAGGAAATTCGCCGGGATCGCCACGCCCGGCTGCTCCGGATGAACGGTGATCAGCACCTTGGCTGATGGCCGGTCGGCAAGGCCTCCAGGCAGGTTGGGATTGCCTGCCGTTTCCGAAGCTTGCGTGCCGGCCGCGAGGGCGAGGCAGAGGATAGCCAGCGCCATTTGCCTGAGTCTGGCGAATCCAAGTTGGTTGCTGGCTAAAAACCGGGCGGGCGGGACAACGGAACTTTGAGTTGATGGCCGCGAGCGATCACCGGGCCTATTGAGACAGATTTGCATATTGATCTTGGCGTGGTTGTTTTTAAGTTCAGAAAGAGAATTCATTTTTAAGTGTTGTTGCGGGACGCTGGTTGGCTGGAGTTTTAAATGCGTGATGTTTTTTTGTCTTCAGGATGAAGGCCATTCACTTGTTTTCCGCCGCGGGATTGGTTAGTGGCAATATGGGACGCCGTCCGTAGTAGCGGTAAAGAATCAACGCTCCCAACGGATGCAGGCAGGCGCACGCCACGAACATCACGCTATAGCCGAAGTGATCCACGAGCGGGCCGGCCACATAGTTAAACACAATGCTCGCCGCGCCGCCCAGCGCGCTCAAGACACCGAAGGTGGTGGCGACCGTGCCGGCGGGCGCAACCTCCGTCACCAGCACGTTGATCATCGTCAGCCAGACGTTGGCCATGACGTAGCAGAGCACGAGCAACCCCAGCACCAAGGGTTTGCTGCCGATGGCGAAGGGAGCGAGGGCAAAGCACGGCGCGAGCATGGCCAGCCGTTGCAGCGCAATCCGGCGCGACGTCGGGGCGTGACCGCTGGTCCGCAGATGTTTGTCCGACCACAGGCCGGTGAGAATATTGACCACGGCGGCGACCGCCGGGGGCAGCCAGGTCCAGCGGCCCAACTCGGCCAGCGTCCAGCCGCCGCGTTCCTGCAGGAAGCCGGCCTGCCAGTAGATCAGAAAGAACCAGGCGGGGTCGGTGATGATGCGCGCCAACACCACGCCGCGCAACGCCGGCGTGGTGAAGACGAATTTCAGGCCCCCAATGCCGGGCGCGCCGGTGCGGGGAGCACCGACCGGCGTTGGTTTGCGGTCGCTGAAGAACCAAACCAGCACCAGAGCAAAACTCAACACGCCGGGGATGAGAAATGACATCCGCCACCCGTGCGAGAGGGTCAGTGCGGCTACGAGCGGCGCGGTGATGACCGGGCCGACCGACTGGAGCGCCTGATGCATCGTCACGACGAACCCGCGGCGTTCCGCCGGATACCATTTCGTGATCATCACCATGATGGACGGCACAATGCCGGATTCGGCGATGCCGAGCGCCACGCGTGCCGCCATCAGTTCATTGAAGCTGCGGGCCAGACCGCAAGCGACGGTGGCGGCGGCCATGCCAAAAAGAAACAGCGTTGCGCAGCGCCGCGTGCCCCAGCGGTCAATCAACTGTCCCGAGAACAGATAGCCGATGGTGTAGGGCAGCATGTAGACCGTGAGGAGCAGTCCGTAGTCCTTGTTGTTAAGGGCAAACTCGATTGAGAGCGTCGTCTTGAGAATCGCGAGCGTCTGCCGATCAATGAAGAAGAGCACGGAGGCCATTACCAGCATGAGCAGCATGGCCCAGCCGATGGCGGAGATCGGCGGCGGCGCGTAAGTTTTTGGCTTGGCGTCCATGGCAATCAAGGCAGCGGCTCGCAGGCAGCAATCAGGTCATTGACATGGGCTGTGGCCAGTGCCACCGAGGTATCCGCCGCGCCATAGTAAAGTTTCACCTCGCCGGAATCCTCCAGGATCAGGCCGCACGGAAAAATCACGCTCCCGCGGAAGCCGTCGAGTTCGTAACTCGTCTCGGGCGTCAGCAGCGGCTGCCGCATCATGCCAATAATGCGGGAAGGATCATCAAGATCGGTCAGCATCAGGCCGGCATAGTAGGTTTTGAACCAACCCTTCGGCTCCCAGCCTTTGAGCTGCCGGTTCGGGTCGCGATGGACGGCATGGAAGGTCACAAGCCAGCCCTGCGACGTCTCAACGGGCGGGGCCGCGGGGCCGATTTTCGAGTTTGCGAAGGGCACTTCGTCCACGCCGAGCACGGGCCGGTTGCCGCCCCAATAAATCAGGTCGGGCGACTCGGCGCACCACATCGGAAAATCTTCCGGATTGGGCCGCATATAGACCGGCAGCGGGCGTTCCAATCGCACAAAGTTACCGCCAATCCGCCGGGGAAAGAGCACCATGTTGCGGTTGTCGGGCGCGCTGATGCTCAACCACGTGAACTTCCGAAAATCCTCCGTCGTCGCCACGCCGCCGCAAATGCCATGCCCGGTGTCCACGGCGAAGCACATATAAATCCGTCCTTCAATGATCGTCAGTCGCGGATCGTAGATGCGCCGCACAAAATCGGGCGCGTAGCGGTGCCGCAACTGGCGCTTGAACTCCACCCGCACGTCCTCCTCGGACAGGATCGGCTGGGGATCCACCGTCCACTGGATGCCGTCCGGACTGGTCGCCAGGCCGATGTTGGTGCCGGCGAACCCGCCCCGGCCGTCGTGCCCGTGGTCGTTGCGGAAGACCATCAGATAGCGGCCTTCGTGGCGCACCACGCCTGCGTTAAAGGTGAGCGACGACGGATACGGGCAGTCGCGGGCGGAGAGGACGGGGTTTTGGGAATGGCGGAGCATGGTGGAATTGTCGGTTTTCATTTGGAAATGGATTCACTTGCCGCACTGGATATCAACACAACCCATCCAACCAAGTCACCAGCGCGCGGCCAGCGTCATATTCGCATCAGCGGGCGAAATCGGTAAGCTATCGAAACAGATGGTTTTGAGAAGGTGGCAAGCAATCTGACCGGCGAACTTGAAGCGGTGAACTCAAGACGTGCCGCGCTGCCGTTTTTACGTCAGCGAGCCGGGAGCTTTGCGCTCGGCTTGGAACTTCAGCACGGACGAGGTGCGTGAATGCACATGCAGCTTCTCGTAAATATGATGCAGATGAAAGCGGACGGTCGGCACACTGATGCCGAGCTGATCGGCGAATCCCGCCAATCCTGAAATAACAACCAAGTGAGTTTTCATTTTAAATAAATTTAGGGCATGAATGTTTTTCCCGCAACGCGGGCGACAGTGGCGAGCCATGCCTTAACGAGTCGTTGCCGCCCGGTTCGGTGTTTATCTTTGAATTTTCAGCGCATAAGCAATGTCGCATGGTTCCGCCGCCGGCAAGGTGACCTGCAAGCCATCCTTGTCGCGATTCCATTTCAACGGCTTTGGAGAACCGAGTAAATCCACCCGCGTCACCGTTCCCCATCCCGGCGAAGGGACGGCCAGTGATTTGACGGTGACCCGGCCATCCTTTGGCCACGCCAGAAAAATGGCGTAAAGAATCTTCCCGTCTTTGGATTGAGTGAACCGAATGTCTTGCGCCGTGAATGGTTTGTTCCCCACATCCTTGACGCCGCCAAACTTGTTTTTCTCCTGCGGCTCAACCGTGGATGGTCCCTCGCCATAGACGTTCCACGGTCGGGTGCCATAAATCGCCTCACCATTGACTTTGAGCCAGTCACCGATTCCTGACACGGTTTTCACCTCGTCCGAGTCAATGGTGCCGTCACCCCGCACCGGCACGCTCAACATCAGGTTGCCGTTCTTGCTCACGATGTCCGCCAGCATGGGAATCACCGCGTCGGGCTTCTTGTAGCCGTGCTTCTCGAAAATGCTGCGGTTGTAATGCCACTGTCCGATGCAGGTGTCCGTCTGCCAAGGCTCCGGCAAAATGCCCGGCGACTTGCCTCGTTCGATATCATAGACCAGCGCCTTGCGTTGCATTTCGTTCAAATTCTTCGTGTTCACCACGGCCTCGTTTTTGCCGTGCCACTGAATGCTCGAATTGTAGAAATGCGCGAACAGGTTCAAACCATATTGGTCGCCGCCCTGCTTCACCGGCATCACACCATCGTCAAAATAAACCATGTCCGGCTGGTAGTCGTCCCACAATTGCTTCGTGCGCAGATAAAACTTCTCACAGTAGGTCTGGTCTATTTTCGCGCCATCTGAATGGTTCTGCGCATAAAGAGCCTGCGGGTCGAGACCGTCCCACCACAAACCCTTGCCGTCCGCCTTTGTCAGCTTGCCGTCATAGGGCACACCTGCCAGCGGGCCGTTCGTGTCCGCGCCTTGCGCCACCTCCAGCCAATTCCACGCCCGGCCGGCATGGACGCTCACTGCAAAGCGCAGCCCGTTCTTCCGCGCCGCCGCCGCCCATTCGCCGATGAGATCCTGATGCGGCCCGACATTCACCGAATTCCACGGCTGATTCTTGGAATTGTAATTGTCAAAGTTGTCGTGGTGATTAGCGAGCGCCATGAAATACTTCGCGCCATTCTTTTCGTAGAACGCGAGCAGCTTGTCGGGATCAAAGTGCTCCGCTTTCCATGAGTGAATAACGTCTTTGAAGCCGTTGGTCGAAGGGTGGCCGTATTCGGCTAGGTGCGACTTGTAGTCGGGGCTGCCCTGGATATACATGTTGCGCGCATACCAGTCCCCTTGTTCCGGTTGACATTGCGGACCCCAATGCGCCCAGATGCCAAACTTCGCGTCGCGGAACCACTCCGGGCACTGGTAGTTCGTGAGTGAATTCCAGTCCGGCTTAAACGGTCCGTCCGCGATGGGACCCGGAATGACGATGGGTTTGGCATCTGCTTGCGCCTTGGCGACGGAAGCGGTCAGGCAGACAAGCAGAGTAGCCGACGCCAGAAGTTTTGCGAGGCGGGCAACCACCGCGCTCGCGGCAATAAAAGTTGCCGTCAACTCAAGAATGAGTGATTTCATGATTGTCGGTTTTGTAGCAATGGTTTTAATTTCGCGCGGGTCGCCAAGATGACCAGCAGCAAAGTCCCCAGCGCACGAATCAGCGTCATACTCGCATCCGCGGGCGAAATCGGTAAGCTATCGAAACAGATGGTTTTGAGAAGGCGGTCAACGATCTGACCGGCGGACTTGAAGCGGTGAACTTAATACGTGCCGCGCTGCCACTTTTACGTCAGCGAGCTGGGGGCTTTGCTCTCGGCTTGGAACTTAGGCAAGTGGCAGACGTGACCACCAGTCCAGGCAGCCTGCCACCATAAATATTTATTTTTTAACCTCATAACATTGCACTCAACCCGTTTTCAAACAGATGACCCGCCGAACAGGCGGCTAGGGATTGAGAGAGTTGGGATAGTTTTGCGATAACCACAGCAAATCATTTGGACAACTGGCAGGCGACGGCTTGTCGGTGGTGTATTTTGTCGTTGGATTCATATCCTTGGCCCAAGCAACCGTGGCACCATCCACCCATTTGTGCGCCTCGGCGTGGCCATCGGCAAAATTAAACGTGCTGGTCACCCCGTGAAACGCCGCCGGACTGTCATCCCAATGGGCGGTCGAGAAGCCGGGCGGGGAACCTGGCCAAAACAACCATGACGACAGATTGTCCCCCCGCGGATCATTCTCCTCCACGAAAACAAATCTGGAAGCGGGATGATTAATAGAGCCAGTTTTAAAGATACTTTGACTGCCGCCACCATTCAAATCGTCAACAATAGAATAGGCATCATAATTGAACAGTCCTGAAGTATAACGGGTATCGCCAGGACAATGAATGACACCAGAATTCGGTGCATACTTAAACAAAGCCCCTTCCTTAAAGCCTTCCTCGGTTTCCCATTTTACCAATTCCGCACCCGCCAGGCCAGCGGGTTTGCTCACCGCCAGTGGAAACGAGGTGCTGGAAGTCGTGCTTGCCCCGATGCGCCAACATGCTGAATTCGAGGTCAACGAGCTGACAAACCTATCCTCGTTGTCATCCGCAAACATAATCCAAGCGAGCCCAAGCTGCTTCTGATTGCTCAAGCATGCGGCTTGCGTGGCCTTGAGTTTGGCCTTGCTCAACGCCGGCAGCAGCATGGCCGCCAGTATGGCGATGATGGCGATGACGACCAGCAGTTCAATCAAGGTGAACGCCCGCTGGTGAAATCTGATATTTGTTATAGCATTCATGAGGTCGGTTTGCTTTATTTTATTTCAGTTACATCACGAGTTGACGGTTTGACATCCAAGTCGCCAGCGCGCGAACGAGCGTCATAGTCGCATCCATGGACAAAACCGTAAGCTATCGAAACAGATGGGTTTTAGAAGGCGGTGAGCGGTCTGACCAGCGAACTTGAAGGGGTGAACTTAAGACGTGCCGCGCCGCCACCGTTACATCAGGGAGCCGGGGGCTTTGCGCTCGGCTTGGAACTTCAGCGCGGCCGAGGTGCGTGAATGCACATGCAGCTTCTCGTAAATATGCTGCAGATGAAAGCGGACGGTCGGCACGCTGATGCCTAGTTGGTCAGCAATTTCCTTGTCCGAAAAACCTTTGGCAATCAGTTCGAGCGCCTCCTGCTCGCGCCGGGACAAAACACTGGCCGGAGGCGATTGTCTGGCAAGCGGTTTAAAAGTCTCCACCACTTTGCGCGCAATCTCGCTGCTCATCGGCGACCCGCCCTGCCGCACTTCCGTGATGGCCTCCAGAATCGCGTCCGGATGCGACCGCTTCAGCAAATACCCGCTGGCTCCGGCACGCAGCGCATTAAAAATTGAGTCGTTGTCCCCATAGGCCGTGATCATGACCACCAGCACCGACGGCATTAGTTCTTTCAGCCGGCGCGTGCATTCTATGCCGGACAGGTTCGGCAGATTGATGTCCATGAGAACGACCTCGGCAGGATGCTTCGGTAGCTGTTCCAAGGCGGCCTCGGCGGTGCCATACAAACCCGCGCAGCGAAAACCCGGCGACTCGCTCAGCAGCAGTTCCAAGCTGTGCCGCAGCTCGGTATTGTCTTCCACAATGGCCACAGTGATCAATTGTTTCATATCATTGGCGCTTCCGGCAGAAAAGGAAAGCGGACAAATCATTCCCGGCAATGGCCGCAAGGCTTGCTTTGGATGGCACGTGATTCATAGCTGTGATTTCGCCTCAATGGGCAGTCGAAAGCGGACGGAGGTGCCGCCCGCAGGCCGGTTTTGGATTTCGCAGCGTCCACCCATTTTTGAGAGGCGTTCGCACATATTTACCAGGCCGTCCGCTCCCGAACCGTGGGCGTTCGCGGGCAGGCCTTTGCCGTTGTCCTCCACCATCACCCAAAGTTCGCCTTCATCAGAGCCGATCCGGATCCACACTGCCGTGGCCTGTGCGTGCCGGACCGCATTGGTCAACGCTTCCTTGAACGCGAGAAATATTTGGTGCCGCTGGTTGGAAGTTAAAGTGGAGCCGGGTTGATTTGGCGCCACATCAAGCCGGCAGGAAATCATGGCCGGACGCAAGAATTCCTGCGCGTAGTCACAGAGATAACTGCTGAGTGAAGCGGCGGAATCATGTTTCGGACTGATGGCCCAGACAATTTCATCCAGCGCGATGACCAATTCGCGGGACCGGACGGTGATTTTCTGCAAATGCTCGCGCATCCGCTCGGGCGAATTCGTGAGCCGTTGCGCCAACGCGCCAATGAGCCCGATTTGCGCCAATCCTGCACCCAGATCGTCGTGCAGGTCGTGGGCCACGCGCACTCGCTCCTGCTCCACGTCTCGCTGCCGTTTGAGCTGGGCCAGTCGGCGACGGTGCCGCGCCCGTAACGGCATTCCGACCGCCGCCGCCACCAGCATAACCAACCCAAGAGTCATGACGGGGGAAAACCAGGCTGTTTGCCAGAAATACGGCATGACTATCAACCTGATCTCTGCCTGATTCTCATTCCAAAGCCCGTCGCGGTTGCAAGCCTGGAGGCGGAAGGCGTATTGACCCGGTGCCAGACCGCGATAGGTCACGCGGCGTTCGCCGGTGGATCCAATCCATTTCGTATCAAGCCCCGTCAGTTGATACCGGCAGCGCACCCCTTGCGGCGAATCCAGGCTCAACGCTGCAAACACAATCTCCAGGTCTTGCCGCCCAGGCCCCAAACGGAACGGGGCTGTCTGGCTGAAAACCGGCGTTCCGTTGGACGCACCCGAGGTGAACAGCACGGCTCCGCGCCGGGCGGGCCAGACCCGCTGACCATTCGCCCACACCTCCTCAATCCCCACGCTGGGTGGAATCGGATTCACGCGCACTTCCTTCGGCTGGACCGACGCCACACTGCCAACCATGGCAAACCACAGCTCGTCATTTTGTCCGTGCCAGCAGTTTGGCTGGAATTCAACCGCACTGCCAATGGTCGGCAATCCGTCCACCTTGCCGTAAAGGCTTAACGGAACAGAGGAGATTTCACCCCGGTCGAAACGAGCCAAACCAGCTTCCGCTATTCGGACTATCCCAGCCTCCGTGCCCAGCCATAAGTTGCCCGGCGTATCAACCAATACTTGCACGATGCAATCCGAAGGCAGACCGTCCTGAATGGTATAGCGGCGAAACGTTCCATTCACATAGCGCAGCAGACCACCTTTGGATGTCCCGATCCAAAGCCCTCCATCCGGCGTTGGGCAGATCGACCAGAGACGCCCAAGCTGAGTGAACCCCGGCGGTTCCACCCGTTCGAAGCGCGTCGCATCGTAGCGCAATAGAACTCCATCAAAGGTTCCCGCCCAAATGGTTCCGTCGGCGCTTTCCCCCAATGCCGCGAGATAGTAGCTCCCCTGCGAAACCTTTGGAGACTCGTAAAGCTTCGTGAGTTCTTCATCTTTCACTGCCCAAATGATGTCTCCAGTGGCAATCCAAAGCCGGCCATCGCGGGCTGGCAACATAAGGCGCACCGTCCGGCGCAACTTTTTCTGGTCAGCCACCACGCGGGGTTTTCCATTTTCATAGAGCACTAACCCATCCGTCGACGTCGCAATCCAAATGCGACCGGCGGCATCGGCGGTCACCACACTATTACCTTCGCCCGCCCCGCGTGGAAACATCAGATTCGTGCATTGCCCGTTTTGATACCGAAACACTTCGCCGCTGTGAGACCCAATCCAGAGCGTCCCGCCGGGATCCATGCAGACCGAGTTAACCAACGCCGCCAAACCTTGCGGCCGACCAATCGCCCGGAAAAGACGCGGATGGATCTGCACTAAACCGCCACGGTCATAACCCGTCCAAGTGTCCCCCTCACGATCATTGAAAGCGAAGCGAATCACGTTGCTGGGCAAGCCGTCGTCCGTCGTCAGACGGATCATCGTTCCGTCACTCTCCACATGCACCAGTCCCAAATCGGCCCGGCTCCCCCACAGCCCGCCGTTTCGTTCGCCTTGCAAAAAACTCAACCGTCCGGCCGGACCCAACTCTCGTTTCCAGGCTTCGGATTCGGCCACCCATTGGCCATTGGATAGTCGCCGCATGCGCCCGTTGGCTTCGACCCAAAGGCTGCTCCCCGCGGGAACGATTCGTTTAACCGAAAGCGGTCCTTCGTCGCTGGGAGGATTCATTTTGACGAAATGGTCCTTTTGCCACTGGGCCAACATTTGGTCCGTGCCTGCCCAAATGCGCCCCTGAACATCGGTCACGAGCGCGTGAATGCGCTGGTGCTCCAGACCGGGTGGCAGACCGAGGATGTTTGTCCGGCCATCTGCCCACTGCCAGATTTCATTCTCGCTCCGCAGAAACCAGACTCGTCCGTCGCTGTCGGCGCAAACCTGAGGCTCCGCCTGGCTGCGTGGCAATTCGAACTTCTGCCAACTCCACCCGTCGTCCGTCCTGACACCCCACAGCAGCTTGCCGCCCGCATCGAGAAAAATCACCTGGTCCTGCGAAGACCATAACAACTGCTCCGGACGTTCCGCATTGGCCAAAACCATTTGGAAACCCTTGTGATCCCAGAGGATCAGGGTGTGGGAATATGTGCTGACCCATAACCGGCCAACTTGATCCACCATGAGTCGGCGCACCCCCCGCAAAGTTGACAACTCGGGCGTGTTGTCCTCACTGTAATCGGTGAACCGCACCCCATCGAAACGCAGCAGACCAGAACTCAGCGTCCCCACCCACAAATAGCCCTCCGGCGTTTGCGCCAACGAAGTCACCGACGCCGACGGCATGCCTTCGTCCGCACCCCAAACCCGCACCATTAAATCCTGATTGCGCCCCCCGGGTTCAGCCGCGTGCAGCCATGCCCCCAACACAATGAACAGCGCCAACCAAATGGCCGTCCTCCCATGTCGCGGGGCTGATTGCATAAATACAACTATCAGCCACTGCCATGATTTACTCAAGTTTCACCTGTGCCTGAATTTTGGAATGCCCGGCGCCCGGCGGCGTGGTTTCGACTCACCGGCAATGACATCACGCGCCCGCAACCAGGAAACCAGATTGGCGTCGTAATCAGGATGTGTGGAGTTCGCCGGCACGAGCGATCTTAAGCATCGGATTTTGGAGATTGTTATTCCTTCCAGATGCGGGCGCGAACAGATCCGAACAGGATATCCTCACAGACGAATACACCCAAAAATATTTTGTTGTGATTTTATTTGCCGGCATTTGCAAATGGATCGCGCCTTGAACCTCGATCGTTCTGAACCAATGATGGCTCGCTGGGCTCGATAGAAATTTAGTTCGCGCTGCACTTCGCTCGCGTGCTCAATAAATACGAACGCGCTCGGATTCACGGTCTCCACGCTCGAACGTTGTGCGGAGTTTGGTTGTGTTCGCTGCGCTCAATAACTAAGGCCGCACATCAGGCGCGTGCGCGGACGCCTGACGTTCATGCTGGCGGCGGCGGCTAACGCCACCGCTACGCCAGCACCGGCACGCCTTCACCGGTTTACGAACGTCCCACTCGGCGTGCCTTTCACTTCCGCGCGCACGCGTCGAACGTCGTAGGTCATCGAACGGTTTCCGCGCGATCCAACCATTCAGGTTGGCGGATGATTTTAGCGCGCGGCCAGGCGGGGAAAAGTTAGTGGATTGGACGGTGGCCGTCTGCCAAGACCTCGTCGCTGTCGCTCCTCGCGGGGGCGAACGCGCACTGCGTTTGCGGTCGCCTGGGCTTGAAATCCCAGCGCGTATTTCGCAAGATTCCAGCTTCACACCAATCGACGCGTCTATGATCTCAAACGAACGTCCATCGCCCTACGGTCGCCGGCCGTATCAAGACAATCGCTATCCCCAGCCGCCCCGGCCCTTCGTCCAGGAAGACACCCTCAAATCCGCCGAGTTTCAGGTCGAGCGCAAGTTCATCACCGTCACGCTCAAGGAAAATCCCCGTGGCCGTTTCCTGCGCATCACGGAGGAATCGGGAACCAAACGCAGCACGGTCATCATTCCCACTACGGGCATGGACAATTTCAAGCGCGTGATCAATGAAATGGCCCAGGCAGCGGAAACCATGCCCACACCGAAGACAGAGCCCGCAGAGGAACCCGGCGACTCCATAGGCAACCGATAATTTTCCCAGCGTCACAGAGTCAGCGCTTGCGCTCCTTCGTCGCGCCAAGTGCCTACCCTGTTCCGCCCGCGCCCGTGACGGACTCGTCAGTTTGCCGCCTCTGCATTCGCTAACGCATCTGC
>CAIXPZ010000088.1 GCA_903921455.1 uncultured Verrucomicrobia subdivision 3 bacterium | reverse complement strand
TTAGGGACACGCTGAATAAAACGACACTTTCAAATTTCAGTGATTGCTGACTGCGGCTGATCCACAAGCAGCTTGGAAAATACTTCAGGCAGCTTTGGTTGATGGGTTAGTTCTGGTTTGGCGGTGGTGTTTGACCGCCTTGTTCACGGCTTCAACCGATTGGATTTATGTTTTGTTCATGTCGTAGCGGTTCGACTGCTGATGACCACGTTGGCCAGTCCAAAGAGCGTATAAAGTTGATGTCCGTTTTTCGCCAGTCCCCGATACCGCACCTTCCGATGTCTGAACAGGTTCTTCACGATGTGAAACGGATGTTCCACAAACGCTCGCACTGAGGCTTTGGCTTTCTCGACGGCCTTGCGTGTTTCCTTCTCCGCGCCTTCGGCCATCGCTTTTAGCTGGCCGCGTTTGCCCGCAATCTGCCAGTCTATCTTCCGCTCCAACGCCACGATCTCGGCTCGCTTCTCCACCCCGGTGTAACCCGCGTCGGCATGAACTTGCTGCTCCTGTCCGTGCAACAGTTCTGAGGTCTTGGTGATGTCCGCCACGTTGGCGGCGGTGACCACGACGGTGTGAACCAGCTTGCTGTCCCGATCCGCTCCAATGTGCGCTTTCATTCCGAAATACCATTGGTTGCCCTTCTTGGTTTGGTGCATTTCCGGGTCGCGTTGCTTGTCCTTGTTCTTGGTGGAGGGCGGCGCCGCGATGAGCGTGGCGTCCACCAATGTTCCCTCGCGCAGTAACAAACCCCGCGCGGTAAGATCGGCATTGATGGCGGCAAAAAGACCTTTGCACAAATCATGCGTTTCGAGCAGGCGGCGGAATTTCAAGAGCGTGGTGGCATCGGGCACGCCTTCGGCGGCCAGATCAATGCGGGCAAAACCTTGGAGGGCCTGACTGTCGTAGAGCGCGTCTTCGAGGGCTTCGTCAGCCAGCCCATACCATTGTTGGAGGAAATACACCCGCAACATCCGCTCCAGACCGATGGGCGGACGTCCGCGTTCGCCCTTGGGATAGAACGGCTCAATGACGGCCAGCAATGTCGCCCATGGAATGACGGTTTCCATCCGCGTGAGGAACTTTTCACGGCGGGTGATCTTCTTTTTAGTGGCAAACTCGGCTTGGGAGAAACTCGTCTGGTGGGTCATGCCTTCAATTTTACAAAACCATAAACCCCACGTCTCCTTGAAAAATCAAAACCCAAAAATTAAATCAGCGTTTCCTTAGCGCGGCGGCGAGAGCCAGATTCGCGGCGAGAAATTTAAGGGAGTTTATTTTCATGTTGTTTTTAGTGGTTTCGTTTTGGTTGATGAATGCCGATGTTCAATTGGACTGAGGATAATACGGCGGCGGATTGGCCGCAAGCCTTTCACTCACGCGTTTCGGGTTGCGGGGTGGTGGAATACAGCGCCACGAGCCGCGCGATGAAGACGGCCACAAACAGCGTGCCGGTGATGGCCTCCGCGGAGGCGAGCATCCGCGTGATGTTGGTGGCCGGCGCGATATCCCCGTAGCCGACCGTGGTGAGGGTGATGAAGCTGAAGTAAAAGGTGGTGAAGCCGGTCATGTGATTTTGCGCCGCCGGCGTGCCGCTGAAGATGAAAGAGCCCGGAGCCATGATCTCCGCCAGCCGGTAGGCCAGCGCCCAGGTCATCCCGATCAACAGATACATGCTAAGCCCGGCGCACAGGACGTCCGAGTTCACGCGCGGTGAGCGGAGGATGAAGCGGATGAGTTGGGACAGGATGAAGAGGATGAACAGCAGCGCCATGGCGATGTGGAACTGCATGGCCAGCCCGGTTGGTGCGGCGTGGCTCAGCCACTTGGTCAAGGCGGCCGGCACCGCCAGCAGACCGGCGAAGAGCAGGATACGTCTGTTTTTGCCCACCGCCATCACCCCCGAGACCAGCACCAGCGTCATCAGGAAGGATTCGATCGCCTCGCCGATCGCGAGTTCCTCCACGAAGGGCGCGGCCACGAGCAGCAGGGCCAGGGAGGCCAGGAATTCCGGCATGGAAAAGCGGAACAAACCGAGCCGACGGAAACCGATGGCGGGTTTGGATGACAGGTGAGGGGTGTGCATGAAAAAACTCCGGTCAGTAAGCGGTTATTCTCCCAATGATTGCTTCACTTCCTTAAGCAGGTCTTCATAGGGAGTCTTGCGCAACTGGTGGACCTGGTGGTCGTCCTCGAAAATCGGGTCATTCTGGGCCGCGACCAGCCACGCGTTGCAGCCGACAAGAATGGAACTATCCGGTTGCATCTGGGTGGTCACCTGGGCATTCACGGTGACGGTCTGTTGAAACACATAATTTCCGTAAAGCAGTTCGTCCATGCGGCTGCCTTTCCGCGAGAAACTCAAGTCGCTTCCCGGCGTGGCAGTGCCGGTGAAACCATGCGCCGTGAAGACCTTGATCACGGCCAGTTGCACGTCGGCCAGTGGCCGGTTGGTGATGGTGACACTGGCGAGGCTGTTGTCCGGCGGACGGTTGAAGGTCTCGCAGCCGCTCGCGGCCAGCCAAAGAATCAAGAGGAGCCCCAAGGGCGCCCAACCAGGTTTTTGCTTTAAATTTTTCACGCAATGAAAGGAGCGGACGGGCACCAAATTAGCTCAACTCGTGGCGGCGTCCAGCCATTATCCATGGCAGTTACGCCGCCCGCGAGACGGCGAGCAACACGCCGCGCCGATGCAGCCGTGCGAATACTTGCCGCGCCCGCCGGCTAGTTAGTCCAGCCTTGTTCCTGAAAACGTTTTTTGAGCACATCGGCAATTTCCTGGGCTGTCGCCTTGGCCCGCCCGGTCACCTCGCTCTTGCCGCTCGCTTCGCCATAAACTTTGGTCCCGGTGCTGACAATCAAACCCACCGGGTTGGCCGTGGCAATGAAGACCGCCAGTCCCACCGCCCCGCCCGGAGTTTTGCTGCCGCCGGCTTCGACCGTGCCGGAACCGAGCTTCCGCAGTCCGGTGGCCGTCATCTGAAAGCCTTCCACCGCTGTTTTCAACTCCGATGCGCCGGAGCCAAAGCCGATGGCGACCCGCTTGGCGGCGCTGCCTTCCTGCACGGAGAGCAGGTAGCCACGGAGGATCAGGTCGTTGACCTGCGGCTTCGTGTCCGCCGTTGCCAGTCCGGCATTCATGCCCAGAGTGTTGATCTGCGCCACCAGGTCCGCGGCAATTTCGCTGCCTAATTTTTTCCCTTCCGCAATCTGCTCCGGCGTTTGAGGGGTGGTGTCCAGATCCGGTTGACCGGCCAGCGTGGAAGCGGCGGGCAGATCGGCGGCGGTGGCGGCGAAGTCATACACCCAGATGGTGCCGGGGCGCGCAATCTTGCCGGTCACGAATTGCTGGTGGTTGGTGACCTTGGTCGAGGCGCAGCCGGTCAGCATCACAGCGGCAAGGCCGGCGAGACAAAAATTGAAAGCGATTTGTTTACGAGTCATGAGCTTGTTTTAGGTTGAGGTTTCGTTTTGAGGTTTATTGGCTGGTGAATTCGCGGGCCGGTCCGTGCCGGACGGGCCTATCAAGACTGAAGCCACGCAGAAAATTACCGTCAAAAATCAATAAACACTTGCAGAATAAGGGCAATACACGTTTCTCAGCCACTGATTTTCAATCCGCCAAAATCCACCTCAATGGGGACTAAAAAGTCATTTACGGCAACCGGTGGCAACCGACTTGTGCCTTGCAAAATGCCCTGACACGGACCGGCAGCGGTAAACCTCGTCATGGCCTATATGGAAAAACCTAATGTGGCCAAGCTCCGACCAGAAACCACAGATGGCTCAGTTCGGAAATCATTCATGCCGGAGCGGTGCACTCAAGTTTAACTCGCGCAAAATCGAATCGTTAGCGATTGTTGCAAACAATTCATAGGCAGGCGCAATCCAATGAAAGCCATCGCCCTTGGCCAGCGCGAGGTGGTTGGTCGCGACTGCGTAGAAATCATTTACCGGAACTTGCATCTCTGCCATCACTTTGGCAGCCGTTTGGTTTTGCTCCACGATGATGGGATTCAGTTCCGGGTCTAATCTGGATGGCTGCCCTTTGAGCATAATGGGAGTCGTGTTGGCCCAGATAATCTAAGCCTTTGGGCATTGTTGTCGAATGACTTCAATCAAGGCTCGACTCAACGGCTTATATTGACCGGGCGGAATACGACCGGGCTGCCAACCGTGCAAACCGGCGTTGATGTGCACGACGGTATAAGGTCCATTCGTCAGCACTACTGCCAAACGATTGTTGTAATTTTGCGAGTGAAAATACGGATTTACCCACGCATCCACATTGGCTTTGCCTTGGATCGATTTGGTAACACGGTTCAAGTATCCGTTGAGAATCGAATCTCCCACCAGCAAAACCCGGGGCAATGAAGCATCGGTGATCACCGCCTTATCCAAACGCCAGGTTTTCCCGTTAGCCTGAACGCGCGGATCATTTTCCAATGGACTATTCGTGGTGACAGCAATTGTTTGGCCGTTCGCATTGGCCTTATCCGTCTTGACGTGTCCTTGAGCCGTTTGCGCATGCGCTGAAGTCGTAACCGCCAGGGCTAAAAACGCAGCTAGTATTAGAGGTTTGATGAATATATTCACAAATATTTGCCCTGATCATTTGGAGGATATTTCACAACGGCCTGTTACCATTCACGGTGCCCGTAAACGAAAAAACATTGCCGGGTTCGTTGATTGGATTTGCGCCGACCATTGATTCGTAAGCTGGGAGCCAGCCACATCCAACCAGTTGTTGCCCAAGCCCTGCGTGAGGGTATTGGTCTGGTATTGCAACACCCAACCGGTGTAGCTGGCCGGCCATTGCAATTGCAGACTGGTTGGGCTGTTGCTCCAAGTTAAAGTTGTTGGCATGGCCGGGAGGGTGTAGATGCTGGCAAACAAGTTGTCGCCCCAGCTGCCGGTAAAGCGCAGTTCATCAAACACCACGCCGTGTCCTACCGTGCCGCCCGAACTGCCGCGCAGCATGGTCAGGTAGGAGAAATTAACACTGCCGGGACTGGTGATACTCAAAGTGGCCGTGGGCGGATTATTGCCCTCGATTGTCAGATCAGTCGGATCCATCCAGAAGCTGACTGTATCCGTTGCGCCAAATTGTAATTTGATTGCGAACAGATGCGTGTTCGTGTCGGTGGCAACCACGGTCGCCGAACTGTTGCCATTGGCGCTGAAGACAATATTCGTTCCATTGGCCAGCACCTGGACTTCGTTCATAACACCGTTGTTGGTGGTGCCAAATCCCAGCGATCCAGCGTTGGTCGCGCTGTCAAGCTTCATCAGAAAACTGAAATAAAGCGTGGTGCCATCACGGCCGATTTGTCCGGTGCCATCATTGTAACCGGCAAAAGTGTTGGTGGTATCAAGCTGGCGGGTCGAGCCACCGGTGGTGAACTGACGGAAGGCCGCATTCCCGGTAGTTGCAACCCCGGAATAACTTAGTGAAGCAATAGGAGCAGTTCCCAATTCATACTGCGCGCCGGTCAGCCCGATCCAACTGCCGAGAAATCCAGTCACCGCCGGATTCTGACCCGCAATGAATTTATAGCGACCGGTAGTGTCGGCTCCCGGGTTGGCGACATATTGGCCATTCCCATTGTTGGTGCCTGAAACAAATCCTTCGTAAAGCAACGCATGAGCTTGGTTTTTTAAAATCACTGTAAAAACATTGCTGGAAGCCAGCACGGGAATCGCCGGATCTTGGGCGACGGTGATAAACGAGTTGGTGCTGGGAACCTGGCTCGGAGCCGGCTGCCAGTGGATAACGCCGTTGGTGTCAATGGTTGCGCCCGCCGGAGCATTGATTAGCGAGTAGGCCACTTTCGCCCCCGGCACAGGATATTGAGCGGCGTTCGAGACGAGGATAAGCGGGTTGTTTTCATAGACGAAATTGGGCTGGATAGGCAGCAATGGAGAAGGACTTTGCTTCAAAGCGCAAAGATCCATATAAACGTATTGTCCGTTCTGACTGGTCTTTTTCAATTGCAACGTGGCCTTCGTGCTGGCCGATCCATTGGTGAACCAGATGTCCAGTGGCGACCAGTTGGTGACGGTGCTGGAAAGCGAAAGTGTGCTCCCACCAAAATTACTGACATTGAATTGCGCCGTCTCGCCCGCGTCGGCCTTGGCCCAGACCGTGGCGACATAGCGCATGTTCGGGATAAGGTTGGAAATTGTCTGGGATGCCGAATCAATATTGGTGCCCAACCGCGCGCCGTTAAAGCCGTTTAAAGCCTGCGCATAGGTTTGGGTGATAAACAATGTCTGGGCATCCCCCAGAGTCCAACCGGGGGCGCTTGCGGAAGCCAACTCAAACGAACCGTTGCTGACGAGATTGCGGTGGGTGTAAATGGTGAGATCGGGCAGAACGAGCAAATTGGTCGGCGGCGGATTGGTAAAATCGTATCCAACTTTGGGGAACGATGTCCCATACTCAATGGCACCAATGTCCGGGAACAGGCCCTGATAGTTTGTGGTGATGCCGGATACAAAAGTGCCCTTGTCTATGGCCGGCGACACGGCGGTTAAGCGGAAGTCATACGCCGCAGGATTGACGTAATCCGGATTGCTGACCGCCGGGTCCAGATTACAAAGACTATAGGGATTATTCTCCACCGGCGGACCGGCATTGGTTGTAATGTTATTACAGGTTATCAGATTGTTGGCGAGCTCCATGCCATCCGGGCGATCCGAAGGCATATCTTGCGTGCCTTGTAAATCTTGATAGCGCACGGCATATCGGCTGCTGGCATACGAGGTGTTGTTATAGGCCAGTTGATGGAATGGCGTGTTGATTTTAAGCCCATTCATCTGGTTGTTGAAAAAAATATTCCGCACGATGATGTAGTCCGACGTGCCTGCGTCGAAATAAATGGCGTGACTCATATTGGTGCTCTGGCTGAGGTTGTCATGGAAGACGTTGTATTGGATGACCACGTTCTGGCCGTCGTTAAAGTTGTTATACATCAGGCCGCAATCCCGAAGCGCCCAGCAACCGTTGTAAACTTGATTGTATTGGAAAACGCCGCCCTGCATGTCCAGACGAACCATGTTTCCGGGACAGTCACAGATGGTATTGTGGCTGACGATGTGACCGGATCCCATCGCCTTGAACATTCGCGAAGTGGTTAAGTAGCCGCCGTCATGCACATAATTGTTGATCAGCTTGCCGTTGCTGGACAGTTCCAGATTCAGGAGGCTGGCAGAGGAATAAGCCATTTCGCAATCGGTGACTTCGTTGGCGCTGCCCCGCAAATAAATCCCTTCCATTTTGCTGGCGGTGTTGTGGGCGATGTATTGGCAATTTAACCGGCGCAGCTTGATCCCATTCGAAAATGTGGCGTCAATCCGGCAGCCCTTGAGATTAATCCCGCCCACGGTTATATAATTACGACTGCCCAGACTAAAGCCGAATTCGCGCCCCTTGCACTCCACGGTTAATGTGTTGGGATTAGCGTTGCCCGGAGCCCAAAGATACAGGACTTGATTGGTGCTGTCATACCACCATTCGTTGGTGGTTGTGAGAAACGCCTTGCATCCGAACAGGTAAAACAAACTGGTCGTCTGTGCCGTCCACGACGAACTGCCCGGCACCGGCGCAGTGTAGGCAATGGTTTTGGTTCCTGGCGAATAGGCAAGCACCTGTTCGAGGTAATTCTGCCACTGCAAGCCGGGCGAGATCCACAAGGTAGCGCCATTAAGGTCAGCGCTGTTGGTGAAGGGAAAACTGGTGTTCGTCAGGTAATTGGTGGTGCCATCGGGACTTTGGGTTCCATTGGAGGTGGGGCTGGCGGTTGTAAAATAAGTGATGCTGCCCGTGTTGTCCGGCCAGCGGGCAAATTCCACCATGCTGCCGTTGACGAACACCTGATTCATGCTGCCCATCGTCAAGGCTTTCGTGGTTTTGTAAATGCTGCCGCTGTCCAGCGTCCAAAGGTTCGTAATGACGTCCAACCCAGAAACCAGCACGGGCTCGCCATTGTAATTTGTGAAGGTAATCGGGTTCAGGGAAGTTCCCGAGTTGACCGGCGTCACCGTTTCCCGATAAGTGCCGGCACGGATGTAGCAGGTATCGCCCGCCACCATAACCGAAGCCGCTTGCTGGATGGTTTTGAAAGGCGTTGCCAGCGAACCGTTGGCGGAATTATTTCCGTTGGTAGCCACATAATAGCTGCTGGCGTGGGCGGGAAAGGCTGCCAAGCCAATGGCCAAAACCAGCATCAAAATTGGGGTTTTTTGCGATGTCATTTTGGAAAGTGGTATTTCGCTGGTTGAATAATTGTATCGGTTTGGCGGTGATTGTTCTGCAATCTATTGGTGATTGTGAGTTTCGTCTATTGGCCATCTGGCCAGAGCCAACGGCTCATCCGATGATGAAAAAACCATCGTCCCACCGACGGAACTCAGGGTTTTGCAATCTCTTTCGGCGTTTTCGCTTCATCAAAAAGCTTAACCTCGGAAATCAAGCCCGCGTAGTCCTCGCCGACAATCAAATGGTTGCCAATTAGCTTCACCCCGGCGAGTGGTTGTTCGCCCACGAGTTTATCATCGAGATAAAGCGCCGCCCGATCCGGGGCAATCGACGCCACAATGTGGCACCAAGTATTGGGCGCGAGCGTCCCGCCGGTAACGGAGACTGTCCCCATTTGCAAGGTCACCACATTGTTTGACAGCGCCAGCTTGAAGCCAGTGGAATTGCCGATGTTGGCATAGCGGCGCACCAAGGTGCTGGTGGCTTTTTCAGGCTTGATCCAAAGGCTCACCGTTGCGGCGCTACCCAAGCCCTGCTGCCCGGCAAGCGCAAGTCCTTCCTTTCTCGCCCCGATCTTCAATACGCGCCCCTTCAGGTTATCTTCAACCACCTCCACGGTGGCGACACCTGATTTTTGAACCGCCGGCACTGCAAGCGATAAACCATTGCTTCCCGGCACTCGGCCGCCGGAAATGCGGTCGCAAGCAATGGTGGTCAGCCACCCATGTGGCGATGGGAAAGCCAAATCTCCCTTGCCCACCAAAAATCCCGCCGTCGTTAAAAATTGATCCACGGTCGCCATGGCCGAAATGAATTCCGTGCCGCTGGATGATAATCCAAGTTCGATAAAGCCGTGCCGCGCCTCGGGAATAAGATCCAACCGACAAGCGACTCCCGCCTTTTTCATCTGGTCATAAAAATCCGTTGAGTGTCGCAGCGGGACGACATCGTCTTTCGTTCCATGCATGATCAAGGTGGGCACGGAGGAAGTGGACACATTCCAAAGTGGCGAGATCGCCTTGCCCCGATCTATGCGGGAGAGGGGGTGATCGCCCTCCCAAGCACGCGGCGTGGCGGGGACAAACGAGGTCGGCGGTTTCGGATGGGAGAAATCGGTGCCCGGGTTGCAGGCGATGACGAGGTTCGGTCTGGCGCTCACGGAAAGATCGTCGCCCGGATTGTCAAACCGGTCAATGGTGGCAAGACACGCAACCATGTGCCCGCTGGCCGAGTCGCCCAAAGCCGCAATGCGCTGGGGATCAATTCCGAAACGATCCGCGTTCTTCCGCAAATACCGAACGGCCGAACGGCAGTCGGCATAAATATCAAAAAGGCTTGGGCCTTTTTCAAAAGCCTCGGGATCCCGGTTTGGGCGAGGCACGCTGCGATACATGACCGTTACGGCCACGGCGCCACGGGCGGTAAAATATCGGGCGTGCGGCGCAAAGAGGCCGCCATCCCAAGTCGTGTAATCACCTCCGGTCCAACCCAAATATCCGCCGCCTTGAACGCACAGCACGACCGGCCGCCGCTCGGCAAGCGAGGCGCAATCCTTTGGCAGGAACACGGCCATCGGCAGGTCAAGACCACCGACATTTTTGTAGGCGAGCGAGAGGTCGGGTTTTATCTGATCGTTGTCGAGCGAATCGGGGTCAATGTGATGAATCGAGGCGTCTGACGCCGACGTGAGATGAGTGCTGCCAATCGGCGGCGGAACGGCTGCCTGCGCCTCGGCGCTCTTGGAGACTTTGGCCGCTGGATCGGCAATTTCCAGGCAGACGACCGAAGCGATTTTATCCGGCGCTTCGGCGGGCAAGGAAACGACCAAGCCGTCGGCGGCTTGACTGAATTTTAACTCGTTGTGGTCGGTTAGGAGATAGGCTTTAACGACTTTGCTCCGCAATTCTGGCAACCTCAGTTCCGCGTTTGCCGGCCAGTTAAAAATATGCAGATAGAGTTTCCCCGGCTTGGTCGTGCAGCACCACTCCGCATGCTCGCCGAACGGGCTTGCCTGCGTTCCGTAAATCGCCTCGCCATTCACCTGCATCCACCGGCCAATGTCCTTCAGCCCCGCCACGCTCTCCGGTGGCACGCTACCGTCGCCTTTTGGGCCGATGTTCAGCAGAAAATTCCCGCCTTTGCTGGCAATCTCACAAAGTTTGCGGATGAGCGTCTCGCTGGATTTCCAGGCGTGGTCGTGGTCGCTATAGCCCCAGGTCGTGTTCATGGTCATGCAGCTTTCCCAGTCCAGCCCCGGCATCCCGGTGGCGGGAACGCGCTGTTCGGGCGTGATGAAATCGCCGCAGCGGGTGTCGAGTTGCGATAGAAAATTTCCTTCGCCCATGCCCGCCCAGCCGGCTTCTTTCACGCGAAACAGCCGATTGTTCATGATGATGCCCGGCTGTTTCGCCCGCACCTCTTTCATCAGGTCAAACGCGCGCCACGCTTCGTCGCCCTGAAAATCCACCGCGCTGTAATCCCACCACAGGATGTCCACCGGCCCGTAGTTCGACATCAACTCGCCGACCTGGTTATGTAGATATTCAATGTATTTGGCATGGTCGCGCTCGCCGTTCGGATACGGCTGGTCGCGCTGCGGATACGGCAACTGCTTGGACCGGGCATAGGCATATTGCGGATGATTCCAATCAATCAGCGAATGATAAAAACCCACGCGCAAACCTTCCGCGTGCAGCGCCTCGACGATTTCCTTCACAAGATCGCGATTGAGTTTCGCGTCAGCGTTGTAGTCACCAAACTTTGACGCGTAGAGACCGAAGCCCTCGTGATGCTTCGTGGTGAAGACGACATATTTCATGCCCGCCGCCTTGGCCAGTGCCGCCCACTCGCGAGCGAACCCGGGCTTGGGTTGGAAGAGCGGCAAAGCGCGTTGCGCATAAATATCCGAACTCACGCCCACTTTTTGCTGAATCCATTCCATGCCGCCGTTGGTGGCGACCGTCTTGCCGTCCCACGTTCCGGCGAGACCCGAGTAAAGCCCCCAATGCACGAACATCCCGAAGCGCGCCTCGCGCCACCACGCCATGCGGGCATCGTGCTGTAATGTGGACTCAGCCACCGCAGACTGATTGGTCTGCGTGTCGGCACTGGACGAAACAATCGTCAAGCCGAGCAGTGCGGTAAAAAAGAATATTTGTATTTTCATAATCATATTTTGAAATATTCCCTGACTGACGCAGCTTTTGTTATATTCGTATTCACTGCTGTCCCGTTTAGTTTTTGATGACCGCGATTTCACTATTTTAAAAACTGGATAAAACTGCTGTCCGGTCATTTTTCGATTTCAATTCTGCGACGACTTTCCGAGGGTGTTCCACCGCCAACCGGCGGTTTTTCA
>CAIXPZ010000087.1 GCA_903921455.1 uncultured Verrucomicrobia subdivision 3 bacterium | reverse complement strand
GGCTACGACAAATCTGACACGCGTCCAATCATCTCCGCCGTCGTCCAGGCGTTGCTGGCGAAATATGGCGCGCTGATTAAATCGAAAAGTGGGTCCGTAAAACTTGTGCGCGTATGACACCGAACGAAGTTATCAATGCTGTGGATCATGCCGCCGGGATGAATGACCGGTGGTTGTTCCTGGCTGCGTTCTGCCTGCTGCTCATCGGCGGCGGCGTGGTGATTTATTGGCTCGTGCGCCAGTTGCAGGCGGTGATTGAGGATCACAAGGAATTGCGGAATGAACATCACGCCGCGCTGGCGCAAATCATCGACAAACAAAATGAGACCGCGCTGAAGCTCGCCGTCTGCATTGACCACAACACCGCCGCGCTCAATGACTGCGCGTATGAGCTGCGCCGTTTTCAGGAAAGAAAGGAACCATGATGAACCCGACCATTGAACGCAAGAAATGCAAGAAACGGAAGAAGTGAGGAATTTATGAAAAAATATGCTGCTGTTTATTTGGGAACCCGCTGGGGACAGGATTACCCGTGGGGGATTACAGTTGAAGCCGATGGCAAGCCGCCCATCCTGCTCTGTGTTGGTTGCGCGAAAGAGCGGGCGAAGGAGTTGGTGACTTTGCTGAATAGCCGACAAGAAAATTCGAGTCGCACTGGTAAACTTGCGGCGGCGGTGGCCGTGCTGCTGGCCGCCGTATTTTTCTCCGGCTGCACCATTGCGCCGCTCAAGGGCGGCAAGGCCAGCACCAGCCAGTCGGCTGGACACATAGAACAGGCCGTCAGCCAGGGCGACAACCCTGCCCAAGCATCGCGGCAGGATCAGGAGACTGTTCGCACCAAATCTTACACCGTGCCGGCTGGATCTCGCATGGTGGAGACGCGAGTCAGCGCCGACGCGGGCGGAGCGCTCGTGACAAATGCTTCCTCGTTGCTAATCAGTGCGCCGATGTCAGTGGTTGAACATGAAGAGACGCGAGCCAGTAGCGAGCTGGGCGCGGCTCAGAAGGACACGGCGCGCGAATTAAGCGCGAAGCTGGCCAGCCTCAGCGGCATTGTTTGGGTCGGCGTCGCGTTGTTCTTGTTGGGACTGGCGACTTTGTTCTACCCACCTCTGCAAGTCATCATCGGCAGCGTGACGACAAGTGTGGCCATCACTGCGGGCGGTCTCGCCCTCATGATTTTGCCAACGCTGGTGGTCGGCCACGAAATGTTGATCCTGTTCGGCGTGGCCGTAGGCGTCGGCGGGTGGTTCCTGGCGCATCGTTACGGCACGTTGCGCGGAATGGTGAATGCGGCCGAGGCCGCCGTGGTGACGCCGCCGGATAATTCCGGGAAAGGAGGCGCGCAATGAAAGACGAGCAACAGCGCTTTCTTAATTTGCTGGGCCAATTGCCCGCCCGCCTCACCGCCGAGCAAGCCGCCTGGGTCATCAATTGCCAGTCGCATGATATTCCGGCGCTCGTCGCCGCCAAATTGATCAAGCCGCTCGGCAATCCGCCGGCCAATGGCATCAAGTTCTTTGCCACGGCGGATTTATTGGAATCTGCCAAAGACCGCAACTGGCTGGTGCGCGTCAGTGCCACCATCTACCAGCATTGGCACAAGAAGAACGCCCGCAAACTTCTTTCGCTGCGGCCACCAGTCCCGGCCTTATCCCTGCCGCCCGACGGAAATGCACGCGAAAGCGATCTGGCCAGCACGAGCGGTTAATGTGGCCAGCACAAAAAAATCAAAAGCGGTTGAGCCGTCAGACTCAACCGCTTTTTTGTTTTCAACCGGCCTCAAGCCGTCACTGCTGGCTGCAAGGCCGCCGCCTTCTTTTCGTAGTCCTCAAGCGATGGCGCGATGATGACGGCCTTCTTCGCATAGGCTCGATGAATCGCCTTGCTGTTGTGGCCCAGCGCCGCCTGCGCAAACCGCTCCGGCATTCCCACCACTTTTGCTCTCTCCGCCCAGGCGTAACGGTAGCAATGCAGCGTCACGCCGGTCACACCCGCCTTGTGACAGCGGCGGCGGAAACGACTGGCGCGGTCGCTCTCTGACCACGTGGATAGATTCGGGAACAACGGACCGGTGGTTGGCAGATGGCTCAAGACGGTTTCCAGCTTCTGGCTAATCGTGAACTGGGCCAGCGATCCGGTCTTCTGCCGGAAGTAGGAAATCGTCCGCGTCTGCCAGTCGATGTCCTCGGCCTTGAAGTTCGCCGCGTCACTCTGCGCCGCGCCCGTTTCCCAGAGCAGTTCCAGATACAGCTTCCATTCCGCCTGTTTCTCTTTTGCCAAGACGTTTTGATGCTCGTCCAGCGTGATGCCGCGCCGGTCTTTGGGTTCGTATTTCGGCCAGAGATACGGCGCCACAATCGGCAGGGCAATCCAGCCCAGGCTCAGGGCGAAGTTGTGCAGCCGCTTTAGAAAATAGGTGATGGCAACTTTGTTCTCCTTGAACACCGCGAAAAAATCATCGGCGGTCGTTTCCAGAAGTTTTTTATTTCGCAGGCCGTCAAAGGATGGTGACTTGAACACGCTGGCGTAACGCTCGCGGCTGCTGTCCTTGCCGCGGGCTTGCAACTGCGCCATGACGGTCTGCCAGGTGCGTTCCACAAAGGCCGGATCGCTGGCGGTCAGATAGGCGCGGGCCAGGTGCAGGTTCAGCACCGGCTGGCGGTGCGCCTCGTTGCGCGCGTTGAGCAGCTGCAACGCATCGGCTTCGTCGCGGGTGCGCAGACTTTTTTGCTGGCCGGTCGCCGAATCTTGGGAATAATAGATTCCGTTGCGCCGGAACATTGTGTATTTTGTTTTCATGTGCATGGTTCTGAATCATGCACTAGGATTGTCGCGACACGTTAGAGCGTCGTGGGCAGGTTTCAGCGGGACGTCATCCGGTTAGT